>NZ_JBGBPX010000013.1:0-128065 GCF_041107475.1 Rhodanobacter sp. FW021-MT20 | reverse complement strand
TGCCGAAAAACCCGTGGACGCATGCGGCTCAACAGGTGGTCGGGTAAAGGTCAACCACACGAATCGAGAGAGAGCCGTTTTATCTGCTCGTCTGCCTCGGCGAGATCAGCTTGAGCAAGGTTGACTCTTGCTGCCGCTTCCTCAACGGAAATCTGCGCGTCCAGACCTTGGGCCAGGCGCTGTTGCACCAGTCGGGCGGAGTCCTGCCGATTGCGAAGTGTCTCTGCAGTCACGTCGCGCAGGTCAAAGAGATATTCCAGTTGAATATAGGTATCGGCGAGCGACGTCGTCAGCAACAGCTTGGCACCGGCGGCGTCGGCGTCAGCTGCTTTTGCGTCGGAGACAGCGGCGCGAAGGGCCGATCGATTTTTCCCCCAGAAGTCCAGTTCCCAGCTGAAATCCAGCGTCGTTTGGGCGAGGTCATTCCAACCCCGGGGTACGGCGCCGGCGGGAATGATGCTGTTGTAGCTGAGTTTTTCTTTGTTGACTGAGGCGTTGGCACCAATGCTGGGGAAGAGCGCCGCTCGGGCAGAGCCGGTACGAGCGACCGCCTCCCGCAGCCGTGCCTGCGCCTGCGCCATGGTGGGTGATTGCTCCACGGCCTCGTCCATCAGCCTGTCGAGCTGAGGATCCTGAAATGCACGCCACCAATCCTGGGAAGGCCAATCGCTCTCGGGCGCCGCAAAGCTCTGTTTGGAGGCGAATGCCTCCGCCGGCATGGGCTTGGGTGCGGGCCCCAGGTTTGGAATTGCGGCGCATGAGGACAGCGCAATGCTGGTGGCGAAAGCACAGGCGGCTATCAGCCCCATGCGGGCACCCAGCCTAGTACCCCAGGCAGTCATCGGTACACGAACTAATTGAAGTCGCATTGTTCTGGCCCTAATGGAATCGAACGGCGCACAGACTATACCGAGCGGTTCGGTACTGTCAACAGTCAAAATAAAGTCCAACAAATAAACCGGCCAAGGAGATCGCATATAAACATACCGATCGGTACGGTATCGCCTGTTTCTGATATGATCCGAGCCGAAGCCACTGACCGCCTGAGCCCCATGACCATCTCGCCAAAGCGCCTGACGACGAATACCCCTGCCCCCGCGCGCTCTGCGTCGGATGAGGCTGCGGCCGTTCCATCCGACAAGGCACGCGCGGTCCTCGCCGCCGCCCGAAAGATCTTTCTGGCCAACGGCTTTAGTCTCGCCACGACCGACATGATCCAGCAGGCCGCTGGCGTATCGAAGTCGACGGTCTACTCCCACTACCCGAACAAGGAAGCGCTATTCAGGGCAGTCGTCGATGCAGAATGCGAGCAGCTGATACGGAATGCTCGCGAGCACAGGCTCTCCGATCAGGATCTGAAGGGCAGCCTGACAGAGATAGGGAACACCTACCTGGAAATGGTGTTGTCGCCTGACGTTCTGGCGGTATTTCGGATCATTGTCTCGGAAGCTCCCCGCTTTCCAGAACTAGCCCGGCGTTTCTATCTCACCGGACCCGGTGCCATGAACAACATCGTTTCAGAAATGCTTGAAGCTGCGATGGCGAAGGACCAACTGGACCTTGGCGGCATCGGTCGCGACGCTGCGGCGTCGCTATTCATGAACATGGTCCGAGGTGAGGCTCAGATACAATGCCTGACCCACCCAGAGTCACCGGCATCGGCAGCCCAGCGAGATCAGTGGGTGAACGAAGCCGTTACTACATTCCTTCGTGCGTTCCAAAAGAAGATCAACAGCAAAGCGCGCCAAGTCTGACGCACTTGGTGGAATATGGGCTGAGCCTGCTCGGTATGCGGACGACTTCGGCGATCCCGGACGCCGAGGTCGCCGCTCAAGTCCCCTTCGGCAGAGGCCCTGTCGATGGCTTGTTCTACTTACCGCGAACATTCGCATCCGCCTCCCCACCATCGATCGAGCGATTGCCAAAGGCCTGATGTGCCATACCGAGAACATCCGTCTTGGCGTAAAGATGGCGCGAGCGGGGTTCGACTGCATCGCTTCGTTGGACCCGCGATTCGAGCGCAAGCAGATTTTTGCGCAATCGGAGTTCACGTTTCGGCTAAGGGAAGCGCCCCTCGATCGGGGCCGTTAATCGATACAGCGCAGCCTTCCAATCGCAGGTCGGCAGTGTCTGTGACATTGTCTCTGCAGCATCGGAACGAAGGTGTTTGAAGGTGAGCTTCATCGCGGCGCATACTGCCGCTGACCCTCATCGCCATCGGGAGCAGCGCGATGCGTTGCAAGCCGATTCTGCTGATGTTTGGACTGCTGGCGCTGGCCGGTTGCCAGACGACGCCGCGCCGTTCAGCACCACCCACGCTGATTGGCACGGCTTTGCCTGATGGATTCCCGCCCAGCGTGCGGTTGGTCACCACCGACCTGCGCACGTTCACTGCATCGGCACCCAATTTCTTCGGCGGCCTGCGTGCTGCGGCGAAAGGCGGCAAGGTCGACATCCTGGCACTGTCCGGCGGCGGCTCGGGCGGTGCCTACGGTGCTGGCGCATTAGCCGGGATGAGTCGTGCGCATACGCGCCCGCAGTTCGAACTGGTCACCGGAGCGAGTGCCGGCGCGTTGCTGGCGCCCTTTGCGTTTCTCGGGCCAGACTGGGATGCGCGCATGCAGGAAGCGTTCACCGGCGAGCGCATCGCGCGGCTAATGCGTTCGCCGACCCGCACCATCTTGGCCCGGCTGCTATGGCCCCGTGGGCTGCCGCATCGCAATGCGCTGTTCCAGCTGGTCAATCACTTCGTTACCCCGCAGATGATCGCCGACGTGGCGCATGAGGCGGCGAAGGGTCGCCGGCTGGTCGTGGCAACCACCGACCTGGACAAGCACGAGACCATGCTGTGGAACCTGGGAGAGATCGCGCAACACGGCGGTCCCACTGCGCGCCGGTTGTTTCGCGACGTACTGATCGCCTCGGCCAGCGTGCCGGGTGTCTTTCCACCCGTATTGATCCACGTGCGCGACGGCAACCGGGAGTACGACGAGATGCACGTGGACGGCGGCGTGACTACCTCGGTCTTCAGCATGCCGATGATCGTAGGGATCCAGTCAGCCGACCTACCGCTGCTGCGCGGCGCGCACCTGTACATGATCGTCAACGGCCAGCTTGCACGCACGCCACAGACCACGCGCTACAACACTATCGACATCCTCGCGAACGCCTTCGCCGCCGAGATGACCTACAAGACGCGCGAGGCGATAATCGACAACATTGGCGCGGCGCAACGCCTCGGCATGCAGTTCCACCTCACCGAGATCCCAGCGGACTACCCACAAACCAGCTTCATCGATTTCGAGCCGAAGCACATGCAGGCTTTGTTCGATTACGCCGCGCGCTGCGCGGCACAGGGACTATTGTGGATGAGCCCGACGCAGTCGATTCTGCGCAACATGGGGGCGCGCAGGGTGGGCGCATCAGGTGATTTGCCGGCATGTCCAGCGGCGCCACTGGCGGGCCAGCCCTGAGGCGCCGAGCCCCCTTTGCTACCTGGCATAGAAGGTGTCTATGGATATCACCCCCACGTCGAAGCGATGACCGGTAAAGTGCAGTGGGGCTGCGAACGAATCGCCATCCATTCGTAAACCAGCAGGTCTGCCATCGGCGCGAAGCCCGTTTCGACGATTTAGCGATCGTTTCCGCCGATACAGGCGTCGATGTGCTGTAAGCCCACTTCGATGATGCCAGCCAGCCGCTCGCCACCGCTAATCCTACAGCCGCGACCCAGTAACATGGGTGGAGCTCGGCCGCATCTGCTGGTATGGACGTTGGAGCTCGCTATCACGGGTCGGGTCGAACTCTATACTTGCCCTACTCCCGATAACGGTCCCTAATCATCTTGCCCCAATGTCCGCATGTAGGTCCCTTCCCTTTGCCTAGCATCCCGTAGCGCGGGCATTCGCGAGACCAACGGATTCAGTCCTCTCAGGCATGGCAAGTCGCGTGGAGTGGCGCAGAGGGCCATAGCGGCATCCTTCGATCCAAGAAGGGACTTCATCGGGAGAAGCTAGCTCAAGACCGAGCCCGGACGGATGTCTGGGAAACGCCACTGCCGAAATTTGCTCGACCGTCGGGAAGTGACGTGCGATCAGAACCGCGCTCCCTCTGACGTCGATTGGCAACTTGTCATCTCGGGCAAGCTCGATCAGAAATCCGCCTGCCCATAGGAGCGCTCTAGTTCTTTCACTTGGCGTAGTCATGACCGCCCCTCGTTTGAAGCTGCTTTGAAAACCGTAGCCTGGCAGCTGCGTGGACTGTGGCGAGGTACAGAGCCAGCCATGGACACGTGGCCATCATCTTCCGAAGAACTGCACCCCGGCGTGGCAAACCTTTGGAAGCGGCTCGCCTGGCTCCACGAACGAGATGCTTAGAGGCAGCTCAAGGTTGGTTGAACGCATCTTCAGCGCTAGCGTTACCAGCTGAAGCAGCCGCTCATGATGAGAAGATGCGGCCACGATCGTGACCAATAGGAATACTTCTGCATACTCATCTTCGCGGTGAATTTCGACCAGATATGCTGCCCTGACCGTCTGCTCTTCTTCAAACAGTCCTCGGAGTGCAAGGTCGAGATCACTCGTTGGAACGGAAGGCAGGCACGCGCCTACGGGAACATCTTCCTCCAACGTATGCTTCGCAAAGTAGCCGAGCTCTTTACCTTCCAAAAGAGCGACGATCTCCGGTGGGTACAACGCCACCATATCCAGGTTCGGGTTGAGCATCAGCGTGGCGCCCTGAGTCAACTCGAACAGTTGCCGACCCGACATCGCGACGATCGACACGCCCTTTCTTTGTGGCTGCTCAGCTTGGGCTCGGTCGCTGAAGAACGGCAGGACAGTTTGGCCGTTGTCCGGGCGCACAAACTGAATGAAACGCATCCGCCCGGGCGGCGCCGGCTCGATCGGCACGTGTGCATAGACAGTCGCATCCAGAAGGGCCTTGAAGACCGCCTCTTGTATTCGCGCCGCGTCTGGCCCCTGTGGCGTCGAACGTGCAGTAACAAGCAGCTTTTCAAGTGCTTTTGTGGTCACTTTTTCCACAGGACGATCACCCTCCTAGAGAACTTCGGCAGGAACTCTTCAATCGGTCAGCGGTGCAGTCAGGAAGCGCCGCGTTGCAACGACTACCCAAGTATGTTCGTAAGGTAGGGTCATATGTGGGCCACTCTCATGGTTCTATTTCCCGAAGCGGTGTGCCGAACGCCGACGTCGCTCGCGGCTTGCCCGAAATGCATCCTCAAAGCGATGGATATACTCATGAGCTGCGCCGCGGAAACGTAGCGCGTCGGCAGGCAACGACACCCCGAGTTCGCGAGCGATGTCCATGGCGTACTTCACCTGGCTGTCTGTCGGTAGCTGCAAGTCGGTGTCGAGGCATTCTTCAAGCGAGTTTGCAAAGCAAGTTGATATGCGCTCGGCAAACATGAGATCGCACTCTTCGCGACAGGCTCGCTCGCGCTGCATGCCAAGTGCCTCCTGCAGCCGATCATCCATCAGCACGGGGATGGACCACTGATCTTCGAACACCAATTGCAAGAGCATAGGTCTGGCTTCCCATCGGTTGGTAGGGTGACCAAGCGTTTGGGCTATCGATAAAACTACGAATATCGTAGTATCGGTGCCGCGGCAAAGCAACGAATCTCATGGGGTCCTCGTCCATGAGAATTCCATGCCTCGCCTGCGTGAATCGTCATCCATCGTCAGCAAACGTTTACGGCAAGCGCGCTTGGACGCCGGTCTATCCCAGAAGGAACTGGGCATCCTTGCCGGTCTGGATCCCTTTGTGGCTAGCACACGCATCAACCGATACGAGCAGGACATCCATGCCCCAGATCAAGCGACGGCGTTGCGCTTAGCAAAGGCGCTTGGCGTGCCGTTGGCGTACCTATACGCCGACAACGAACGGCTTGCTCGAATGATCCGAGCGTTCAGTTCACTTGATGCTACCGAGCAAGAACGGCTTCTGAAAGAAATTGAGCCTTCTAACAAGTCGTCAGCATAGGCGTGCATAACGGCGCTCCCCCAGACGCATTGTGAAGACCGCGAGCCACACTAGCTAACCGGCACCTACTTCCCGACTCCTACAACAGTCAGCGTTGGGCGCGCCGAAGCATCGAGAAGGCGATCGCGGTATCGGTCGACCGGAATCCGCACTTAGCAGGCTGTTGAAATTCTCCCGCATCGCGGCGCGATCTTGGTAGCCTTTGCGGACGATATCGAGATCGGAGTTTTCATGCGCGGTGCGGATGTGATGCAAGAATCGCTGTTCACGACGGTGCACCTGGAAAGCTTCGTTCCCGCCGATCATCCGATCCGGCCGATCCGTGCGCTGTTCGACGCCGCGCTCAAGCGCATCTCGCCGCTACTCGATACGGCGTACGCCGAAGGCGGGCGCGAGTCGATTCCGCCGGAACGCTTGCTGCGCGCCCAACTTCTGCAGGTGCTGTACAGCATTCGCAGCGAACGGCAGCTGGTCGAGCAAGTGCATTACAACCTGCTGTTCCGTTGGTTTGTCGGGCTGAGCATCGACGATGCGGTATGGAACCACTCGACCTTCAGCAAGAATCGCGACCGCTTGCTGGAGCATGCGGTGATTCCGGAACTGTTCGCCGAAGTGGTGCGCCTGGCCGAGCAGCGCGACTTGTTGTCCACGGATCATTTCAGCGTGGATGGCACGCTGATCCAGGCATGGGCTTCGCACAAGAGCTTCCGCCCGAAGGACGACGGCCCGGGCGACATCGGCCGCAACCGGGAACGCGACTTCCATGGCGAGCAGCGCAAGAACGACACGCACGCGTCAACCACCGATCCGGACGCCCGGCTGTATCGCAAGTCAGCCAACACCGCGGCGGTGCTGTGCTATCAGGGGCATACCGTGGTGGAGAACCGCCACGGGCTGGTGGTGCGGGCGCACGTCAGTCACGCCACCGGTACGGCCGAGCGCGACACCGCGTTGGAACTACTGGAATCGTTGCCCGGCAAGCGTCGCAAGACGGTGGGCGCGGACAAGGGTTATGACGTGAAGTCGTTCGTCACGAAGTGCCGCGCGTTGCGCATCACCGCCCATGTCGCGGCCAAGGACAAAGGCAGTGCGATCGACCAACGCACCCGTCGGCATGCGGGTTATGCCGTCAGCCAGCGCAAGCGCAAACGTGTGGAAGAGCCGTTCGGTTGGGGCAAGGTGATCGGCACGATCCGGCAAGTCAAACAGCGTGGCAAAGCGCGAGTCCATGCGTTGTTCCAGCTGACCATGATGGGGTGGAACCTGGTCAGGATGCGCAACCTGCTGGCTGCAGGAGGCACCTGAGGATGAGTCAGGCTGGGTGCGGCGACGAAAGCGCCGCACCCAGCCTGAAATCGGTCAGGCCATCATGCCGTCGCGAGCGAAAATGGACATCGATCGGGGGCGCCCTCATAGGCAAGGGCGCTTTTCAACAGCCTGTTAGGGCCCCGACATACCGATCAACCTCACAACGCTAGGTGGCCCAAAGCCGTATCGACCGCAGGGCCAACGCCCTTCGGGATCCTTAAAGAAAGCCATCATGTCGTCCACAAAGGATCGGCGTTGCCATAAGTCGGTAGAGCAATAATCGAACGCCATTTGCCGAACCGTTTGTTCCCGCAAGTAGCGCGCATGCCTTTCCGGATCGGCCTGAAGGGCCGATGTAGCCACCACGGGCAATCGAAACGCCCATTGCAGGTCGATGCCTTTGTCACCACGGATCATCGACAAGCGCGCCTTTACCCAGCTGACGTGCCCTGGCTTCAAGGTGCTGTCCATCTGCTGGACCAGGCAGTAGCGATCCAACACGGTTTCGTAGTTCCAAATGGCCACAGAGGTGAGTGAGACCTGTTCACCGCGGTAAACCACTCGGTGGAGAAGCGCCTCGTCCGCCAGTTTGGCCATGTTAAGCAGCACGTCGTAGAACGGGAGCGACGAGCTGATCACGAGCAACAGCCGCCAGAAAGTGACGGCACAACGACGCGCGCATCGCGCATCACCTGCGTGCAGCGCTTCCCGCACGAGCAGAGCGGTGGCGGCCAGTGCTTCGAAGGTTCCCAGATCTTCCAAATACCGCAACGGTACGCTCGTAAGCGTGCGGCGAGCTGGTCGAAAATCAACAACTGAGCGTCTTGGCATGAATAGGATGCGCTGCACGTCGACACCTAGACGAGCCAACCATTCATCTGCACAGGCGGACACGTTCCGATCGGGGTCAAGAATTTCCCAGTAGGGATGTTCCAGCAATGCGCGCCCTCCAGGGAACAATGCCTCGGCCCGCTCCACGAGAGTGGGCCGGGGTACGTGCTTGCCGTCTCGGTAGCGGATCATACGATTGCGGTGCGACAAGGTACCGTCGGCCGCACGGGCGAATCCTTCTGGCACCAGTTGCTTCTCCAGCCTATAGGCCGTGAGGCTTCCCGAAAATCGACATAGCCAGCCGTACCACACGCGCACGCGCTGCCCGTCGATGGTTCGCCTCTGGGGATTTCGGGTTCGACGCATGCTCATCCTCCGGTGGCCCAAATGGCATGTGGGCCACCACCACATACCCGCAAGTTCAATGGGTTACGCCGAAATATAGAGTAAAACAAAGCCCTTGATTTGCCGGCTACCGAGGAGGAGGCTGCGACTCTAGCATGTGTCACGACGTGACCCACTGTGACCACGATTCATGACGACATCCTCCCTGGCTGATCTCCTCGAACGTAATCTGCTGGCCCGCTATGGAGCGCCGCTCCTGTGTGGCGACGATTTGCGCTCGGCACTGGGCTACCCGAGCGTTGAGGCGCTGCGGCAAGCGATTGCCCGCGGTACCGTGCCCGTGCCGGTCTTCGCGGTGGAGCACCGACGCGGCAAATTCGCGCTGACCAAAGACGTGGCTGCGTGGCTGGCCAAGCTGCGGCAAGGAGCCGAGTTTCCGGCGCTCAGCTAAAACCGGCCAGGTGGATTGCGGATGGATACCACGGCACCTCATTCCTCGTATTGGTCGCGCAGTAGCTAACGGTTTGCCCCCCATTCCCGGCAGAAGAGGAGAAAATCGACCACGCGATATCCAAACACCGAGATTCACCCCAGCAAAGATCACCTCCCGGTGAGTTCAACGGCCAAGTAGAGCTAGCGTTGCACCAGCTTCGCCTCTTGGGGCGTCGTCGCAGGAGCGGCACTTAGTATCGAGCGGCACGGACTCTGTCACCGTAAGAGTTACATGTCCCTGAAATGCGGAAGCCCCCGCTGTGAACGGGGGCTTGAGCGAACAACTGCGAGCTTGCACACGCAGCGTTGCGCACTTCAGGTTGTTTGTCAAGAAGCCATCAACCCAGAAGGAATCGAACAATGCACCCGAATCATCATGAGCAGGTCGCTGTCGGCGCCCTGCTGTGCTACCTCCTGCCCACCAATGACGCCGACCTGGACCTCCTCGATGCCATCCATTCCGCGCGATCCGTGTGGATTCGTGGACGCCAGTACTTGCTCGACGCGACGGTCGATCCGATCACTTATGAGGTGCTGAGCTACAGGTTGAGGCCGGCACCTCGCGAACACCGCATTCGGCCCCGGATGGTGGCACAGCCCCAGGTCAACTAGACCCCAAGCTACAGCTTGATGTTCGTTCTCCATCGGCTTCGCTCTTGTTGCTCCCGACACGTCGACGCGTCGGGAGTACTTCGGTGCCACTAAACGCGAGGATCCGACTCATGAGTGCTGGACGCAGCGCCACCGTTGAGGTTGAAGAAAAAGCACATCAACACCACAACCACACCCTCCCCTACCAAGCACGCCCGTTCACGCTGGGCGAAGCAACGTCCCGGGAGATTTTCCTCTTTTATTCCCCGAAAAATTCGCGAACGGTGAAGCTCGCCGAATACCTCCACTTGGCGCTTGCACTAAGGATCGAATTCGATCCAGGCATCGAGCATTTTGTCGAGCGCCCACGAAAGATCCTTGTCTCTCCCAAATTCGCGATCGACATCGCCTTCTGGACGCGGGCGAAAACAGGTCAGGAAAGGTTCCTCGTGGGCGTGCCAAACATCGGGACACCCGGTCACAAGCGTGATGGCGCTGCCATGCGTGACCGCGAGCGCATGGAGCTGGCAGCACAGCGGCATGACATCACGCTTACATACGTCACTGAGCAAGAACTCCTCGCGGAAAGCACGGCGATTCGCACGTACTTCGAATTGCTTCCGCACGTTCAGTATGCTCGACGCATTCCTTCACGGCTGACGATACGCCAAGGCATCACGGCCTATTTCGGCGTCACACCACGGTCAAGCTTTCGCGCGCTCATCGACTATTTCCCCCAGTTTGGCCACGACCAAGTTCTCGCTGTCGCCGCCTCGCTGGTACACAGCGGAACCTTGCGCCTGGACCTGACTCGGCGACTCAGCCTCGATTCGATATTGGAGGAAGTCCATGCCTAGTCAGCCACTCACCGCCACCACAACACCCCTCCGCGGCGAACAACCTCCTGCCCCCTTCGAGGTGCCGCCCCAACAGCTGTCCCTGTTCAAAAACACCCTCACCATGCATCAACGTTGCGAACACTACGACTCGACGGGCCCTGGCACGTCAGCCAACGGGGGTGGTAGCGACTCGCCAAGCAGATCACCGGCCGGATAGGCAAAACCGTACACGCGGAGCGCTACGGGCCGATATCTCCCCGAGGCCTCGGAGATCTCGCTCATCGTCAGGAACCCGGGGCGTCGTTGACGCCACCCTGAAAACACACGCGCCCCAGAACGGCGCGATGGCCTCGTTTGCCTTTACACAATGGAGGTAGGTCATGTCTCGTGAAAAACTGGCTCTTTGCAGCGAAACCGAAGTGGCATCGTGGTATCAGCCCCCACTGGAAACCGTTGCGCTTGAGCACCGCGAGCGCTATCTGGCGAAATGCCAGGCCCTGCGCGCCGTCTGCTTGGGTGAAGTCAACCTTACGGTGGCCGCTCGTGAGTCGAAGCTGTGTCGCAAACGGCTGCGCTCGATGGTCGATCGCGCCCCGAAGTTGGCCCTGGATGGGCGCCCCTTCGGCTATCGCGTCTGCGTGCCCTGGGGAAGCTATTCCAAGGAAGAGGCGGTCAACGGCGGCGCGATGCCCATCAAGGCAGGTCCCCATGCCATGGCGGCGATGTTGGCTGCCCAGCCCCAGATTAAAGAATGGGTGCATGGATTTAGCACGCCGTTGCCGTCAGGTCAGATTCCCCGGAAGTTTCTCGAGCTCCACAAGAAACTCGTCAAGGAACTGACGAGGAAGGATCTCCACGACTTCTATCCCTTGAACCGACCGGACAAAGGCAAGCGGGCGCTACTTCGCTACCTCCGCAACCGGCGCATCGAGACAGCCCCGATGCCGGATGCGTTCTCGGACGAAAGTCCGCATTCCTCGAGGTTGGCCGACATCTTCCGTGGCGAGATCTTCGATCGCGCGGAGCTGGATGGCCACCGTATCGACATCGAGGCGGAACTGCAGGTCCCAGGGCCCAACGGCAGCACTGTAACCCGCCCCGTGACCGCACTTTGGTGGATCCCGGAGGTCGAAACAGAGTCGCGCGCCATTCTTTCATGGGTTCTCCGCGTCGGGCGCAACTACAACAACCAAGACGTCACCCAGACCATGGCGGACAGCCTTCAGAAATGGACGCCACGTGATCTCATCATTCCGGAACTGCACTATGCGCCGGGCGCAGGGATGCCCAGCGCGTTGCCGGAGCCGCTCGGGTTCTCACGACCCTTGATGGTCGCGCTGGACAACCACAAAGGACATCATTCCTGGAAAGTCGAAGACGCGTTTTGTCGCGCGCATGACGGCATTTTCACGCTGGGGCGCCCGCACCAGCCGCGCTCGCGCCCCATCGTTGAGCAGCTGAACTCACGTATGGAAAAGGGGGCATTCCGCATGCTTCCAGGTGGCTTCGAGCCCGCCACCAGGCTGGACGAGGACAAGGTTCGCATCAGCGACTTCTCGCCCAAGGACCATCCGATACAGCTTCACCTCTTGGAGGAATTTATCGATGTGGCCGTCGCCAACTACAACGCGACACCCCATCCCGCACTCGGTGATCTCAGTCCACTGCAGTTCTTGCAGCAACGCGCCAGACGAGACATCTGTCTGTATCAGCCGAGCGACGCTTCACAGTGCGCGGCAGACATGAACAGCATCGTCGTTGCCCTGAAGGTCGTCGGCAACAAAAAAACAGGCACCCTCCCCCACGTGAACTATGCCTACGTCCGCTATCGCAGTCCTGAACTCGATGGTCGGTGGGAGCTCGTCGGGAAAACACTACTTGCACGCATTCATCGGAACGACCTACGGACCTTGATCGTGTACCGCACCGCCAGTCAGCCCATCGGGGTGTTGCGCGCCGCGCCCCCCTGGGATCAGACACGTCATGACGAGACAACGCGGACGCTGATTCACCAATGGAGTAAACAAGAAGGCGGCCTGAGTCTCAAAGGGGTGGAGTGCGCCGTGACCGCGTACGTCAACTTCCTTCGTGCAAACGCGCGCACGTCGCAGCAAGCCGCGGACCAGTTGGCCTACATCCAGCAGCAGCATCCCAAGTCGCCATCGCCTTCTAGTCGGCACTCACTCATGAGTACGCCCATGCGAGCACCGACGCGCGGCTGGATCAGCATGGATAACATGCGCGATTCCTAGCGCGCCTGCGTGCAGCTCCCCTCACCCGGCCCATTGCACGTCGCGATGGGCTGTGTACCGCGTTTACCTGGAGCATCCCATGGAAAAAAAGCACCCCATCCTTGTTCCGAACGGGTTCCAGATCTACACCAAGCCCACCGAGGCCGTGGCGAACTTCATCCTTGGACATATCGAAAACGATCACCACGGCGCGTCATTCTTCGGCGGCGGCGGCCTTGGCAAGACGAGTGCGCAGCAGTATCTCACCGATCACGCCTCGCGATGGCTCGTCGACGAGCACCGCAGTCCGATCGGCGTGGCGTCACGATTGATCATGCCGAGCGGCAACCGACGCAGCGATGGCGCGTTCTACACGGCGATCACCAACGGGCTTCGTCTCACTAATACCGACCGCCTCTCACCCTGCAAGGGGAAGGATCGCCTGATCAACTTCGTCAAAACGCGCTGTGGTCAGGCCGAACAGGACCTCATGGTGATGTTTATCGACAACGCGCAACGCATCACGCGTGCAGAGTTCGACTATCTCGCCGATGTTGACGAACAATTGACCGACGCCAGACTTCGCCTGTTCATCGTGTTCTTCAAGCAGAGCGATGCGTCGGGTGTCGACGTACGCGACGATTGGTCTGAATACCCAAGCCACATGTTGCGTCGGTGGTTCATGGGGACGCACCCCTTTTCGCCGCTCGTCGGCATCGCAGAGATCACGCACGCGCTCGATCGCTATGATCGATCAGTCTGCTGGCCAGCTGCTGATATGCCGTACTCACGGTATTTCGCCTGTGAGGCCTTTGACAACGGCTGGACGCTTGCGAGTCAAGCACCGTTGATGATGGAAGTGGTGGCGAGAATCCGTGCCGAGGCCAACCTCACCCCGAGCGATGCATGGCCGATGTCGACTTTTACCGGCGTGGTTAAACACCTGCTCGCGCACGTTGCGCCGACAACCCCAAACTTCCAGGAGTTCACCGCACAGCAAATCGAACAGGCCATCCGGGTGAGCGGGTATCTCCGCCTCGAGTTTGTCCGCGCGAATCTGCTTGTTACCGGTGAGGCGGCATGAACGCGTGGCGGGACATCCTTTCGTATCGGGTGGAACGGCCCGAATTGCTCGGCGTGGAGCTGGAGCCATTTCCCTACATTTCGGGCTTCGGGATAGCGTTTCGGATCTGTCGCCTGTCTTGCCTTGAGCCGAAGGACCTGTTTCCCGTGCTCGGCATCCGGAGGTCGCAGGACCTCAACCTTTTGCAGGCTTGCCACCGACCGGGTGCGTCCCGCCACCGGTTCGAGGAACGGATTGGGCTCCGCTATACGCAGGCACCCAGGTACTGGACTGTGGGTGCCTGGAGTCCACTGGATCTCCACGGCCATTGGCGTGGCGAAGATCTTCCTCTGCGACATTGCCCAAGGTGTGCGCGATACGGCTACCACTGCGCGCTGTTTCAACTCCCGTCCATAGAGCTCTGTCCCTGGCATGAGGTTCCGCTGCGAACCACCTGCGAACGGTGCGAACAACCGTACGCTTCAAGTACGACGGCCGAACTGGATGTAGGCCGTTGTGCTTGTGGACTGGATCTATTTGACAGCAGCGATGCAGCCACGATGATGTGGCACTTCCCGTACGAGCAAGCCTCGGAGACGCTCAAGGACTACCAGGCATGGGCGTCGTCCGAGCGAACGCGGCGGCACTTTCTGGCACCGCCCAGCGAACCATTGGCACACGCTGGGTTCGCAGTGCTTGCACGACCTCCGATGAAGTGGAACAAGACCACGACCGATAGGCAGACCGAGATAGTCACCTATCGGACGCCTGTCTCTTCGACACCTTCACCTGGTGCGTTCTGGGGGTGGTCGATGTTGGGAACAGACAGGCCGCCTGCATTGGCTCGATTGTCGACATCGGCGCACGGCCGCTTGGCGGATCTATCCAAATCCCGACTTGAACAAGCTCAATCTCAAGCGGTAAACCCGAAGGCCATCGAGAAGTTCATCCCGCCCCTCGACGTCACGCCAGGCGTGGATCGCTGGTTACACCTGTCCGCAGTAGATCCTCGAGCACTGCACACCTGTGCTCTCCTTACAGATGCAGTGTGCAAGTACATGGGCGATATCGACGAACTCGACCTGTACCGTTCGCCCATGGTTCAAAGGTCTAATGCCTTGGACCGTGTTGCTGGCCGGGGCCTTCTCGATCGCGCGCTTGAAGACGTTCTGGTAAAGGGGTACGAGCAAGGCCTCGACGCATTGTGTAGCGCCCACCTGGCACAGCCCTCGCAAATACGGAGGTGGAGAGCTCCGGTGGCGGAAATCGTGGGCCACCAGGGACTCCTAGAACAAGTCCGCATGGCGTGGGTCCCTGCAGTTCCCCTCGTAGCGGAGCCATCGACGGAGATGAATACCGCACGAAGGGGACGGGCGAAAAAGGCTCAACACACGTTCGGAGCACCACGAGCATCGCGTCGCGCCAATGTACAGCGCAAATTGAAGCGCTAGATCTAACGACAAATTCGCGGCGGATTGTTCGTCGCGCCTGCGGATTTGGGTCACATTGTTGGCTCGTCCTCCATTTTGGAGGCGGGTTGTCGGTTGAGCGGCAGATATGCGGCGGGTTGTTGGCTTGTGGACTACACAACAACTCGCCGCGGCCAATCGATGCATTTGTTTAGATTCAAGCACTTACAAATGCGGCAGTTTCAAGTCGTCAGACACGTGAGCAGGTTCCCCAACTTTGGCGATGGATCGATCCATAGGCTCAGTATGGCGGGTCCGGCCACAGAATTTGGCATCGGATCGACTGGCTGACGACGTTGGTCAAGTTGTCCGGTGAGCCTGAGCCTGGTCACCTGTGCCGGTGCTGATTGGTCAGCCAGACATCGAAGGGCAGCTATGGAGCGACTTGATAGAGACGACGACTGACTCAAAGTGGCCGATAGCCGCCATTCTTCGCCGGCCCGATTTCACCTCGGCACTTCGATGGCGGACGGCCCAACACACATCAATGAAAGTCCCGCGATCGCGTGTCCAAGGTACCCAGCAACGGACTCATGTCCAGCAGCCGACTTGCTATCAGATGGTGGACGCCATCGACGTTCTCCCACCGGCCATCGATGCCGAGCAAGGTCGCTTCGAGCAGCACCCGTCGCTGTGCCTCGGCCACGTCGCGCCAGACGATCACGTTCACCATGCCGTGCTCGTCCTCGACCGTCACGAAGGTCACCCCACTGGCCGTCGCGGGTCGTTGGCGCATCGTGACCAGCCCCGCGACACGCACGTAGCTGTTGTGAGGACGCGCGCGTAGTGCCTGCGAGTCCGTGCAGCGGGCGGCTCGCAATCGCATCCGTATCTGGCTCAGGGGGTGCGGGCCCAAGGTCAGTCCGACGCGCGCGTAGTCCGCCGCGGTGTCCTCGGCCTGGGTCGGTGCGGGCAACGCCACCGGCGTTTCGTCCGGGCTGGCGTGGCCGAAGAGTGGCAGCTGCTTCTCGACGCCTGCCACGGCCCAGCGCGCGCGATGCCGGTTGCCGGCCAGTCCCTGCAGCGCTCCAGCCTCTGCCAAGAGCGACTTGTGCCGTTCGTCGAGTTGCGCGCGTGCGCACAGGTCGGGAATGTCTTCGAAACTCCGCCTGGTCCGCGCGGCAGCTATCCGATTGGCCGCCGCCTCGGCAAATCCGCGAATCTCCCGCAGACCCAAGCGAATCGACAGGGATCCATCGCTCTCTTCCAGCGTGCATTCCCACCGACTGCCGCGGACATCGACCGGAAGGACCGCGATGCCATGGCGACGGACGTCCTGGACGATTTGACTAGGCGAGTAAAACCCCATCGGCTGGCTGTTGAGCAAAGCGCAGGCAAATGCCGCCGGTGCGTGACACTTCAGCCAGCAACTGGCGTAGACGATGCCGGCGAAGCTGGCGGCATGGGATTCGGGGAAGCCGTAGCTGCCGAAGCCCTTGATCTGTTCGAACAGCTTCAGCGCGAAGTCGAGGGTATATCCGCGGGCCAACATGCCTGCGGTGATGCGTTCCCGGTGACGCTCCATACCGCCTCGACGTTTCCACGCCGCCATGTCGCGCCGTAGGGTATCCGCTTCGCCCGCGGTGTAGCCGGCAGCAATCATCGCCAGCTGCATCACCTGCTCCTGGAACAGCGGCACGCCCAGGGTGCGCTCAAAAACGACTTTGAGCTCGTCGGAGGGATAGACGACGGGCTCTTCCCCACGCCGGCGACGCAGGTAGGGATGCACCATGTCCCCCTGGATCGGCCCTGGCCGCACGATTGCCACCTGGATAACGAGGTCGTAGAAGTTATCAGGACGATGGCGCGGAAGCATCGCCATCTGTGCCCGGCTCTCGATCTGAAAGACGCCAACGGTATCCGCGCGCTGGATCATCGCGTAGGTGGCCGGATCCTCCGGCGGCAGGGTGGCCATCGAATAATCCTGGCCATGATGTGTCCGCAACAGATCCAGGCATTTGCGCACGCAGGTCAGCATGCCCAGCGCCAGGCAATCGACCTTGAGCAGGTTCATCGTGTCCAGGTCGTCCTTGTCCCACTGGATGATCGTGCGGTCGGGCATGGCCGCGTTCTCGACCGGCACCAACTCGCTCAAGGGAGCATCGGCGATGACAAAACCGCCCACGTGCTGGGAGAGGTGGCGTGGCATGTTCAGAAGCTCGGCCGTGAGCTTGACCACCCGGCGGATAACCGCGCAGTCGGGGTCGAAGCCGTGCTCACGCAGATCGTCCGCCAGCGACGAAGCCCCATCCCACCACGCGAACACCTTGCTGAGCAGATCTACCTGGTCGAGCGGCAGCCCAAGTGTCTTGGCGACATCGCGTACGGCACTCTTGCCGCGGTAGGTGATCACCGTGGCGGCGAGCCCTGCCCGTTCGCGACCGTATTTGCGGTAGATGTACTGGAAGACCTCCTCGCGTCGTTCGTGCTCGAAGTCGATGTCGATGTCCGGCGGCTCATTGCGCTCCTTGCTGATGAACCGTTCGACCAGCAGGCTCATGCGCGCCGGGTCCACCTCGGTCACGCCAAGTGCGAAGCACACGGCGGAGTTGGCTGCGCTGCCGCGCCCTTGGCAGAGGATGTGGCGACTGCGCGCAAACCGCACGATGTCGTAGACGGTGAGGAAATACGACTCGTAACGCAGCTGGGCGATGAGAACGAGCTCGTGTTCGATCTGCGCGCGCACCTTGTCGGGTACGCCACCGGGCCAGCGCCACCTGGCCCCTTCCTCGGTCAGGTGACGCAGCCAGCCCGTCGGTGTGTACCCCTCGGCCACCACCTCGGCGGGATAGCGATAGCGGAGCTCGTCCAGCTGGAAGGTGCAGCGGGCGGCGATCGCTACGGACGCTTTCATCAGGGCGGGTGGGTAGAGGGCCGCCAAGGCATCACGCTGGCGCAGATGGCGTTCGCCGTTCTTGAACAGCACCGCCCCCGCCTCGGCAATCGTCAGGCGGTGGCGGATGGCAGTGAGCGTGTGCAGCAGGGGGAGGCGCCGGCGGATGTGCATGTGCACGTCACCGGCCGCCACCATGGGCAGGTTCAGGGCCTGGCTTAGCGCGTCCAGGTCACGCAGACGTTTCGCATCGTTTGGGCCACGGTGCAGTTCCACGGCGAGCCATGCACGGTCGCCGAAGGTGGTACGCGTCCAACGTCCTTCGTCGACGTCCGGTATCCGGCCCGGGAGCCACAACGCAAGCGTCCCCGGCAGACCGCCAGCGACGTCGGCACGGGTCAGTCGATAGGTACCCTTCGCCGAGGCGCGCCGTCCGGTGGTAATCAACCGGCAGAGCGCCGTGTAGCCCGCCTTCGTTTCGCATAGCACCACCAGTTTCGGTCCGTCCTCCAGTTGGAACTCAGCCCCCACGATCAGCGGCAATCCGGTCTCGCGCGATGCTTCCAGCGCACGGACAATGCCGGCCAGCGAACACTCGTCGGTGATCGCCAGCGCGGTGTAGCCGCAGGCCTTCGCCCGCTCGAACAGTTCGCGCGCACTGGACGCCCCGCGGCCGAACGAGAAGTTCGACAGGCAATGAAGCTCGGCATAGGCGGTCATGCGAACCACCCGTGGATCATCCAGCCGGACTGCTCGCCCGGTGCGCAGAACACCCACGCACACTGCCCCTGCGCGGTTTCCACGGCGTAGTAGTCGCGACACACCTCGCCGCCATCCCACCAGCCGGTTTCCAGCCGCTCGGGGCCGGCAAGGATACGTGGGGCCGGTCCGCGCAACGGTATCGGGCGATCGAGCAGCCACGTCGGACGCGGGAGTACCTCCGCGTCGTTCTGCCACTCGCCTTCGATGGACTGCGCACGCTCCGGGCGGGGATCCACGGTGTCGCGCAACCGATAGACCGCCTGGTCACCGAGGCGAGCGCGCAAGCGTTCGCGCAACTGATCCATCGACACCGCATGCGCGGGCCGCTCGTCGAACAAATCACGGCCAGCGGGTACGAACGGTGGCAGGTCACGCGCGACCAGGCGCATGGCCACGACCGGTTCGGGCAGTTGGACATGATCCAGGCGGCCGCGGGCCAACTCGAACAGCATGGCCGGCTCGCGTTCGGGCGAGAGCAGGCCGACCGGAACCTCCGTGGCGTGCCCGGCGCGATGTTCGAGCTGTACCACGAAGCGCTGCACGCCCCCATCGCGACCGGCCAGGTACGCCGCCAGGTCACCGGTCATGCGTCGCAACGGAAACACCAGGGCGCCGAGATGCTCCACCTCGTGCAGCAACTCGATACGCAGGTCGAAAACATCGGGCGGCACGAAAGGCACCAGGCCGTGCGGTCGATCGCCCGTCAGCCGATCCAGCGCCATCAACAACTCGTTGCCGAACCGGCGACGCAGGCCGTCCCGCGGCAACGCAAGCACCTGGCCCAGCGTGCGCAGGCCCATGCGCGGCAAGGCCGCCACCGCCGTCGCCGGCAACCGGGACTTGCTGACGGGCACCTGCTGGCAGGCACGGCGCAGGGTTTCCGAGGACAGGATCGCCACGCCGTCCTGCACACCCGCCAATACGTACGCGGCATGCGGCGTAGGCGCGGCGGCGATGCGATGACGAAAACCGAGCCGGGTGAAGTCCTCGCGCAGCATCGACTCAAAGCGCGGCCAAGGTCCGAAGAGCCCCATGCTTCCGCTGACTTCAAGCACCACCGCATGGGGGAGCAGGCTGACGTCGGAGCTGTAGCGGTAAGCCACCGCCGCCAGGAAGCGATGCCAGCGCATCGCGTCGGCCGGGTCGTACGGCAGCGCTTCGAATTGCGCCAGCAGCGATTGGGCCGCCGTCAATCGCTGGCCGACTCTCAGCCCCGCCTCGCGTGCGGGGCCATTGGCTGCCACGATCGTGCGTGCGTTGGTCGGCCCATCGACCAGTACCAAGGGACCCGCGAGCTCAGGGCGACGTCGAAGGACCCCGTCCAGCGCCAGGTGCGGCAGCAAAATGCACGCCCATGCCATGGCCGGCGGCCATCAATGCAGCGCGAACGTCAACGGGATCGGCCGTACCGGCACGGCCCCACCGCGGCATTTGCGCACCCACAGCTGATGGTGTGGCTGCGCCTCCAGCTCCAAACGCAGCGGTGCGGGCGACGCGTTCGGCAGGTGCTTGCGATCGCGGAACAGGAAGGCCAAAGCCTTGCCGGTATCGGCGGCGACTTGCAGACGGCGCAAGGCACCGGCATCGGCCTGCGTGGACCAGGCGAGCACGGCCGCACAGCTGCCCGAGCGCAGGCATTGCTCCGTCGCCCACAGCACATCCGTGTCCTTCGCCGCGACGAGCTCGACTCGGCGCATATCCACGCCGTGCTGCCGCCAACCTGTGACATAAGGTGCATAGGGTGGCGCGACGACCACGACGCTTTGGCCTGCCTGCGTGAGACGCGCCAGTGTCGGCAGCACCACGCGCAACTCGCCCACCCCATCGGCCGGCAGCAGGATTTCCGACAACGAGGCGGCCGGCCAGCCGCCCGTGGGCAACACCGCATCCAAGGTTGGCCAGCCGGTGGGCTGGTCCCCGGTGGGCACGGGCATGGCGCGGCCACGCCAGACTTGCCGGGCATCGAGCAACGAGGCAAGGGGCATCACGGCGCTCATCAGCTGCCCCGCAGCAGGCCGGCAAACAGCCCTTCGATGGCGAAGTCTTCCGTGGGGTCGACGTCGATTGGCCTGAAGCCCGGGCTGTTGGGCATCAAGCGGATGACGTCGCCTTTCCAGTGCAGCCGTTTGATCGTGAAGCGATCACTCTCTACACGGGCCGCCACCACCTGGCCATGACGGGCCACCGGCGTGGCATGCACGCCGACCAAGTCGCCATCCAGAATGCCTTCGTTGCGCATCGAATCGCCCACCACCCGCACGAGATAGTCCGGGCGTAAACGGAACAGCCAACGCGATACCCGCAGGCTGCGTTCAACGCGCGCTTCCGAAAACAGCGGCTGGCCCGCCGCAATCCGGCCAACCAGCGGCAGGTCCAGCGTGTCCGCATCCATCGGGTCGGGCTCGTGCACCAGCCGAATGCCGCGTGCCTGGTTCGGCTCGATCGCCAACCGCCCTTTGGCCTGCAGCGAGCGCACGTGCTTGAGCACCGCACTCACGTTCGCGATGCCCAGTGCGTTGCCGATTTCCTCCAACGCGGGCGGCTGCCCATCGCGCTCGATCCGCGCACGGATGAAGGCCAGGACGTTCGATTGGCGGCTGGTGATCTGGAGGGTCATGGCTCGCACAGTTTCACCTTTTATGGTGAAAATGGAAGATGCAAATACACCACGAAAAATCGCCCGTGGGGGATCAACGACTTACCGCGACGATCGCATCCGGTCTCGAACCGCGATTCCGCACCAGCCTCGCGCGAAGCGGTCTCACGGGGTGAGATGGTCAGCCGGTTAACTTCGCATCCACCGTCCGCCAGGCCTTCGCATGAACGCTCTTCTTGACCGCTACGCCTCCGATGAGCTCGTGCTGCGCCACCCCAGCGATGGCCGCACGCTGGCTCAGCGTCTGACGAAACGCTACGCCGCGCGCATTACCGGTGCCTTCGTCGTGCCCGGCCGCGAGGGTTCCTTCGCGTCCCTGCCGGACGATTTGCCACCGGCACTCGCGCAGGCCTTGCGCTCGCGCGGCATTGACCAGCTGTACAGCCATCAGGCCGAGGCGTGGACGGCGACGCAGTCCGGCGCGCATGTCGCCATCGTCACGCCGACCGCATCCGGCAAGTCGCTGTGCTACACGCTGCCGGTGATCACGGCGGCGATGACCCAGCACGCCAAGGCGCTGTACCTGTTTCCGACCAAGGCGCTGGCGCAGGACCAAGTCGCCGAACTGCTGGAGCTCAACCAGGCCGGCCACCTTGGCGTCAAAGCGTTCACCTTCGACGGCGACACCCCGGGGGATGCGCGCCAAGCCATCCGGCTGCATGGCGACATCGTGGTCAGCAACCCGGACATGCTCCACCAGGCGATCCTGCCGCACCACACGAAGTGGGCGCAGTTCTTCGAGAACCTGCGTTACGTGGTGATCGACGAGGTGCACACGTACCGGGGCGTGTTCGGATCGCACGTGGCCAACGTGATCCGCCGGCTCAAGCGGGTGTGTGCGTTCTACGGCGTCACCCCGCAGTTCATCCTCTGCTCCGCGACGATCGGCAACCCGAAGGAGCATGCCCAAGCGCTTATCGAAGACCAGGTCACCGCCATCACCGAAAGCGGGGCACCGACCGGCGACAAGCACGTGCTGTTGTGGAACCCACCGGTCGTCAATCCGGACCTGGGTTTGCGCGCCTCGGCCCGCTCGCAAACCAACCGCATCGCACGGCTGGCCATCAAGTCCGGTATGAAGACTCTGGTGTTCGCGCAGTCACGCACGATGGTCGAGGTGCTGACCAAGTACCTCAAGGACGTGTTCGATCACGACCCACGCAAGCCACCCCGCATCCGCGCGTATCGCGGTGGTTACCTGCCGAAGGAGCGTCGGGCCGCCGAGCGTGACATGCGCGCCGGCACGATCGACGGCATCGTCAGCACCTCGGCGCTGGAACTGGGCGTGGACATCGGCAGCCTGGATGTCGTGGTGCTCAACGGCTATCCCGGCTCGGTGGCCGGCACGTGGCAGCGTTTCGGGCGTGCCGGCCGTCGCCAGCAATCCGCACTGGGTGTCCTGGTGGCAAGCTCCGATCCGCTGGATCAATAACTGGTACGCCATCCGGAATTCTTCCAGGACGCCACGCCGGAACACGCGCGCATCCAGGCGAACCAGCCATTGATCCTCCTCGATCACATCCGCTGTGCCGCCTTCGAGCTGCCCTTTGTCGGGGATGCAATGTTCGGCACTGAAGTGGCCACGCCCTGGCTTGACGTGCTGGGAGAGGAAGGCGTGCTGCATCGCGAAGGCGACCGCTGGGAATGGATTGCCGACAGCTACCCGGCGATCGCGGTGTCGCTGCGCTCCGTGGCCGACGGAAATTTCGTGGTGGTCGATCGCACGGACGGTCGCCAGACCATCATCGCGGAGGTCGACTACACCGCCGTGCCGGTGACGCTCTATGAAGGCGCCATCCACATGGTGCAGTCCGTGCCCTACCAGGTGGAACGGCTTGACTGGGAAGGTCGCAAGGCCTACGTCACGCGCACGCAAGCGGACTATTACACCGACGCAATCGACTACACGAAGTTGAAGGTGCTCGATTGCTTCGACACGTCGCACGCGGGCCGCGGACAGGCCCACCACGGCGAAGTGCATGTGGTGAGGCGCGTGCCCGGCTACAAGAAGATCCGCTTTTATTCGCACGAGAACATTGGCTACGGCCCGGTCAACCTGCCCGATCAGGAACTTCATACCACGGCCGTCTGGTGGCAGCTTCCGCAACAGGTGCTGGAAGCGGCCTTCGAGAACCGACAACAGGCGCTCGATGGATTCCTGGGCGCCGCCTACGCACTGCATATTGTGGCCACTGTTGCCGTGATGGCGGAGGCGCGCGACCTGCAGAAATCCGTGGGCAGTGGCGATGGTGCGTGGTTCGTCAGCGCCGACAGTCAGGGTCGGGGTCAGCTGCGTGGCATCGACGGCCAACGGACCCTCCTTGCCGCCCATGCGCCCTTCACGCCGACGGTGTACCTCTACGACGCCTTCCCCGGCGGCATCGGCCACAGCGAACCGCTGTTTCAGCGTCGCGAGGATCTCGTCGCCCAAGCCGTCACCCTGATCGAGCGATGCGATTGCCGTGGCGGTTGTCCGGCCTGCGTGGGTCCGGTGCTCGCGGCCGACGAAGAGGCCACGACAACACCTAAGTCGCTGGCCTTGCGCGTGCTCGCGCAGTGGGCCGCGCTGTGAGCGCCTTGCTGCAGCGCTTGCGCGGACTACGCACCGAAGCAGGACTACCTGCACATGGCCATGTGCAGGTGCGCACCCCCGCGGTGCCGGCCGAGGTCCGTCGACTGCTGGACGTTCGCGCAAAGCTTACGCGTGCCACGCCGACTCCTCGCTCACTTGATCGGCGAGTGCCCGGCGAGGAAATCGCGCCGGGACTGCAATTCACCGAGGCCTACGCAGACTGGCTAGCGCCACCAGGCGTCATGGATGCGCGTTTTGCCCGGATCGAGGATCCAATTCATGGAGCCAATCTCCTTCACTTCGATACCGAGACGACCGGGCTCGCGGGTGGAACGGGAACACGCGCTTTCATGATCGGCGCGGCGGATTGGGTCGATGGGCGATTTCGTATCCGCCAGCTGACGATCACTGCGATGGGGGCGGAGACGGCCATGCTGCGCACCTTTGCTTCATGGCTGCATCGCGACACCGTACTCGTCAGCTACAACGGCAAATGCTACGACGCACCGCTCTTGGCCACCCGTTACCGATTGGCTCGTTTGCCCAACCCGTTAATGGAATTGCGGCACCTCGATCTCCTTCATCCCGTGCGACGTCGCTGGAAAGGGGCGTGGGAGAACTGTCGCCTCGCAACGGCAGAGCGACAGCTGCTTGGGGTCGTGCGCGAGGATGACTTGCCGGGAGCAGAAGTGCCGGCTGCGTGGCTGACGTATCTGCGCGGCGGCTCGGCAGCCAACTTGCGACGCGTGGCTAACCACAACGCCCAAGACCTTCGCAGCTTGGCGGGCGTGCTGCTATACATGGTGGGGATTCCCTGACGCACCGCGTCGACAACGGCTGCTTCAAGTCATTGCATGGCGAGGACACGATGGCGTCGTCCCGCGAGTCTGGACCGAACCGACTGGATGTCAGGCCCTGCCGACGTCGGACGAGTCAGGTGGCACCGACGAGCGGGATGCTACAACTTCCAGGCCGAGCAACGATGAACATCGCCTACCCCATCGACGAACGTCGCGGTAGCCTGATGTCGAACTTGTTTGCGCTCTACGTTATCTTTGAAGACAAGCAACACCCGTACTACGAACAAGAAGGCAGGCTGCATGAGTTCGACGTTTGAGCGTCTGGACGAAATCCTGGGTGTGTCGTTTGGCGACATCGTTCCAGAGTTTGAAGGTGTGCTGGTCGACGTCCATATCCGCGCCAACATAACTTTTGGGGGGAAAGAAGGCACTCGAGGGGGCCTCTTGCTTCATACGGGCGTGGTCAGAGGTCTGGTAGCCGGGCTGCCCGAAGTGATCGAAGCGATGCGAAAAGATGGCGCGGACCACGACCTCCTGCCACCCGCGGCACTCCCTGTTCCCGCGTGGAATGCAGGCCCGCGATGGAACCCCGGTAGATCCGGCGTGCATCTGTGTATGGGCTTCGGCGTGCGCGCCATTGCGCCTGAGCATGGTGCCGCTGTGATGGTCATTCAGTCGGGCAGCCCTGAGGGCACACCCGGAATGCCCGATGTCGCGGACTATCTGATGGGATGGAGCGTGCTTCTGGGATTCGAGGAAGCACTACCCAAGGTACTGCGAAAGCTCGAGCGCGTTGCCACTCCGAAATGGCGACGTCAGTGAGGCCAACGCAGCCCTACCCTCGATAACCCTTCATAATCGCAGCCGGCACATCATCCAACCCGCCTACGCGTCAACCTTCCCCTCGGTGGGCGCTCGACGTACTGAAGTTCGACCCGCAAGCCGGGTACGGCATCTTTCAACTGCAACACTATGCCGTGTAGATCGGCAACGGCAACGACCAGCGCCAGTCCCAAACCATTGCCAGGAGTACTCCGGCTGCTTTCCAACCGGACGAAACGGCCGAGTACGTGCCGGTGTAGCGCGGCCGGTATGCCTTGGCCATGGTCGGTCACCGAGCCGAGCCAGCCTCCCGCACATCGACGCAGGCTGAGTACAATGCGAGTGCCCTTTGGTGTGTGGTGAAGCGCATTCTCGATCAGATTGGCAAGACTCTGCGTCAGCAGCGACCGGTCACCATGCATCTGCACGCCAGCGGCAATATCGGAAGAAAACGGATAGCCATCGTCTTCCGCCACCGGTCGGTAGGTTTCGGCCACGTGCTCGAACAGTGCGGACAGATCCACCAGATCGAAGCCGCTGTGGCGCTGTTTCGTCTCAACGCTGGCAATCCGCAGCAATGCACTGAAGGTAGCCTGGATGCCATCGACATCATCAATTGCTTGGTTGACCACGGACTTCGGGATATCACCTGTTTCGTTTCTCGTCAGGCTGGCTTCTAGCCGTTGCCGCAGCGTGCCCAGTGGCGTGCGCAGATCGTGAGCAATGTTGTTGGAGACCTGCTGCATCCCCGCCATCAGTACTTGCGTCCGCGCCAACATCTGGTTTAGGCGTGTTGCCAATCGATCGATTTCGTCGCCGCGCCCGCTACCGATGAGCGGTAGCTCATGGTTGCCCTCCAGCACTCGTTCGGCACGGGCTCCCAGTGTGTCGATGCAATGGAAGTAACGCCAACCGACCAGTCCACCGCTGAGTAGCACTAGCGCGATGGCGAGCACACCCAGTTCGATGAAGCTCTGGCTGAGAACTTCACCCAGTTCAATCAGCGAGCGGTTGTCACGGCCCACCACCAACCAGCGGCCATCCGCCAGATGCGTGACCAGCAAATGCACCTGATCGGCATCGCTGTGGTCTGCGCCAATCGCCCCCTCCAACGGCACTATCTGCCAGCCGGGGGCCGTGGGCCGGTAATGCAGGTTGCCCTCGATCAGCTGCTGCCGGGCATCAGTCAGAAGATAGTATTCGGACGCGGCGACGTGGCCGGACAATTGGCGCCGAAGCCGCGCCGGCAAAGTGCCTGACGCAGCCGCCTGACGCAGATTGCTCACCTCGCCGACTACCTCGTCGTGCAGCTCGCTTTCCGCGTAGTGATTGATCTTCTGCCAGACCACGCCCAGCAAGGCCGTCAACATCAGCGCGAACAGGCCGGCCTGCCACATGGCCATGCGAAATGCCGCGGTGCGCAACAGCGGGCCGCGAAATCGATCAGTCAGCGGCACGCAGGATGTACCCGACATTGCGCACCGTATGCAGGAGTTCATCCTCGAAGCCACGATCGATCTTGCTGCGCAACCGGCTAATGTGAGTCTCCACCACGCTGGTTTGCGGGTCGAAATCAAACTTCCATACATGCTCCAGCAGCATGCTGCGAGTGACCACGCGTCCGGCCTGGGACATAAGGTAATCCAACAGGCGAAACTCACGCGGCTGCAGCTCGATCGTGCGCCCGCCTCGACACACTTCACGGCTGATCCGGTCCAGCGTGAGGTTCCCTAATGCCAATTGGGTAGGCGCTGCGGCGAGGCGTGGCCGACGTGCCAGCGCCATAATCCGGGCATGCAGCTCAGTCATCGCAAAGGGCTTGGCTAGATAGTCGTCGGCACCGGCCTCCAACCCGTCAACCCGTGACTGGACCTCGGCCAGCGCCGACAGTATCAGTACCGGCACCTGCGCATCCCGTGCGCGCAGCTCACGCACCAGGCTGAGTCCATCTAAGCCGGGCAGCATGCGGTCGACAATGAGTAGGTCGTATGGTTGGTGCAGCGCCAGATCCAGACCCTGGTGGCCGTCGTCAGCATGCTCTATCGCGACGGCATGCTGACGGAGTTCCGTCATGATATGCGTGGCAGTCGACTGGTTGTCTTCGACGATCAGGACTCTCATCGGAATATATCTGTCGCGTGCACTGACACCAACTCATGCGACGGGCGAAATCGCCCGGGCTCCTGCTGACTTACCGATCGGTAAGTCCGGCGCAGTCCAGCTGTAATAACACGCACTTAATGTCGCGCTGATGACAGGCCGCGGCCAGCGCTGCGCCCCCCCCTTCACGCCTGATCCCCTCTCCAGCACGAGGTTTCCAATGTATCGTTCGCCTGCCCGCAACCTGTTGTTCGGTTGCATCGCTCTTGGTGGTATCGGTTCCGCCCACGCTGCCACGACAGCATTGTCCACAATGGCCACAAAGAATGATGGTGGCCCCTTGGTGGGCGACAGTGTGACGGCGACTGGCGTCTCCGGTGCATTCGGGAAAAAGTTGGCGATCAAGACGCTCCAGGATGTGCACGTGGTGGCACCACGCACCACCGCAGAGATGGCGCGCCAGACTCAGCAGGACGCCCCCAACCTGATCAATATCCGTACCGAGGGCCAGATCAAACAGCTGCCAGATGTGAACACGGCCGAAGCAGTACGGCGAATTCCCGGCATCTCGATCGAGACCGATGAAGGCGAGGGGCGCTACGTCAATATTCGCGGATTCGACGCCGATCTCAACAGCACCACCTACGCCGGTGTGCATCTGCTACCTACCAACAATGCCTCGCCTTTCGGCGGCTATCGAGCGGTGGCGCTGGACTCGATTCCAACCGGCTTCATCGGTGCCATCAAGGTCACCAAATCCAATCTGCCCAGCCAGGACGCTCAGGCACTTGGCGGCACTATCGAGGTGCTTCCAAAGACGGCACCAGAGGAACAAGGATTGTTTCTTCAGGGCAACGTGGGCGGCGGCTACGAGCCGCTGCGCGGCACCGGGGTCACCGATTTCTCCGTGGTCGGCGGCGGGCGCTTCGGCCCCTTCTCGCTGGTGCTCACTGCCTCCAATTACACCGACTCCAGGGGCATTGATGACGTCGAACCGGCCTATTTCGACGACTCTGCGCACCCCTATCAGGCGGTCAACAACATTGAGCAACGCGACTACGAACTGCACCGTCGTCGCCATGGCTATGCCATCGACTTGGGGTATCAACCCGACGAGAACAACGAGTGGTATTTCCGTGCCTTCAATGCCGGTTACACCGAGAACTACAAGCGCCAATTCACCGATATCAACCCGGACGGCAACACGACAGTCGCGCCAGGTGGCGCCATCCGAGACACGCTGAGCTTTCCCGGTGGCATCCAGAAATCACTGAGAAATGAACAGGAAACCTCGGTCGAGCAGTTTTACATGGTCGGCGGCAAGAACGTGCTCGGCTCCAGCACGCTGGACTATCACGTGGCCTATGTACAGGGCACCTACAAGAAGCCCTACGATTATGGCGCATCCTTCGATTACAACCCCGCGACACCATCCACGGGGACCATCGTCTACAGCCCCACCGGCCCCGGCCATGTGCCGCTGTACAGCCTCAGTGGCGCCCCCGGCCATCTCGACCCGAACAATTACACTTTGAGCAGCCTGAGCAACAGCACGGCCAACAACTTCGACCGTGAAATGTCGTATGCGGTTAACCTGAACGCCCCGCTGGACTGGGGCGATCTGGACGACGAGAACATCAAGTTCGGTTTGAGCGCGCGCATCCGTCATAAACGCACCACGGCCCAACCGTATTCACTCAGCCCACCTGCGTTGTCGATGGCCTCCGTGTCATCCGATCCCACCGAGACCTACTACGACGGCCACTACCAGAACGGCGTCGACATCGTGCCGGGGCGACTGCGCAGCATGTTTGGCCAGGGCACCATCACTCCGTCCGATACGGTCAGCAGCCAGCAGCAGTATCTGGATGCGCATGAGGATATTTACGCTGGCTATGGCGAGTACACAGCCACCTGGGGCAAGCTCGGCATTCTCGGAGGGGCACGCTTCGAGCGCACGCGAGACCGTGCTAGCGCCTACTCGGCAGGATTCGATGCGACAGGCAATCCTTTTTCGTTGCCCATCGCCACTCGACACAGTTACAACAATTTCTTTCCCAGCCTGCAGCTGCGTTACGCCCTCCAGCCAGACCTGATCGTGCGGGCGGCTTTCTCTTCAACCATCGCCCGGCCCGGCTTCAATCAAGCCAATCCGGCCTTGGCGATCGATATCGGCTCGGGCATTGTCACCACCGGCAACCCGCAGTTGAAGCCAGCCACGGCAAGCAATTTCGATTTCAGCATCGAGAAATACCTGTCCAACGGCGGCATCCTGTCTGCAGGTATTTTCGACAAAGTACTGAGCCATTACATCATTCCGGTCGAAACTACGCAGACTTTGCCAAACACCAATCTGTATCCTGGTAGCCCGCAACCCTTCAAGGTATTTACCTTCAAGAACGCCGGCTCGGCCTATGCGCGCGGGCTGGAGGTGAACTGGAAGCAGACCTTTTCAATGCTTCCCGGCATCTGGCGCGGTCTTGGCGCAGGCATCAACTACACGCTGGTCGACTCGCGCGTTGAAATCCGCTCCGGCGAATACTCCCAGCTTCCCTCAACCTCAAAGAACACCTGGAACGCGAATCTGTTCTACAACTACGACGGTCTCACGCTGAATCTTGCTGCCTACTACGTCTCAGCCGACCTGTTCGGCATCGGTAACGGAAAATCCAGCGACGTCTACAACGGCGAACGCACCTCCATGGACTTCGGTGCAAGCTATCAGTTTCCGGGCCACTGGACTGCCTATTTCGACGTCAAGAACCTGCTGAATACACCACACACCTTCTATCAGGGAACAGCGAACCGGCCGATCCAGCGCGAGTTCTACGGCCTGACGTATCTCGGAGGTGTGCGGTTCGAGTTCTGAAATGGTGTCAGAACTATCTGAATTTCGATTGAGCCCCGCTTGCTGACCCAACGAGAAGGCGGATTGGACTCTGAAGTGCGGCGTGTTTGAAAGATAAGATCAGCACGCTTGTTCGCGATGGCCGACCGGCATGAGTCCTAAGCTCAACGAAAGCAGCGCGCAGGAGAATGCCGTGTCAGCCGCCCTCCCCCGCAGGCCACGTGCCCCACTGGCCCGCATCGAGACCCCAGGATTGTTCCGATGAAAAAAACCTTTCTTGCATTACTCGCCGTGGCCACCCTGGTGCCTGCCACCGCAGCCATGGCTACCCAGGGTACGCATGGCACCGGACTACGTCGCACCGCGACCATTGCCGTGCCAGGCCAGCCGCTGAAGAGTTTTGACATCAGCGCCTTTTCTGCGCCCGCGGGTATCTACGGCTTTTCGGACCGATCAAACCATTCAGTGGACCTGTTCAACGCCAAGACCAATGCTTTCATCGCGCATGTCGACGGCTTTGCGCACGGCGGTCCGAACGGTCTGGTTGCGGTCGGCAAGGATCAGTTCTGGGCCGGCGATGGCGGTAGCATGCTGCGCATCGTCGACATCAGCACGCGCAAGATCATCGGCACGGTCGATACCGGCGGCAAGCAGCGTGTCGACGAGATCGCGTACGATCCGCGCCAGCAGGTCGTCATTGCGGCGAACAACGACGACGCGCCACCGTTCATCAGCTTCGTCTCCACCGCGCCAGGCCATCGCATTCTCGGCAAGCTCAGCTTTCCTCAGGCCACCAGTGGGTTGGAGCAGCCGGTATGGAACCCGCAGGACGGATTGGTCTATCTGGCAGTGCCGGAGTTGAATAAGCAGCAGGCCGATGGCGGCGTCGCCGTCATCAATCCATCCACGCACAAACTGGAACAGATGATCCACGTGAGCAAGTGCGTGCCGGCTGGGCTGGCACTGGGACCGCACGACCAACTGCTGGTGGGCTGCAGCGACGATGCGGTGGCGGCCGGTTTTGCGCCCAAGTCGCTGATCATCAGCCTGCGTACGCGTAAGGTCGTCGCCGATATACCTCAGGTCGGTGGCTCCGACGAAGTCTGGTATGACCCGGGTGCCCGCAAGTACTACCTGGGGGCCGTGGCCAACACCGGTGGCCCAGTGCTGGGCGTGATAGATGCCGTGGACGGGGTCTGGCTAGGCAACCTTCCAAGTGGCCCCAAGGCGCACTCGGTGGCAGCCGACCCGCGCAGCGGCAAGGTGTTCGTGCCGGTCGCTGCCAATGGCAAGGTCGAGGGCTGTGACAACGGTTGTGTCGAGGTGTTTGGCAAGAAGTAATCCGCGAGAGGTGTTCGTGACAAGTGCGCGTCCGGAAAGGCTGATCATCGGGGCCTTCCTCGATATCAACATCTTTACGGCGCGCCTGTTGCATGAAGAATCGTCGCTTCATGATGGGCACTTGCTTGACGTTGTCATCCCCGCAAAAGCGGAAATGGCGATATTTTTCAGCGGGTGCCTCAAGTAAGTGCCATGCTTTCCCGACACCTTTCCCGGATGCTGCATGTGACCCAAAAGAAACTTCGCAACGTGCTTCTCGGAGGCGTTGCGCTGGTGCTTGTGCTCGGTGGCTTCTGGCACTTCTCTCGCGGACGTGCGGCGGCGGCCAAACCGCACAACAAAGCAGCACCGGTGCGGGTGGCAACAGTGCAGCGGCGCGACATGAGCGCCGTTGTGCACACTCTGGGCAGCATCGTCGCCAATGCCACCGCGCAAGTTACACCGATGGTTCAGGGCACACTTGAATTCGCCTGCTTCAAGGAAGGGCAATTCGTTAAGCAAGGAGATCGGCTGTTTCAATCTGTCTCGCTATGAGACTTTGTACGGCAAGCACCTGATCTCGGCGCAACTGCACGATACGTCCGCAACCAATGTGGACGTGCTTGCCGCTACGGTTTGGCACCCTCGCTTTCCCCTACCGGAAGCGCCCTCTGCTCTTCGCTCAGCCCTGCTGCTGCCAAGCCGACACGACCTCCTTTTTAACCCTGCGACCGGTTCCGTGTCGTTGAAAGTGGCTTAGAACACGAGAACCACGTAGATTTAGCGGGCCGGACGGCCATCGCTTCATGAGGAGCGGTGCATCGTATGAGACCCAAGATCATGGCTACCAAATCCACTGCCAAGAAGACCACGAAAGCAAAGGCTGCCCCCAAGGCGGCACCCGCCATCAAGCCGATCAAAGACGCTTTCAGCAAATCAGCGCTGATCGCACACCTGGCCGAGCAGGCCAGTGTCGAAACGAAGCACGTCAAGGCCGTGCTTGCGGCACTTGAGCAAACCGTGCTCGGCGCGGTGCACAAGAAGGGCGCTGGCAATTTCACCCTTCCCGGCCTGTTCAAGATCAACGCGGTGAAGGTGCCGGCAAAGCCGAAGCGCAAGGGCAAGAATCCCTTCACCGGTGAAGAGCAGGTGTTCGCCGCCAAGCCGGCGTCCGTGAAGGTGAAGGTGCGGCCGCTCAAGAAGCTCAAGGATGCGGCACTCTGATTTCTGCCCGGGATCGCCTGCAGCCGCCTCGGCTGCAGGCGGTCACGGACGGAAAGTACACTGACACATCGCAACAAAGTGATTTGCTGGTTCTATTCTCGAGGACAAACATGGCTATCAATCTCGACTCACTCTCCCCTGCCGAACTCCAGGCACTCATCAAAAACGCCGAAGCGCAGATGGAATCTTCCCGAAAGAATCAGATCCAGGAGGTCCGCACCAAGATCGAGGCACTTCTCAAGAGCTCCCGCCTGAGCATTGATGAGGTTTACCCCAGGCGCGGCGGCAAGGCCGCGAAAGGCACGAAGGCCGCGGTTGCACCGAAGTATCGGAACCCGGCGAATGCCACCCAGACCTGGTCTGGCCGCGGCAAGCGTCCGTTGTGGTTTGTCGACGCGCTCAAGAAGCGCGGGGTGACTGCCGAGAGTCTTCTGATCGAGGGAGCAACGAAGAAGGCTCCTGCAAAAGCGGCCAAAAAGACCGCGCGCAAGACCGCAAAGAAGGCTTCGGCAAGGAAAGCGGCAAAGAAGTAAGCCACGCCTCGCGGTAAGACAGGGCTCCGCAGTGCGCGGCCCTGTCTTGTTCCGGGCGCTGCCGCTTTGCGTGGCAAGGCGAGGTGATCACGATGGAAGCCCTGCCGAGTCCTGCGCCGTGATGGCTTTTTCCAGGCGTTCCACCTTGCCGGTGATCTCGTTCCGGTGCCCGGGACGGATATCGGCCTTGATCACCAGGCCGACTCGGGATCCGTAGGCGGCGACGGCTTCGGTCGCCTCGCGAATCACCTTGAACACTTCGTCCCATTCGCCTTCGATGGTGGTGAACATCGCATCGGTGTGGTTCGGCAAGCCGGACGCGCGCACGACGCGGACGGCCGCAGCAACGGCGTCATGCACGGAATCGCCTTCGGAGCCACCGTGCGGCCAAACGGAAAAAGCTGCCAACATGTCCATTCTCCCTTCAGGATGATTTCGGATGCACCGGTGAATTATGCGCCGGTCTCACCCGAGGCAAGGTTCAAGGAATGACACCGCATCGATGACCTCCTTTCGCAGGGCGAGCCTCCCGGGCACCGCGTGGCCCTACAATGCCCGCCTCCCCTGCCCTGGATTCGGGAACGACCATGAGCCATCTGGATGACTTGCGCCTTGCCGCAGGCGAACCACACGTGCTGACCGGCATTGATGCTGCGCCGTATCTGACGGATTGGCGTGAACGCTACAGCGGCCGCGCGTTGGCCGTGGTGCGCCCGGGTTCGACCGATGAAGTGGCTGCCGTGGTGCGTGCGTGCGCCGCTGCCGGCGTGCCCATCGTTCCACAGGGCGGCAATACGGGCCTGTGCGGTGGCGCCACGCCGGATGAGTCCGGTCATGCAGTGGTGCTTTCGCTGCAACGCCTGAATCGCGTGCGCAGCATCGATCCGGACAATGACACGATGGTGGTCGAGGCCGGTTGCGTGCTGCAAACAGTGCAGGAGGCTGCGCACGGCGCGGGTCGATTGTTCCCACTGAGCCTGGGGGCCGAAGGCAGTTGCACCATCGGCGGCAATCTTTCCACCAATGCCGGCGGCACCCAGGTGCTGCGCTATGGCACGATGCGCGAGCTTACGCTCGGACTCGAAGTGGTCACGGCGCAGGGCGATGTCTGGCATGGCTTGCGCGGGCTGCGCAAGGACAACACCGGCTACGACCTCCGTGACTTGTTCATCGGCAGCGAAGGCACGCTGGGCATCATCACCGCCGCCACGCTCAAGCTTTATCCGTTGCCGGTGGCACGCTGCACCGCGCTGCTGGCATTGGCGTCGATCGAGGATGCGATCGGCATGCTGTCGCGCGCGCGCCGCGGTTTTGGCGCTTCACTCACCGGCTTCGAACTGATGTCCGGCGACTGCCTGGCATCCGTGGTGCGCTGCTTTCCCCAGCAAAGCCTGCCGTTCGAAGGCGGAGCTGCCGCCCTGCCCTGGTATGCCCTGCTGGAACTGTCCGACAGCGAAAGCGAGACGCATGCGCGCGAACGTTTCGAAACCGTGCTGGGCGAGGCCATCGAGTCGGGTTGCGTCAAGGATGCGGTGATTGCCGGTTCCGTGGCGCAAAGCAACGCCTTGTGGCATCTGCGCGAAAGCATTCCGCTGGCGGAAAAGGCCTTGGGCAAGGCCATCAAGCACGATGTATCGATTCCGGTGTCGCGCATGGCGGATTTCGTGCGCGACACCAACCATGCCTTGCAGCAGGCATTCCCAGGGATTCGCAACGTGGTCTTCGGCCACCTTGGCGACGGCAACCTGCATTACAACGTGGCGCCCGGCGAAGGCTGGACCGACGCCAGTCTGCTGGCCCGGCAGGACGACGTGTTCGCACTGGTGCACGACAGCGTGCATGCCGTGGGCGGATCGATCAGTGCCGAGCATGGCGTCGGCCAGCTCAAACGCGATGCGCTGGTGCGTTACAAGGAACCGCTCGAGCTGGCGTTGATGCGCTCCGTGAAGCAGGCGCTGGATCCGCTGGGGATCATGAATCCGGGCAAGGTGCTGGCGGTGGCTTCCCGCTGAAGGAAGGCTTCGGGCCTGTTTTCGCCGCGGCGATGCAGGCCGAGTGAGCCGCAGGAATGACGGGAAAAAGCACCCGCACAGGGTCGCGGATGGTTGAAATTATTCCGGACGGCGGTGCGCGTTCCCCAGGACGATTCGCACCTGATGGGTTTTCCCGTCGTCGACTAGCGCAATACCTGGGCTTTCGCCAGCACCTTGCGATGGCACCGCGCCATCCAGTTCCAGCTTGGCAACGCCAGAGCAAACATGATCCGGATTCTCGACGGTGATCTCGTAACGCGTGAGGGTGTCCTTGTCGCCGTGACGGCAATAGGTGATTTCGTAGTGTGACCAGTCCCTGGGAATGCAGGGATTGATCAGCAAACGGTCGCCTTGCAAATGGAAGCCGAGGATGGCTTCAAGTCCCGCCCGATAGATCCATGCCGCCGAGCCGGTGTACCAGGTCCAGCCGCCACAACCCACGTACGGCTTTACCGAATAGACGTCCGCACAAGCCACGTACGGCTCCACCCGATAACGCTCGATGGCGGCGGCACTGCGGCTGTGGTTGATCGGGTTGAGCCTGTCGAACAATTGGCCGGCACGATTGCCCTGGCCAAGTTGCGCCAGGGCGAACACCGACCAGGTGGCGCCATGGGTGTACTGGCCGCCATTTTCGCGGATACCGGGTGGGTAACCCTTGATATAACCGGGATCCTTCGGTGTGCGGTCAAAGGGCGGCGTCAACAGCAGGGCGATGCCCTTGTCGTGCATCACCAGATATTTCTCCACGGCATCCATCGCTGCAGCGGCGTGCTGCCGGTTGGATGCGTTGGCCAGCACGCTCCACGACTGGGCAATGACATCGATGCGGCATTCCTCGCTGGTGCGGGTGCCCAACGGCGTGCCGTCGTCGTAGTAACCGCGTCGATACCACTCGCCATCCCAGCCGGCTTCGCCATCCAGTGCGGCTCTCAGATCGTCGGCATGTTGGCGCCATCGTTGGGCGCGGTCGCCGTCGCCACGGGTTTCGGCGAAGGGCGCGAAAGCTTCGATGGTGGACAGCAGGAACCAGCCCATCCAGACGCTTTCGCCCTTCCCTTGCGCGCCCACGTTATTCATGCCGTCGTTCCAGTCGCCGGTACCCATCAACGGCAGGCCGTGCGAACCGGTGGCCAGGCTGGAATCGATGGACCTGGCGGCGTGTTCGTACAGGCTGCTCTTGTCGTCGGAGACGCCGGGGAAGAAGAACGCATCAGTGGCATCGGGTTTGACCGCATCGCCTTCGAGGAAAGGCAGCGCTTCGTCGAGCACGGCCTGGTCGCCGGTGCTTTTGATGTAATGAGCGGCAACGTAAGGCAACCACAGGCGATCGTCGCGAATCTTGGTGCGGATACCCTTCCCGGTCGGCGGCAACCACCAATGCTGCACATCACCCTCGGCGAACTGGCGCCCGGCCGCACGCAGCAGATGCTCACGCGCAACATCGGGACGCGACACGCATAGCGCCATCGAGTCCTGCAACTGGTCGCGGAAACCGTAGGCACCGCTGGCCTGGTAATAGGCGGTGCGCGCCCACATCCGACAACCCAGCGTCTGGTAGGGCAGCCAGTCGTTCAGCACGATATCCATGGCCCGGTTTGGCGTGTGCACCTGCACGGTGTCGAGCACCCGGTCCCAGGTATCGCGTATTCCGGCCAGCACGGCGTCGACATCGGTGTCGCGATACTTTCGTATCAATGCCTGCGCCTCGGCTTCCGATGCGGCATCGCCAAGCATGAACACCAGCTCGACCTGTGCGCCTGCCGCCAGTTCGATACGCGTTTGCAACGCACCGCACGGATCAAGCCCGGCACCGGTGTGGCCGGAGAGCGGCTCGCCTCGGATCAGACCATCCGGTCGACCCACGTCGCCATGCTGGCCGAGCACTTCGCGACGATCACCGGAACACGTGGTGCCCTGCCCGCCAAGATCGATGAAGGCCACGCGTTCGCCGAATTCCTCGCGCCACGCATTGCGGGCGAACATGGCGCCGGTGGATTCGTCGCGGGAGGTCACCACATACGGCGTCGTGACGGCACCGTTGGGACCCAACGCCCATTCGACATAGCTGGTGACCGTCAGATGCCGCGCATGCGCCGAACCGTTGCGCAGACGCAGGCGCGACAACTTCAACGAACCGCTGGACGGCACGCATTGCAGCAGTTCCACCTCGATGTCGTGCGCCCGATGCGTAAAGCGGCTCCAGCCCTTGCCATGCACGGTGCGATAGCGCGCGGAGGGCACCCGGATCGGCGAAGCTGTGGCGCTCCACACCTCGCCGCCGTCTTCGTCGCGCAGGTACAGCGCCTCGTGCGGCATGTCGGCCACCGAGTCGTTGGGCCACGGCGTCAGCGCGTTTTGCTGGCTGTTGATCGACCATGTGTAGCCGCCACCTTCGGCCGACACCAGGCAACCGAAATCCGCGTTGGCCATCACGTTGACCCATGGCATCGGCGTGCGCTGCTCGCCCTTCAGGCTGATGGCGTAACTGCGGCCACCGTCGACAAAGCCACCCAGGCCATTGTCGAATTCGCGTGCCTCGGTGTCGTTTTCATCGGGGGATTCACGCGTGGGAGCACGCGGAATCGGCGCCCTTCCGGTCGGCGCACTGTCGATCGACTGCCGACCATAATCGGCTGCGGGCCACGGCTTGGCGGCGTCCAGCTCGATGCGCGCCACGGTGCGAAGGCCATCGCGCACGCTCGCGTCGATGGCCGCGTCGTCCAATGCGAAGCACTCCGCCTTCACGGCGTTCTTTGCCGCTTTCAGCGTGTCGTTCTGCGCTTTGGCCAGCTTGGCCAGCGCGTCATGCTGGTCAGCCGCGCCCAACATCACCACATCGCAGGCCAGTCGTTTCGACTGCCAATAGCGCTGTGCCCGCAGCAACTCGTGGGCGGAGGCCAGGCCGGCTTCATCCGCAACATGCAGCAACACGATGGGTCGATCGCCGGAAATGCTGGAGCCCCACAACACCGGGGCACCGCCATGACCACGGGCCACGACCTCCGCCGGCGCACGACAATGACTGTCGGCGCGAAGCAGCGGTCCGATCATGCCGTCGAAATGCGCTGCCTGCGACACATCGATATCCTGTTGCTGACGCCGCGACGCCGCGTGCGCTTGTGCGCTGCGGAGCAGCTGATCGGCAGCGTCCGCCACGCGTAATGCCGGCAGCAACGACAGCACGCTTTCGCGCGAATCGGCCAGCGCGGTCCAGAACATGGCTTTCACGCTGGCGCCGGGTGCAAGTGTCACGCCACGGCGCAGGCTGAATACCGGATCGAGCACGCAGCCGCTGCTGTTCGACAAGCCGATGCCGGGCCGCATGGCGTGTGCGTCGCGCAGCACGTGGCCACGCCCGAGAAAGCGCAACCGGCTGGATTCGAATTCGTGCGTATCCCCATCCTGTCCGTCGACAAGCAGCATGTGCGCAGCCCATACGCTGGGCTCGTCCGAACTGCGTTTGCGTCGCGTGGCCAGCAGCACGCCGCCCTGCTCCACCCATTCGGTCTGCACGAACATCTTGGAAAAGGCCGGGTGCGAGGCATCGGCACCGGCTGGCCCGAGCACCAGTTCCGCATACGAGGTCAACGTGATCGTGCGCGGGCGATCGCCGTGGTTGGTCAACGTGATGCGCCGAAGTTCCACGTCATGTTCGCCAGCCACTGCCACGTCGAGCACGCTTTCGAGCGTGTCGTGGCAACGCTGCACGCGCACCGAGCCTTCATGGAAGTCGACGGCAAATTCTTCCGCTTCGCCACCGCAGGGCTGTTGGGTGGCCGACCACGTTTCACCGCTGTGCTCGTCGCGCAGGAAAATGAAGCTGCCCCAGGCGTGGCCCACGGGATTCTCGTGCCAACGGGTAACCGCCTGCCCCCGCCAGTGGCTGCCGCCTGAACCGGACGCGTCGAGAAAGGCGGAATAGCTGCCGTTGGAAAGCCATTGCACGGGATGCGCAACGTTCACGCGTGACGAAGCTTGCGAAGACATGGGTGGGGGAAACTCCTCCGCACGATCCGTTTCGGCCTCGCCGCTACGGTCCCGTGCGCGTCAGACGGGGAAAGCACGAGACTAAGGCCCGCCCGGGGAAATGCCGCGTGAAATCAGCGGCACGTAGCGCTCTACACACGCTCGATGCACGTCGCGCGGGATGATTCCGGGGATTCCTGCCACTGACCGGCCCACCATGCCCGAAGAACGATCATCATCGTCCATTCCGTCCAGCGCCGCCGCTGCCGCGGAACTTTGCGCGCTCGCCGATGACGCCATGCTTGATCGCCTCGAACAGGCTTCGTTCAACTACTTCATGCAGGCGTGCAATCCGCGCAACGGGCTGGTGGCGGATACCTCGCGCGAGCATTCGCCATCGAGCATCGCCGTGGTCGGCTTCGCCCTCTCCACTTACCCGGTAGCAGTGGAACGCGGTTGGATGAGTCGCGCCGATGCCTTGCAGCGCAGCCTTGTCACGTTGCGCTTCTTCCGCAACTCCGACCAGAGCGGCAAGCCCGATGCCACCGGCTACAAGGGCTTCTACTACCACTTTCTGGACATGGACCGCGGTACGCGCGTGTGGTCGTCAGAGCTGTCGATGATCGACACCGCCCTGCTCATCGCCGGCATGCTGGTCGCGCGCACGTATTTCGACGCGGATTCGCCCGGGGAAAAGGAATTGCGCGACCTGGCCGATGCCTTGTATCGCCGCGTCGACTGGCGTTGGGCACAGGATGGCGGCCCCACGATCCGCCAGGGCTGGAAACCCGAATGCGGCTTCCTGCATTACGGCTGGGAAGGCTACAGCGAGGCGATTCTGCTGTATGCGCTGGCCGCCGGCTCGCCCACGCATCGCATCACCGATGATTGCTACAAGGAATGGACGGCCACCTACCAGTGGGAAAATCTGTACGACCAGGATTACCTCTATGCCGGCCCGCTGTTCGTGCATCATTTTTCGCACGCGTGGATCGACTTCCGTGGCATCCATGACCATTTCATGCACGAGAAGCGTTCGGATTATTTCGAGAACAGCCGACGCGCCACGCTGGTCCAGCGCGAATACGCCAGGATCAACCCACACGAATTCGCGGGCTATGACGAAAATTGCTGGGGACTGTCGGCCTGCGATGGTCCTTCCGACGACCAGCCGGACGTGGCCAACGAAGAACGCCGGCTGTTCGGCTACGCCGCGCGCGGCGTTCCCTACGGACCGGACGACGGCACGCTGTCGCCGCCGTCAATCCTGGCCTCGCTGCCGTTCGCTCCGGACATCGCGCTCGGCACGCTGCGGCACGTGCTCGATCATTATCCCGAGGTTCTGCACCAGGATCGTCTGGCGGCCAGCTTCAATCCCTCGCTGGCCGGTGACGATGGCCGCGCCTGGGTATCGCCGGGGCATTACGGTCTGGACCAGGGCATCGTGCTGATGATGATCGAGAACTTTCGCAGCGGCCGGCTCTGGCAATGGATGCGGCGTTGCCAGCCTATTATCGATGGCCTGCATAGGGCGGGCTTTCGTGATGGCTGGCTGGCCGATGCCGCGGAGGATGCGCGCTGATGGCCGGGACGACGAAAAAGGATGCGCCAGCGACACCGCGGGATGACGCCGAGCAACAGCGGCTGGCCAACGTTCGCCCCGAAGGGTGGCGCAATCCGCAGCCGGCGACGCGCTATCACCTGGCCATCATCGGTGCCGGCGCGGCCGGGCTGGTGGCCGCGGAAACGGCGGCCGCGCTGGGCGCCAGGGTCGCGTTGATCGAGCGCGCGCAAATCGGTGGCAGTCGCCTCAATACCGGCTGCGTGCCGTCCAAGGCGCTTATCCGCACCTCACGCCTGTATGCGGAAATGCGCGACGCAAACCACTACGGCGCCCGCGCCCCCGATGACATACCTCCGGACTTCGCCCGCGCCATGGAACGTGTGCGGCATGTGCGTGCCCACCTCAGCGGCGACGACTCCGTGCAGCGGCTGATCGCCGCGGGCGTGGATGTGTTTTTCGGCGATGCCCGTTTCGAAAGCGCCGACTGCCTGCGCATCGGTGAGCAGGCCCTGCGCTTCGACAAGGCGCTGATCGCCACCGGGGCTCGGCCGAGCATTCCGGATATTCCCGGCTTGAAGCAGGCAGGCTACCTGACCAACGAAAACGTGTTCGATCTCACCAGGCTGCCCTCGCGACTGCTGGTGATCGGTGGCGGCCCGCTGGGCTGCGAGCTGGCGCAGGCATTCTGTCGGCTGGGAGCCAAGGTCACCATCGTGCAGGACAAACCGCTGTTCCTGCCACGCGAGGAACGCGACGCGGCGCAACTGCTGTCCGACGCGTTTGCACGCGATGGCCTGGAAGTGCGCTTGAACACCACCGTCACCGAGGTACGCAGCAGCAACGGTTGCAAACAGGTCGACCTGGTCAGCGACAACTATCGCAACACCATCGAAGTGGATGCCATCCTCACCGGCATCGGGCATGTGCCGAACGTGCAGGGTCTGGGACTGGACACCATCGGGGTCGATCACGATGCCGAGCGCGGCATCCACGTCGACGATTTCCTGCGCAGCAGCCAGCCGAACGTCTACGCCGCCGGCGACGTCTGCATGGAGCACAAATACACCCATGCCGCTGCCGCCGCCGCCCGCATCGTGGTGCAGAACGCCCTGTTCCACGGTCGCGAGCGACTGAGCGAACTGGTGATTCCGTGGTGCACCTTCACCGACCCGGAAATCGCCCACGTCGGCTTGTACGTGCGCGAAGCGAACCGCCTCGGCATCCCGGTCCGGACCTTCACCGTGCCCATGCACGAGATCGATCGCGCCGTGACCGACAGCGAGGAACGCGGCTTCGTGAAGATCCACGTCAAAGGCCGCACCGATCGCATCATCGGCGCCACCATCGTGGCCAGCCACGCCGGCGAGATGATCAACGGCATCACCCTGGCGATGGTGGCCGGGCTGGGGCTGCGCGGCCTTGGCCGGGTGATCCACGCCTACCCCACCCAGGCCGAAGCCATCCGTCGCGCCGCCGACGCCTATCGACGCACACGACTGACGCCACGCATCCGCGAGCGACTGGGGCGCTGGCTGGCGCGTTGAGGCTAAAGCCTCCGCCTATCCCCGTGCCCTCTGTAGGAGCCCGCTAGCGGGCGATGCTCTTTGCTCTGACGCTCTCCGAACCGGAAAACAACAGCATCGCCCGCCAGCGGGCTCCTACCATTGGGGCGGAAAGGGTGCAGGGGGCGTGCTCAGCCCAGCAAGGCTTTCGCACGTTTGCACACGTTGTCGACGGTGAATCCGTACTCGCGCAGCAATACCTCGGCCGGAGCGGACGCGCCGAAACGTTCCACGCCGAGCATATCGCCGTGCGGGCCGACGTAACGCTCCCAGCCCTGCGACACGCCCAGCTCGACCGCCAGGCGCGCGGTCACGCCGGGCGGCAAGACCTTGTCGCGCTCGGCCTGCGGCAAGGCGTCGAACAGCTCCCAGCTCGGCATCGACACGCAACGCACGGCGATGCCTTCGCCGCGCAGGCACTCGGCCGCCGCCAGGATCAGGGCCACTTCGGAGCCACTGGCGATCAGGATCAGCGACGGCTTGCCGTCCTTGGCATCGCTGAGCACATAGGCGCCGCGACGCAAGCCGTCGGCGCCGGCGTACTGCTGGCGGTCCAGCGTGGGCAAGGCCTGCCGGGTCAGCACCAACACCGCCGGGCGGTCGCGGGTTTCCAGCGCCACGCGCCAGGCCTCGGCGGTTTCGTTGGCGTCGCACGGACGGATCACGGTGAGGTTGGGCACCGCGCGCAGGTTTGCCAGTTGCTCCACCGGCTGGTGGGTGGGGCCGTCCTCGCCCAGAGCGATGCTGTCGTGGGTGAACACGTTGACCACGTGCAAGCCCATCAGCGCGGCCAGGCGCATCGGCGGACGCATGTAGTCGGAGAAGATCATGAAGGTGGCGGTAAACGGGATGAAGCCGCCATGCGCGGCCAGACCGTTGGCAATCGCGCCCATCGCGTGTTCGCGCACGCCGAAATGCAGGTTGCGGCCAGCGCGGCTCCAGCCGCCGCCATCGGAACCCTGCTCGTCTTCGCCGGGCGATGGCGACGGATTGAAGTCGCCCAGGCCCTTCAGTGCGGTCTTGGTCGAGGGATCGAGATCGGCCGAACCACCGACCAGCGCGGGCAACGCCGGCGCGATCGCATTCATCACCTTGCCGGAAGCCTCGCGCGTGGCCAGTCCCTTGGCATCGGCAGGAAACGCGGGAACGTCCGCATCCCAGCCCGGCGGCCGTTCGCCGCGCAGGCGGCCCAGCAGCTCGCGCGCCAATTCGGGGAAGGCACGGACATACGCAGCCATGCGCTCGTCCCAAGCCGCTTCGTCGCGGGAGCCGCGCGATACGGCCTGGCGGAAATGCTCGCGTGCTTCGTCCGGAACCAGGAACGTCGGCTCGGTGGGCCAGCCGAGCTTCTGCTTGGTGGCGCGCACATTGTCTTCGCCCAGCGGCGAACCGTGCGCCTTGAAGCTGTCCTGCTCGGGCGAACCGAAACCGAGATGCGTGCGCACCAGGATCAGCGACGGTCGCGTGGTTTCCTTGCGCGCTGCCTGCAGTGCGGCATCGATCGCATCGAGGTCGTTGCCATCTTCCACGGTCACGGTATGCCAACCGTAGGCCTCGAAGCGCTTGGCGCGATCCTCGGAAAAGGTGATGTCGGTGCCGGCGGACAGGGTGACGTAGTTGTCGTCGTACAGGCAGGTGAGCTTGCCCAGTTGCAGGTGACCGGCCAGCGAGGCGGCTTCCGATGCCACGCCTTCCATCAGGTCGCCGTCGCTGACGATGGCGAAGGTGTGATGGTCGACCACTGCGTGATCAGGCCGGTTGTAGCGTGCGGCCAGTTGCGCTTCGGCCATGGCCATGCCGACGGCATTGGCCAACCCCTGTCCCAGCGGGCCGGTAGTGGTTTCCACGCCCGGCGTATGGCCCCGTTCGGGGTGCCCGGGGGTCTTGCTGCCCCATTGGCGGAACTGCTTCAGATCGTCCAGCGAGAGGTCGTAGCCGGCCATGTACAGCAGGCTGTAGAGCAGCGCCGAACCATGCCCGGCCGATAGCACGAAGCGGTCGCGGTCGAACCAGTGCGGGTCCTTCGGCTGGTACTTCATGTGCTTCGTCCACAGCACATAGGCCATCGGTGCCGCACCGAGCGGCAGGCCGGGATGGCCGCTGTCCGCTTTTTGCACCATGTCCACCGACAGGAAACGCAGGGTATCGATGCATTGCTGGTCGAGTGTGGCGTCGGTCATGGGGCTAGCCTCGCGCGGACGGGAATGAGTACTCGCACAGGATGACCGGGCGCAGGTCAAGCGGACGTCATCCCGTCCTGCCGCCGGGACGCCGGCGGCTGCTCAGCCTGCCACGCCGAACAGCATGCCGACACCGGTAGTGATCGCCATCGCCAGCGCACCCCAGAACGTGATGCGGATGGCACCGGCGCGGATTCGGGCACCGCCGGTACGGGCAGCCAGCCCGCCGAGGATGGCCAGAAAGACCAGCGAGGTGATGAACACCGACCACAGCAGCACGGAGGCCGGACTCAGCAGCACCACCAGCAGCGGCAATGCCGCACCGATCGCGAAGCTCAGCGCCGAAGCACCGGCGGCCTGCAGCGGCTTGGCCCGCAGGATCTCGGTGATGCCCAGCTCGTCGCGGGCGTGGGCATCCAGCGCATCGTGCGCCATCAGCTGTTCGGCGACCTGGTTGGCAAGTGCCTTGTCCAGCCCGCGACCGACGTAGATCGCCGCCAGTTCCTTGTGCTCGCCGGCCACGTCGGTCAGCAGCTCGTGCCTTTCCTTCTCCAGTTCGGCATGTTCGCTGTCGGCCTGCGAGTGCACCGAGACGTATTCGCCGGCCGCCATCGACATCGCACCGGCGACCAGCCCGGCACTGCCGGCGACCAGGATGGCATGGCCGGAAGCATGAGCCGCCGCCACGCCCAGCACCAGGCTGGCAGTGGAAACGATGCCGTCATTGGCGCCGAGCACGGCCGCGCGCAACCAGCCCATCCGGCGGGTGAGGTGTCGTTCGTTGTGGTGGCGTCGGGACACGCATGTTCTCCGCGATCAGGGCATGTGCATGGACCGTACCCTGCCGGATACGGCGTGTTCAGAGCATCCGCTTCAGGGTGTCGTCGCGGCGGCCGAAGTGGTGCCACAGCGCGGCCAGGATATGCAGCGCGATCACGTAGTAGAAGATGGTGCCGATAGTGCCATGGATTTCCTCGATCTGGTGCGCCAGCGCCCGGTCGGGCTGGCCCACGAACGAGGGCAGCAGGGTCAAGCCGAACAGCACGACCGGCTTGCCCTCGATCTGCAGCGTGATCACGCCCAGGATCGGCTGGATCAACAGAAACGCATAGAGGGCCAGATGGGTGAGCTTGCCCATCAGTTCGCTCCAGCGCGGCGGCGGCGGCGAGATCGGCGGCTGGCCGTTGCGCAGTCGCAACCATAGCCGCGGCAATATCAGCAGCAGCACGGCGATCCCGGCAACGAAATGCGAGGCGAGCACATTGGCACGGGCGGCACTACCCTTGGCAAACAGCTCGAACAGGTTGATGCAAAGGTAGGCCAGCAGCACCAGGGCGAAGATAATCCAGTGCATCCACCGGCTGGATGCTGCGTAGCGTGATTTCAGGTTTGTGGAAGGCATGGACGACCCCGGACAGGTGACAAGGAAGGCGCAGTGTGTGTGCAGTCAAGGCCACGGCAAACCGGAATCAGCCCGCGATGGCGCCATCGACGATTTTCTGTGCCTCGGCCAGAATGCCTTGCAATTCTTCGGGATTGCTGAAGCTCTCCGCGTAAATTTTGTAGATTTCCTCGGTGCCGGACGGGCGCGCGGCAAACCAGCCGCTGGCCGCCACCACCTTGATGCCGCCGATCGCTGCACCGTTGCCCGGTGCATGGCTCAGTACCTGTTCGATCTTCTCGCCGGCCAGCCGCTCGATCTTCAGCTGGTCCGGCGACAGCTTGGCGAGCCGGGCCTTCTGTGCCGGCGTGGCCGCCGCCTCGACCCGGTCGGCGAACGGCTTGCCCAGCTCGCCGGTCAGTTTGGCATACAACTGGCCGGGGTCCTTGCCCTCGCGGGCGGCGATCTCGGCCGACAACAGCGCCGGCACCAGGCCGTCCTTGTCGGTGGTCCACACCGAACCGTCGTGGCGCAGCAACGAGGCACCGGCGCTTTCCTCGCAGCCGAGGCCAAGCGAACCGTCGAACAGCCCCTCGGAAAACCACTTGAAGCCCACCGGCACTTCATAGAGCCTGCGCCCCAATCGCTTCGCCACGCGGTCGATCAGGGCCGTACTGACCACGGTCTTGCCCACCGCCGCGCTGGCGTTCCACTGCGGCCGGTGGCGGAACAGGTAGTCGATCAGCACCGACAGGTAGTGGTTGGGCGCCATCAGCCCACTGCTGCGGGTGACGATGCCGTGGCGGTCGTGATCGGTGTCGCAGGCAAAGGCCACGTCGTACTGGTCCTTCAGCCCGATCAGCCGCTGCATGGCGTAGGACGAAGACGGATCCATGCGGATCTTGCCGTCCCAGTCCACCGTCATGAAGCCGAACTGCGGGTCGACCTCGTCGCTGACCACGGTGAGGTCGAGCTTGTAGCGTTCGGCGATCGGCGCCCAGTAATGCACGCCGGCACCGCCGAGCGGATCCACGCCCATGTGCACGCCGGCGCTGCGGATCACGTCGAAGTCGACCACGTTGGCGAGATCGCCGATATAGGCCTCGCGGTAATCGTGCTCGCGGGTGGTGTCGGCGCGGCGGGCCTGCTCGAACGGCACGCGCTTGACCTCCTTCAACCCGCCTTCCAGCAAGGCGTTCGCACGTTGCTGGATCCAGCCGGTGATGTCGGTGTCGGCCGGGCCGCCATTGGGCGGGTTGTACTTGAAACCGCCGTTGTCCGGCGGATTGTGCGAAGGCGTGATGACGATACCGTCGGCCAGCCCCGCGTTGCGCTTTTCGTTGTAGGTGAGGATGGCATGCGATATCACCGGCGTGGGAGTGAACTCGCCGCGCCTGGCAATCAGCGTTTGCACGCCGTTGGCGGCCAGCACCTCCAGCGCGCTTTCGAACGCCGGCTGCGACAGCGCGTGCGTGTCGAAGCCGATGAACAGCGGGCCGTCGATGCCCTTGCCCTTGCGGTACTCGCAAATGGCCTGGCTGATCGCCAACACGTGCCACTCGTTGAAGCTGCGCTCGAACGAACTGCCGCGATGACCGGACGTTCCGAAGGCCACTCGCTGGGCCGGTACCGAAGGATCAGGGCGCAAGTCGCCATAGGCTGCCAACAGCTTGGAGACGTCGACCAGCAGCGAGGCCGGTGCCGGCTTGCCGGCGAGCGGGCTGACGTGGGTGCTCATGCGAATACTCCCCTGCCCTGCAAAGCGGCGCAATCGACTGGCGGATAAGACGAAATGGCGAATGAAGTCATGAAGGGTCCGTATTCAGCCCGCGCGCGCCAGGGCGGCGCCGCGATCGGCAATGTTCTGCAGGAGGTCCTGCCAGGATTTCACGAAGGCGGCGGCGCCCTCGTGCTGCAGCTGGGTGGCCAGTGCGTCGAGGTCGACACCCGCCTGGGTGAAGCGCGCCAATTGCGCTTCGGCATCGCCGCCGTCCGGTGCCATCACTCCGCCCACTTTGCCGTGCTCGGCAAACGCATGCAGGGTTTGCTCGGGAATGGTGTCTATCGTGTCGGGGGCGGCCAGCGTCTCCACGTACAAGGTGTCCGGCGCGGCCGGGTCCTTGGTGCCGGTGCTGGCCCAGAGCAGCCGCTGCGGATGCGCACCGGCGTCGGCCAGCTTGCGCCAGCGCGGCGACGCCAGCCGTTCGCGGTAGGCGCGATACGTCTGCCGGCTTACCGCGATGCCGAGCTTGTTGTGCAGCTCGGCCGGAACCTTGTCCTTTACCGCCACGTCCCAGCGGCTGACGAACAGCGAGGCGACCGAGGCCACGTCCGGGCTCAGTCCGGCCTCGATGCGGCGTTCGATGCCGCGTGCCCACGCCTCGGCGGCGGCCTGGTATTGCGCACACGAGAACAGCAAGGTGACGTTGACCGGCACCCCGGCGAAGATCGCTTCCTCGATGGCCGGAACGCCTTCGGGCGTGCCGGGAATCTTCACGAACAGGTTCGGCCGCCGGGCCTGCTGATGGATGTCTTTCGCGGCCTTGATGCTGCCCTCGGTATCGCTGGCCAGCAGCGGCGACACTTCCATCGAGACCCAGCCATCGACGTGATCGGTCGCATCGAATACCGGCTTGAACAGGTCGGCGGCACGGCGCAGGTCTTCCAGCGCCAGCTCGATGAACAGTGCCTCGCCGGACTTGCCGGCCAGCACCTTGGCGTGGATGCCGGGATCGTAGGCGTGGCCGCTGCCGATGGCCTTGTCGAAGATGGTCGGGTTGGAGGTCAGCCCGGTCACCGAATATTCGTTGATGTAGTGGGCCAGGCCACCGTCATCGAGCAATTCGCGGGTGATGTTGTCCAGCCACAGGCTCTGGCCGAGATCATGCAATTGTCGGGTCGCTTTCATGAGGCCTCCGGGGCGGCTGCGGTTCGAAGTGAGGAATCCCCTGTGGCATGCGCAAGCGTGCGGATGTCGGACATGGTCAGGTTGCACAGGTCGCCGATGTGCGCAATCGCGTGATCGGGCGGCGGCGTGACGGATGCGTTGTCGCTGGCGGCGGCGTAATGGCCTTGCCGCACGAACACCGTGGTGAGGCGATCGCCCAGCACGCGTTTCATCGCGGCCAGCAGTTTCGGCTTGTCGTCCACCATCACGTAATGACTTGCCGGGAAATGCCTTTGCATGGCATCGAGCATGCGCTCCTTGTGCACATACACCAGCACCTTGCCGTCGACGGCATCCCACAGGCCCGCGCGGTGGATCTTGCGCGGCTGGAACACGATGTCGCCATCGGACAGGATGCCGACCGTGCCCAGCGTACGCAGGTGGGCGATGGCCTCCAGCGCGCGTGGATAGAGGCGTTCGGCGAACGGGTAATCAAGCAGGAAGCCGGACATCTGCAGCAGTTGGTCTTCCCGGTCGTTGCCGTCGCGGAACGCCTGCAACGCACCGAGATAATCGGCGTAGCCCACTTCGTCGCGCCGGGCCTCGTAAAGGGCGTGGTAGCGGTCGCGCTCGCTTGCGCCGAAATCCCGCTCCAGCCGCGCGGCCAGGTCATCGCCGAAACGGTCGTTGTCCAGCAAGGTGTCGTCGACGTCGAGCAGGAATACCAGGTCGTCAGGCGTGGACATGGGGCAGTTCCGGCGAAGTGAGGGTGGGTTCGATCAGCCGGGACCGGCCGCGGAAATCTCGTGGTCGCATGACCTTCATGACGCGTTGTTCGCTCCGGGGTCGATGGAAAAGCTGCAGCATGCCGCCAGGCGACACGGTTTCCAAGCATGCGCGGATCAACGTAAACATCGGGTATGCACGCGGCAGGTGCGACACCACGCCACGTTTACCGCAGCTCCTCCGGTGAGTGGCAATACACCTCGACCCGATGCTCGTGGCCGTCGTCAACCAGCGTGAGGAAAGGCTCGGCCTGCACCTGGCCGTCGAGGATGTAGCGTTCTTCATCGCTGGGGTGGTCCGTCCGTTGCACGATGACGTGGTAATCCGTCTCCCGGTAACGATAATCCAGCGCGAATGAACGCCAGTCGGCGGGCAGCACCGGCGCGAAGCGCAGGCGTTCGCCTTCCACGCGCATGCCGAGCAGCGATTCGACGATCAGCCGGTACATCCAGCCCGCCGAGCCGGTATACCAGCTCCAGCCGCCGCGCCCCACATGCGGTGGCACGCCGTAGACGTCGGCGGTCACCACGTAGGGCTCCACCTTGTAGACATCGATGCCGTCGCCCTGGCCGTGGTTCACCGGGTTGATCATGCGCAGCAATTCCCAGGCACGGGCGCTGTCGCCCAGCTCCGCAAACGCCATCGCGGCCCAGGTGGCCGCATGCGTGTACTGGCCGCCGTTTTCGCGTACGCCCGGCACATAACCCTTGATGTAGCCGGGGTCCAGAGCCGACTTGTCGAACGGCGGGTCCAGCAATTGCACCAGCCCGGCATCGCGGCGTACCAGGTGCGCATCCAGCGATTCCATCGCCTGGCGTTGTCGCGCCGGGTCGCCGGCACCGGAAATCACCGACCAGCTTTGCGCGATGGAGTCGATGCGGCACTCGTCGTTGGCGGCCGAGCCCAACGGCGTGCCGTCGTCGAAATACGCGCGGCGATACCAGGCGCCGTCCCAGCCGTGTTGATGGATCGCCGCCTGCAACGCCGCCGCTTCGCTTTCGCATTGATCGGCGAAAGCCTCCTCACCACGCAGGCGCGCCACCGGCGCGAAACGGTGCAGGACGTGGTGCAGGAAGAAGCCCAGCCAGATGCTCTCGCCCAGGCCGCCCTCGCCCACCTTGTTCATGCCGTCGTTCCAGTCGCCGCTGCCCATCAGCGGCAGGCCGCGCGCACCCCGCGACCGACCATGTTCCAGCGCGCGCACGCAATGCTGGTACAGCGTTTCGTGCAGTTCCGAATGCGCGGGAAGGTCGTAGTAGGACTCTTCGCCGGCGCCAAGCAGCCGCCCTTCGATGTAGTCCACGCGCTCGTCGAGTACCGCATGGTCGCCGGTGACCTCCAGGTAGCGGCACACCGCCAGTGGCAGCCACAGGTAGTCATCGGAGCAGCGCGTGCGCACGCCGCGGTCCAGCGGCGGGTGCCACCAGTGCTGCGCGTCGCCTTCCGGGAACTGGTGCGCGGCGCACAGCAGCAGGTGCTGGCGCACGCTGTACGGCGAGGCGTGGACCATGGCCATCGCATCCTGCAACTGGTCGCGGAAACCGATCGCGCCGCCGGACTGGTAATAACCGCTGCGCGCCTGGAAGCGGCAGGCGATCGTCTGGTACATCAGCCAGCCGTTGACCAGCACGTCGACTGCGGGGTCCGGGGTATGCACCTGCACCTTGCCCAGGGTCCAGCGCCAGTGCATGCGCACCGCGTCCAGCGCCGCACTCGCCGTACCTCGGCGACGGAAGCGTTGCACCAGGTCGCTGGCAGCCTTTGCGTCATGCGCCGAGCCCAGGCGGAAAATGACTTCGTACTCGTCATCATCGTCCAGCTCGAATGCCACCTGCACGGCACCGCACGGGTCCATGCCGGCGCCGAGTTGCCCGGACAGCCGCGCATTCGCCATCGCTGCCGGTTGGCGCAGGCTGCCATTGCGGCCCAGGAATTCGACGCGGTCGCCGGTGACGCTGCGCGCGGGGTGATCGACATCGATAAAGGCCACGCGGCCCTGGAATTCCGTATTCCACGTGTTGCGCGCCATCAAGGCGCCGCTGGCCGGGTCCGAGCCGGTGACGACGTGCATGGCGGCCTTTTCGCGCAAGTCGCCGAGTACCCATTCCACATAGCCGGTGGCGCTGAGCTTGCGCGCACGCCCGGAGCGGTTGCGCACCTTCAGCACGGAAAACTTCACCGGCGCATCCAGCGCCACGTACACCCACAGCTCGCTGCGAATGCCGTCCTGCTCGTGCTCGAACACGCTATAGCCGAAACCGTGGCGCGTGCGGTAGCTGCCATGGCCGCGGCACGGCAACGGCGTGGGCGACCAGAACGCGCCAGTCTGCTCATCGCGCAAGTAGAACGCCTCGCCGCCGGCATCGGTGACCGGGTCGTTGTACCAGGGCGTCAAACGGAATTCGTGCGCGTTCTCGGACCAGCTATAGGCGCTGCCGCTTTCTGAAATGACGGTGCCGAACTGCGCATTCGCCAGCACGTTCACCCACGGCGCCGGCGTGGCCTGGCCGGGCGCCAGGGTCACCACGTATTCGCTGCCGTCCTTGCTGAAACCGCCGCAGGCATTGCCCAGCTGCAGTTCGCCGGTCGGCGCATTGCCGCTGCCCGTCGCTGCAGGCTCAAGCGTGCGCTCTTCGCTGGGCTTGAACGGCGCCGGCAGCGACTGCATCCGGCGCCGCTCGATCTGTTCGGCCAGGCTGCCGCGGCTGTCCGACAGCACCAACCGTGCCGCCGCCTGCATCAACAGTCGTTCCTCGCCGGACAACTGTTGCGCCGGCCGCACGTAGATGCCGCCGGGCCGGTCGATCAGGCTGGCCTCGGCGCCGGAGGCGATCAGCCCCATGATCAGGTCCTGCAACTGTTGCCGGTATCCGGCGTGATCCTCGTTCCAGATCACCAGGTCCACCGCCAACCCTTTCAGCCGCCAGTAGGCGTGGGCTTGGACCAGCTGCCGCACCAGCTCGATCTTCGACTGGTCGGCAATGTGCAGCAGCACGATCGGCAGATCGCCGGATACCGACTGCCCCCACAAGCCGGATTGCCCGCGCCGATTCGCGCGCAGGATGCCGGCATCGGCGCGCAGCGAGGCATTGGCATAGACAATGGACGTGGCCATGTGCTCGTAGAGCTGCGCGTCGGCGAGACTGGCATTGAGCTGGCGCAGCAGCACCTGGCTGTGCGTCCAGGCCAGGTCGAACACGCGGTCGGCCAGGTGGCGGTCGCGGTATTTTTCGATCAGACGCATGCAGCCATCGCGGTCATCGCCCACCCCGGTGACCAGGTCGATCACCGCCGACTGCTCCGGCTCCAGCGTGATGCGGCAGCGGATCGCCACGATGGGATCAAGCACCGCCCCTTCGCTGTCGGACAGCACGCGATGTTCATCGCCCGGGTCCAGCGCCTGCGGCGCGGCCAGGCATCGACCGCGACCGATGAAACGATTGCGATCCGTTTCGTAGGAGATCTCGTCGATGTCGGCGTTGTGCACGGCCAGCAGATGGCACATCCACGGCACCTGTTCGTCGGCCGAACGCGGCCGCCGCGTGCAGACGATGGCCTGCAGCGCACGCACCAGCTCGGTCTGCACGAACAACTTGCTGAAGGCCGGGTGCATCGCATCGGCCATGGCCGGGGCCAGCACCACTTCGGCATAGCTGGTGATCTCGATGGTACGGCGCGTTCGCGAGCGATTGGTGATGCGCGTGCGGCGCAGCTCGATGTCGTCCTCCGGCGACACCACGATTTCCGTGTGTGCGTCGAACTCGCGCTCGCGTACGCGGAACTCGGCGCGCGCATCGGAGAAGATCGCCTCGTGGAATGCCGTCTTGCGACGCGTCGGCTGGTGCGTGGTGGCCCAGAACTCGCCGCTCTGCACGTCGCGCAGGTAGCAGAACTGGCCGGCGGCATCGCGGCTGATGTCTTCCTGCCAACGGGTGACCGCCATGCCCTTGCAGCGGCTGTAGCCACCGCCGGCGCTGCTCACCATCACGTGGTAGCGGCCATTGGAAAGCAGCTGCACGGCCGGGCGTGGCCGGTTGGGATCGGCGAACACGCGCAGGCGGGTTTCCGCACCGCGCGACAACGCCTCGGGCGTCGGGAATGGCGCGGTGTGCTGGTACTCGGCGGCGCTGCGTGGCACGCGTTCCTGCAACAGCAGCAAGGTAGCCTGCAGGCCGGGATCGGTGGTGAAGCGTCGCTGCATCGGCTGACCACACAGCACGTGGTCCAGCGCCAGCAGGCTCATGCCCTGGTGATGCGCCATGTACGAGCGGATCACCGCCGAATGCTGACCGGTCGGCAGGCGCGCGGGCGTGTAGTCCACCGCCTCGTGCATGCCGAAGCGCCCTTCCACGCCTTCATCGGACAGCCGCTGCAGGTTGGCGCAGGCCTCTTCGGGCGCCACCATCAAGGCCAGCGCCGAGGCGTACGGCGCCACCACCAGTTCCTCGCCAAGGCCGCGCTTGAGGCCAAGGCCCGGCACGCCGAACGCGCGATACTGGTAATTGAAATGGACGTCCATCGTGTTGTAGCCCGATTCGGACACGCCCCACGGCAGGCCGAGCTGGTGGCCGTATTCGATCTGCCGCGCCACCGCTGCCTGGCAGGTCTGGTCGAGCAGCGTGCCTTCGTAGCTGGGCATCACCAGCATCGGCATCAGGTATTCGAACATCGAGCCGGTCCACGACAGCAGCACCGGCTCGCCGCCGGTGGTGGTGAGCAGCCGTCCCAGCGCAAACCAGCTGGCCTGCGGCAGTCGTTCCTGCGCGATCGCCACGAAGCTGGTGAGCCGTGCCTCGGAGGCCAGCAAATCGTAGAAGCCGCTGTCCAGGCGACGCTCGTCCACGTTGTAGCCGATCGACAGCAGGTCGCGACGCTTGTCGTGCAGGAATCCGTATTCCATGGTGGCCAGCTCGCCGGCCTGGCGCACCAGCCGGTCGATCCTCACCAGCAGGCCGATCGCGCGGCGGCGTGCTTCGAGCAAGGGAATGGATGCCTGCGCCTCGTCCGTTTCCGCCACCTGCCGCAGCGACGGGATCGCCACGCCGCCCTCGTCCGACTGCAGACCGGCGAACGGATGCAGGTAATCGCGGGCGTCCCGGCATTGCGTGCACAACGACTGCAACCAGAATTCCGCTGCACTGTCCGGCTCGACCGTCAGCGCTGCAGCAGCCGAGTCCGCGCAGTCACGAAGTTTTTCCATGCACGTCGCGGCAGCCGCAAGCGTGCCCGGCGGCTCGGCCAGCGCCGCGTCCAGTTCCCCGCGCAATGCGGCCAGAGCCTCGGCGCCGGGATCGGCCGCCGCCAGCGCTCCCTCGAGAATGTCGAGCGTGTCCACCAGGCCATCGAGCAGGCGCCGTTCGAACAGCGGCACATCGGCCAGTTCCATCAAGCCCGGTCGCAGTGTCAGCAAATGGCCAGCGAGGTTGCCGCTGTCCACGGTGGAGACATACAGCGGCGGCAGCGGCTGCAGCGACAGGGTGTCGTACCAGTTGTAGAAATGCCCGCGATGCCGCGGCAAACCCTGCATGGTGTGCAACGTGGCGTCGGTGCGATCGATCAGGCGCGCGGTGCTGACATAACCCAGGTCCCAGGCCGACAGGTTGGCCAGCAGCGCCAGACCGATATTGGTGGGCGAGGTGCGATGGGCGATCACCAGCTCGGGCGTTTCCTGGCGGTTATCCGGCGGCAGCCAGTTTTCCTGTGGCCCGACGTGAACCTCGAAGAAGGCCCAGGTCTTGCGCGCCAGCTTGCGCAGGTAACGCAGGTCTTTCGGCGTGGCGGCAAAGGTGCGTGGCCGTGGCGGTCGGCTGATCCACCACGCCACGGATGGCGAGACCAGCCACAGCAACAGGAATGGCCACGCCACGCCCAGCGATGCCGGGCGATGCACCGCCATGGCCACGACGCCAAGCACTGCCAGCAGCGGCCCGATCCACATCGACCGCCACAGGGCTGCATGGCTGCTGCCGCTGCGCGCCACCTGCCGCGACGGATTCCATTGCAGCAGGTGCCGTCGGCTGACCAACAAGCGCCACAGCGTGCGCAGCACCGCGTCGAGGGTGTACAGGGCTTCGTGCGGCAGCCACACCAGTCCCAGCACGGTGCGCGCGACATGCTGGCCGACCCCGCGCAAGGCCGCGCGCAGATGCTGGTCGAACACCGCATCGCGCGGTTTCTGGAACAGTTCCAGCAAGGAGGACAGCAGCAGCGGCACCAGCACCACCAGCAAGGCCGCAAACGTCCACGACGGCTGGTGGGTGTGCGCCGCCAGCCAGCCGAACCACAGCAGCACCAGCAGCGAGGGCGCCACCAGGCTGCGCCGCAAATTGTCCAGGATCTTCCAGCGCGACAACGCCGACAGCGGATTGCGTTGCCAACCGCCCCGCCCCGACGGTGCCCACGGCAACAGCCACGGCAACAGCTGCCAGTCGCCGCGAATCCAGCGATGGCGACGTTTCACGTCATCGCCGTAGCGCGCCGGGTATTCCTCGTAGAGCTGCACGTCGCTGATCAGTCCGGAACGCGTGTAACAGCCTTCCACCAGGTCGTGGCTGAGGATGTGGTTGTCCGGGAAGCGACCGTCGATGACCTGCTCGAACGCATCCACGTCGTAGATGCCCTTGCCGATGAACGAGCCCTCGTCGAACAGGTCCTGGTAGACGTCCGACACGGCGCGCGTATACGGGTCGATCCCGGCGTCGCTGCCGAACAGCCGGGCGTAGGACGAGCGCGTGGCGCTGGACAGGCTGATGCCCACCCGCGGCTGCAGGATCGCGTGCCCCGCCGTGACACAACGCCTGGCCGGGTCGATCACCGGGCGATTGAGCGGGTGCGCCATGGCACCGACGAAATGCCGGGCCGAGTCGCGCGGCAATTGCGTGTCCGCATCCAGCGTGATCACGTAGCGCACGCTTGCCAGCGCTTCGGTTTGCCCCACCACCAGCGAGAAGCAGTCATGCGCACCGCCGCGCAGCCACGCGTTCAACTCGGCCAGCTTGCCGCGCTTGCGCTCGCGGCCCATCCATTTGCGCGCACGCGGGTTCCAGCGACGTGGTCGATGAAACAGGAAGAAGCGATCGGCGCCCTCGGCGGCATGAATGTTGTTCAATGCTTCGATGCGCTGCTGCGCCAGCGCGAGCAAGGCATCGTCCTGCGGCAGGCTTTCGCTGTCGGCATCGGTAAAATCGGTGAGCAAGGCGAAATGCAGGCAGGGATCGCGGTTGCCCAGGAAGCGCACTTCCAGCGCCTCGACCAGGTCATCCACGTCTTCGGGACTGGCGATCAACGCCGGCACCGCAACCAGGCTGCGCATCGCCGGCGGCAATCCGTCGGCATAATCCATCCGCGGCAGGATGTTGGGGCTGGTGGCGATCGTGGCGATCCAGTTCACCAGACTGATCGCCAACTGGCTGCTTACCAGCACCGCGGGCACCACCAGCAGCGCGAGCAGCCAGCCGTATTCGCCATCGATCAGCATGCTCTCGGCCAGCGGCCACGCCAGCAGCACCGTCAACAGGGCGATCAGCCCCAGATACAGCACCAGCGCCGGTCGCCCGCTCAGCATCCAGCGCGAGGCTCGCGCGCCGACCGCACGCACGCCAAGGCGGCGTTCCAGCGCATCCAGCCCGCCATCGACCAGATAGAAGCCGACATGCGAGCGCGCTTCCGGACGCGGACCGTCGCGACCGGCTTCAGCCAGTTCGACAGCAGCCTTCGCCACCTCGATTTCCGTATGCGGGCAGTGCTTTGCCAGGCGTTCCACCGCGTGCCGGTAATGGTCACGGGTAGCGAAATCCATATGGGCATAGACGCCGGCCGGATCACCGCACAAAGCCTGTTCGACCAGGCTGGTGTTTTCGACAAAAGCGGGCCAATCCATCGCCGACAACATGCGCAGGCTGCCGATGCTGTTGCCGATGGACACCTGGTCGGCGGCCTGCTGCTGCGCTTCCATCTGCACCAGGTGCTCGACGCCCAGGCCCGATTCGGAGAGCCGCTGTTCGACCCAGGTCAACGGCAATGCCAGTGCCGGGCCCTGCCCCTGCAACCGACGCGCCAATTCGGCCACGAACGAACCGACCATCGGCGGATTCGAACGCGCCATGTCGGCCACCGCCAGCACCACGCTCTTGGGGTCGCGCTCGGCGATCTCGGTCATCCGGGTCGCCCAGCGGGCGGCCAGCCGGCGGTCGCCCCAGTCGGTCATCACGCGCGCGGCCACGCGGCGCAGGTTTTCGATCAGCGCCAGCCGCAGCATGATCGGAATCGCCCACAGTTCGCCCAGGGTCAGCGGTGCCACCGTCTGGTATGAAGCCACAAAGCGGCGCAGGCTTTCGCCGTCCACGCGGCCGTCACCATGCGCGATGGTTTCCTGGGCAATCTCGTACACCCGCGGCATGTGCGCACACGGGCCACTCAGCAACACCGGCAGCTCGCGGTTGTAGCCCTTGGGCAGATGCCGCTGCGCGGTGCGGATCTGTTCCTCGATCAGGTAGTAGTTGTCGAGCAGCCACTCCGCCGCCGGCGTGATGCGACGGCCATCGCGCATGGCCTTGGTAAGGCGATCACCCGCATGCGCCAGTACGCTGCGATTGCTGGCCAAGCGCGTCAACAGCGCATTGGACCGCGTCAGCGGGCTGATCCGGTGCCGCTCGGCCAGCGCTGCGCCGTGCTGGTCCATCTGGTCGGCACTGAACAGTTCAGCGCGAAGCGCCGACTCGGGCTCCAGGCGCCGATTGCGCATGGAGCGCAGACGGAACACGGCCCGCAGGCGGTGGAAATTGAGCATGGCGAGCCGATGGCCGATCTTCAACAGCAGCATTCCTCGTGAAAGTCCGGCAAGCCGTCACTACCCGGTAGCGGCGGGGGGATCTGCCGGAACACGGACAGCCTCTGGATTCAGCCCCGTCCCCCATTCATATCGGGCGGAGCGAAAGCGCTGCGTGAAGGCCGACCCCGAAGACCATCCGATTCGCTCATCCGTACCTGCATCCGGCCGGGCAATCGCTTACCCTCGTCCCATGCTTCCTGCCGTCTGCGCCCCGCCATGCCACGCCCCCTGTCTTTCACATGAATGAGCCGTTGCACACGTTGGCGCAGGCAAGCCAGCACGCCCAGGACATCCGCAAAAGCCGCTTCCTGGCCCAGGCCGCGCCGGTAGAGAGCCCCGAGCAGGCGCTGGCCTTTCTGCGCGAGATCGCCGACCCCGCCGCCACGCACAACTGCTGGGCCTGGCGCATCGGCCAGGACTACCGCTTCAACGACGATGGCGAACCCGGCGGCACCGCGGGTCGGCCGATCCTGCAGGCCATCGAAGGCCAGGGCATGGACCATGTGATGGTGGTGGTGACGCGCTGGTATGGCGGCATCAAGTTGGGTGCCGGCGGTCTGGCCCGCGCTTATGGCGGCACCGCAGCCGAATGCCTGCGACTGGCCGAGCGCGTTCCGCTGATTGCGATGACCCACTTGGCCACCCGTTGCGACTTTGCCGAACACGCCTTGTTCCGGGCCCGCCTGAAGGAACTGGGCGCCGACATCGAGCAGGAACATTTCGAGGCCGACGGCGTTTCGCTGCACTTCCAGTTGCCGCAGGACCGCGTGGACGAGGTGCGTCAGCGCATCACCGACCTCAGCCGCGGACGCAGCGAAGTGCGCGTATTGGAGTGAGCCTCGATTGCTCGTCATTCCGGCCTTCGCCGGAATGACGTAACTTGCGAGGTTTTTCGAAACCCTCCCGAGCAATCCTTACAGAAACATCCAAGCCCAGCCTTGCCATCGAATCGCCAGAAATCCGCCACGCGCAGCAAAGCTTTCCGTTGCAGGCTCTCCGCAGCCCGGACACGCGTCCCGGCGCCGCCATCCGGGGAATCCATGAAACGTCTGCCAGGGCTCGACCTGCTGCGCGCCATCGCCATCGTGTGGGTGATGCTGTTCCATTCGTGGATCGTCGGCGGGCTGGGTGGGCCTTTCCAGCCTGTCGCCGACTATGGCTGGATGGGCGTGGACCTGTTCTTCGTGCTCAGCGGCTACCTGATCGGTTTCCAGTTGCTGGAACCATTGAGCCGGGGCGAACCGCTGCGTTTCGGGCGCTTCTACCTGCGTCGGGCCTTCCGCATCCTGCCGGTGTTTCTGGTGGTGCTGGCGATATACACGTGGTTGCCGTCGTGGCGCGAAGCGCCGGGCATGCAGCCGGTCTGGCAATTCCTCACCTTCACCGTGAACCTGCTGATCGATTACCCGCGCAACCAGGCGTTTTCGCATGCCTGGTCGCTGTGCGTCGAAGAGCATTTCTACCTGGTCTTCCCGTGGTTGGCGTGGCTGCTGACGCGGCGGCCGTCGCTTCGGGTGACCATTGCCGTCGGCGTGGGCATCGTGGCGGCCGGCATGCTGATTCGCGGCTACGTCTCACTGCACGACATGGATTTCATCAAGAGCGTCTATTTTCCGACGTGGTCGCGACTGGATGGCCTGCTGGCTGGCGTGGTGCTGGCCACCCTGCAGATTTACCACCCGTCAGGCTGGAAAGCCTGGCAGGCGAAAGCCAACCTCGTCGCACTGGCCGGCCTCGTCGTAACGGGCGCGGCCATCTGGCTGTTCCGGCACCGCGCGTCGTTTGCGGCGGATGTGTTCGGTTATCCGTTGCTGTCCTTTGGACTGGCGCTGCTTGTCACTGCTGCCGCCAGCCCGCACGGTTGGCTCGGACGCTGGCGCGTGCCCGGTGCAGGCTGGATCGCCGCGATCTCCTACAGCCTCTACCTCAGCCACAAGCTGGCCATGCACCGGGTCGAAACCCTGCTGGCTGCGCACCCCGGCATCCATGGCCTGGCGGCTTTTGCCGCCTATGCGATCGCCATCTTCGCCACCGGCGCCCTGCTCTACTACACCGTGGAACGGCCCTTCCTGCGCCTGCGCTCGCGGTTGATGCGCCACCAACCTGCCAGCGCAGGCTTGCCCGCGGCCGGGACCCCGCGCGAAGCGCTCGCCGTGAATGATTGAATCGGCACGCGACAGCCCCATGTAGCTTGATTCCGGATTCGCCCGAAACGGTTACCCATGACGACCAAGCCCGCCGCTGAACGACCGAAACGCCGCATCGGCGCCCTCCGCGGCATGTGGCCGTTCCTGAAGCCGCACAAGACACTGGCATTCGGCTGGCTGCTTTTCCTGTGTCTCTCGTCGGGCGCCTCGCTGGTGCTGCCGCTGGCCTTTCGCTACATCATCGACAAGGGCTTCGGGCATTCCAGCCAGGCGGTGATCAACGAGACCTTCATCGCCTTGTTCGGCGTGGCGGTCGTGCTCGCGCTGGCCACTGCCGCCCGCTATTTCTGCATCACCCTGCTCAGCGAACGCGCACTGGCCTCGCTGCGGCAGACGCTGTATGCGCAGGTGATCCGCCTCGACGTGGGCTTCTTCGAGCGCAGCCGCGTCGGCGAACTGCTGTCGCGCCTCAGCGCCGACACCGAAGTGGTGCAGGCGCTGATCGGTTCGGGCGTGTCGGTCGCGCTGCGCAGCGCGGTGATGCTGCTTGGTGCCAGCGCCATGATGGTGTGGACCGCACCGTCGCTGGCTGGGCTTACCGCGCTGGTGATTCCCGCGGTGATGCTGCCGATCCTGGTCTTCGGCCGCCGCGTGCAGAAGCTTTCGCGTGCCAGCCAGGATCGCCTCGCGGACGCGGCGGCCATCGCCAACGAAACCCTCAACGCCGCCACCGCGGTGAAGGCCTACGCCCGCGAAAACATCGAGAGCACCCGTTACAGCAACGCCATCCTGCGCGCGCTGGCCACCGCGCGTCGGCGCATCGGCATGCGTGCGCTGCTGACCATGGCAGTGATCGTGCTGGTGTTCGGCGCCATCACCCTGGTGCTCTGGGCCGGCGCCCGCCACGTGCTGGCCGGCACGCTGGACCCGGGCGTGCTGGGCCAGTTCGTGCTGTACGCCGTGTTCGCCGCCGGTTCGGTGGCCGGCTTGTCCGAAGTGTGGGGCGACGTGTTGCGCGCCGCCGGCGCAATGGAACGCCTGAGCGAACTGCTGGATGAGCGCCCGGACATCGTCGAGCCGGCGCAGCCGCTGGCGCTACCGCGCCCGCTCAGCGGCGCCCTGCATTTCGATCACGTGAGCTTCCACTACCCCACCCGACCCGACACCGCCGCCCTGCACGACTTCACCCTGGACGTGCGCCCCGGCGAAACCGTTGCACTGGTTGGACCCTCCGGCGCCGGCAAAAGCACCGTGTTCTCGCTGCTGCTGCGCTTCTACGATCCGCAAAGCGGCAGCATCAGTGTCGACGGCATCGACCTGCGCGCCGTGACTCTCAACGACCTGCGCAGCGCCATCGCGCTGGTCCCGCAGGAAACCGTGATCTTCAGCGGCAGCGCCGCCGACAACATCCGCTTCGGTCGCGACGGCGCCAGCGACGAGGAAGTGCACGAAGCCGCCCGCGCCGCCGAAGCCCATGATTTCCTCAGCGCGCTGGAAGACGGCTACCAGTCCGAAATGGGCGAACGCGGCGTACGCCTCTCCGGCGGACAACGCCAGCGCATCGCCATCGCCCGCGCCATCCTGCGCGACGCCCCGCTGCTGCTGCTCGACGAAGCCACCTCGGCCCTCGACGCGCAATCCGAAGCGGCCATCCAGCAAGCCCTGGAACGGTTGGAGAAAGGCCGCACCACCCTCGTCATCGCCCACCGCCTCGCCACCGTGCAACGCGCCGACCGCATCGTGGTACTTGATGGTGGCCGCATCGTGGCGCAAGGCACGCACGAAAGCCTGCTGGCCGAAGGTGGGTTGTATGCGGAGCTGGCAAGGCTGCAGTTCGTGGCCTGAGGGCCTGCTCACAACCTTTTCCCAGTAGGAGCGGCTTCAGCCGCGATGCCTTCGATCTTTCGAACGCCACAGCAAAAGCATCGCGGCTGAAGCCGCTGCTGCCCCGGGGCCGGCCGGGATAAATGGCCGCCATTCTCCGGATGCACATCAAGATGCGGGCTAGTAACCGCCATCAGCCGACGCCTGTCGCTTGACGATAATAACCATACGTCGTATGTTTTTATCCATAGTCTACATATGGCGAATGCGATGACAGACTCGAAACCGGCATCGGAGCCATCAGGGCGCAGGCAGCGAAAGCGGCAGCGCATGGCATCCCACATGGCGACGGTCGCCTTCGAACTGTTCGAGATGTCCGGCTACGAGGCCGTCACCATGGAGCAGATCGCAGCCGAGGCCGACGTGGCAAAGGCCACGCTGTACAGCTACTTCCCGGTGAAAGAGGCGCTGGTCGCACATCGGCTCAAGGATGAAATCGCCGACGGCATGGCCGCGCTCGCGGACCGGCTCAGCACACACCGCAGCTTCATGTCGCGGATGCGTTTCCTGTTGCGCGAATCCGCCGCATGGCACGCCGCGAAGCGGGCATACCTGCCGCATTACCTGCGCTACCTGAACAGTGTCGCGGAGTACGCCGTCAGCGACGTACGCAGGGAACCCGGCAGCAAACTGACGTGGGACATCATGACCACGATGTTCCGCGCCGGGCAGCAAAGCGGTGAAGTCGCCACAACCCTTCCGGCCGAGAAACTGGCCTGGTCGCTGCATTACCTGCTGTACGGCGCGGTCACTCACTGGCTCGTCCATCCCACAGCAGACCTCGCCAAGGAATTCCTGCAATCGTTCGACCTGCTGATGAAGGGTGCGGCAGCCGGCCGGCCCACCAGGACACACAAAGCTGCAGTCACGGGTAAAAAGCCCAAGGAGAAAACCCGATGACGCCGAGACAAGCGCCCGTCCGGCCATGGCCCTTCGGACTGCCGCTGTTGCATGCCATCCGCCGCGACCCGCTCGGCTTTCCCGCGCGACTGCACGCGCAGCATGGCGACATCGCGAGGCTGAAGGTGCTCTCCACCGACGTCTACTACCTGTTCAGGCCGGAAGCGGCACGGCAAGTGCTGGTGAACCACCACGACGACTTCGCGAAGGACGAGCGCGTACTGGAGATCATGCAATCGGTGCATGGCGCCAACGTGATCACGACGGAAGGCGCCCTGTGGGAGCGCCAGCGTCGGATGCTTGCGCCCGCCTTCGCGCCGAAACGCATCGTGGCCTGCGCGACGTTGATGGCCGCGGCAGCGGATGAATGCGCCAGTCGCGAGCTGCCGGCCGAAGTGGGTGCCAGTACTGTCGTCGACGTGGATGGGCTGACCACCCGCATCACCATGGACGTGATCCTGCGGGCGCTGTTCTCCTACCGGTACCAGCCAGCGGAAGCTGCCGCCGTGTCCACGGCCATCCGCGCGTTGTCGCGGCAATTGATGCGGGAATTCTTCTGGCCGTTGCGGCCGGTCGCATGGCTACCCTCCCCCGGCCGTGCGGAAAAGCTGCGCAACCTTGCCGTGATCCACAAGCTGATCCGTGCACGGATCGAGGCGCGCAGGCGCGATGCGGCGAACGACGCCAGCACGACAGAGGACATCCTCGGCCTGATGCTGGCCGCCCGCGACGAGCAGGCCGAGGCGCCCCAGAAGGCATTGAGCGAAACGGAAATCCTCGACAACTGCGTCGGCCTGTTCGGCGCGGGGCACGATACCTCGGCGACGGCGCTGACCTGGTGGATCGGACTGATGGCCATGCACCCGGACATCGCTACGCGAGTGCGCGATGAAGTGCGCAGTCTGCCGGAAGATCATGTCCTGGCAGTGAAGGAGATCGCGGAGGCGAAGCTGCTCAACGCCACGATCAAGGAAGCCATGCGCCTGTACCCGCCATCGGTGGCGACGTTCTCACGGCGCGCCTTGCGCGACGTGGAACTGGATGGCCAGACGATCGGCAAGGGCGCGCTGGTCATCATTCCCATATGGAACCTGCATCACGACGAGCGCTGGTTTCCGGAACCCGGCGCGTTCCGTCCCGAGCGCTTCCTGCCGGGCGCGCCAGCCTTGCCGCGCAGCGCCTTCATGCCGTTCGGCATCGGCCCGCACTTCTGCCTGGGGCAGCAGTTCGCCACGGTGGAAATGGCGCTGATCGCGGCACGGCTGATCCGCCACCACGCATTTTCCCTCGACCACCGCGCGGCATTGCCAGCCCCCGAAGTGACCTTGGTATTGAAACCACGTGAGCGATTGAACGTACGCTTCACACGCCTCGAACACGCTTGAGCAGCACCGCTCCCGAACCCTGCCGATCAATTCAAGACGCCATGTCCATCATCCTCACCCCTTTCGCCCGCACCCGCCTGTTCCCGCGCGACCGGCGCCGCAGCGCCATCCAGGACTGCAGCGCCGAGGAATTCGAGCGGCACCTCAACGACGAAGCGCCCGTAAAAGTGTTGGATGGCTACGCCCCATTCTGCAAGTTGCATGTGCACCGCAACTGGACCAGTACGCGCTGCACCGCCACGCCGATCACCGAGACCAACCGCCACCTGCTGCGCTCGGCGTACGAGGCACGCAGTCGCGAGGAGCTGCCGGTGCTGGTGCGCTGGTTCGAGGGTATCGATCCGCCGGTGGCCAACTATCTGTTGCCGATTCTCTACAGCCGCGAGCAACTGGCGAAGGAAGGCGCGCCGATCGATGCCGACTGGGGCGTGGTCGGCTGCCTGTACACGATGGAGCCGGAGGAAATCCCGATGGTGCCGATCACCATGCTGCGCAATGCGCTGGGCGTGGCCGAAGGCGGCTCGGGCGTGCCGCTGGACCGCGAGGCGTATCGGCGTGCGGTGGCGTTCTGGGAAGGGCACGCGAACTGGCGCGGGTAATCCCTGGCCCTTGATTTGTGCCTGCGCCGTACGCATTCCTCGGATGTGCTGCACTCGCCACAGGAATCACGCCATGCGATCTTTCGGCAAACCCGCCCAGGGTGAACGTCTCGAACGTCTGCACGATCTGCCACTGTGGGATGGCGAACGGCTGCGCAATATCCATCCGGTGTTGCCCGGTTTGCGCGATGCGTCCGCGCCGCGGCCGACCATCCGTGACTTTGTCTTTGGCGGCGCGGATCGTACCCCGCCAGCGCCACTGCCTGCCGATGATCCCCGGGCGACATGGCTGAAACGGCCGACCAGCGGATTGCGCGCGACCTGGCTGGGCCATTCCACCGTATTGCTGGAGATCGATGGCTGGCGCGTGCTGACCGACCCGGTGTGGGGCCAGCGCGCCTCGCCATTCACCCTGCTCGGCCCGAAGCGCTTCCAGCCGGTACCGGTGAACCTGCGCGACCTGCCGCACATCGATGCGGTGGTGATTTCGCATGACCACTACGATCACCTGGACTATCCGACCATCCGCGCGCTGGCGAAATCGGAGGTTCCCTTCATCACCTCGCTCGGCGTGGGTGCCCATCTGGAAGCCTGGGGCATTGCCCCGACGCGCATCACCGAATTGACCTGGTGGCAGACCCACCGCGTGCCGGGCACCGGCCTGGACATCACCGCCGCGCCGTCGCAGCACTTCTCCGGACGCGGCCTGAAGGATCGCAACCAGACACTGTGGTCGTCACTGGTGATGCAGGGTGAACGCCACAGCGTGTTCTTCAGCGGTGACACCGGCCTTACCAACGAATACGAAGCCATCCGCGATCGGCTGGGTCCGTTCGACCTGGTGATGCTGGAGGTTGGCGCGTTCCATCCCTCGTGGGGCGACATCCACCTGGGTCCGGAAAATGCGTTGAAGGCGCACGCGATGCTCGGCGGTGGCGTGCTGATGCCAGTGCACTGGGGCACGTTCGCGCTGTCCACGCACGCCTGGGACGAGCCGGTGGAAACCCTGCTGTCGCAAGCTGATCCGCGATACGCGCATTTGCTGCTGCCCCATCTCGGCCAAGCGGTGGAGCCGGCGGAACGGCGACCGGCAACGCCGTGGTGGCGCAGCGGCGATGACCGCATTGAGCGAAAGCACGCGGTCGAGCCGGACCCTGTCGAGACTTCCGAGGCGGAACGCCTTGCAGGCTCGGTGCCCTGGCCGCTCGACTGATCGAGCCGGGATGCTCGGAGCGATAACCCGCGAGCCCGCCACATGGAAGGCCCGAAGTTTCAGCGATGCCGTAACCCAACACCAGTAGGAGCCCGCTCGCGGGCGATGCTCTTTGCCTTCAACGGGCGTCAGAGCAAGAGCATCGCCCGCGAGCGGGCTCCACATGGGACGCAGGCGAGACTCAGCCAGCCAGCGTGCTGCTGTCGATGACGAAGCGGTATTTCACGTCGCCCTTGAGCATGCGTTCGTACGCGTCGTTGATCTTCTGTACCGGGATCATCTCGATATCCGAGACGATGCCCTTCTCCGCACAGAAATCCAGCATTTCCTGGGTTTCGGCGATGCCGCCGATCATCGAACCGGCGATGGCGCGGCGCCTGAAGATCAAGTTGCCGATGTTCGGCGTCGGATGCGGATGCTCCGGCACGCCCACCAGTACCAGCGTGCCATCGCGTTTGAGCAGTGCGGTATATGCATCCAGCGAGTGGCTGGCGGCCACGGTGTTGAGGATGAGATCGAAGCTGCTTGCGTGCGCCTTCATCTCGACGGCATTGCGCGACACCACCACCTCGTCCGCGCCAAGATCCAGCGCCGCCTGACGCTTGTTCTCCGAGGTAGTGAAGGCGACCACATGCGCGCCCATCGCGTGCGCAAGCTTCACGCCCATGTGGCCGAGTCCGCCGATGCCGACCACGCCCACTTTCTTGCCCGGACCAACATTCCAGCGACGCAGCGGCGAATACGTGGTGATGCCCGCGCACAACAGCGGCGCGACGGCGGCGAGCTGATCTTCCGGGTGGTGGATCTTCAGCACGAATTTCCGGTCGACCACGATGCGCTGGGAATAGCCGCCCAGCGTGTGTCCGGGCGCGTCCTTGGTGCGGCCGTTGTAGGTGCCGACCATGCCGTTTTCGCAGTATTGCTCCAGGCCTTCCTCGCAGGACGCGCAGTGCTGGCAGCTGCCGACCATGCAGCCGACACCCACGGTGTCGCCGACCTTGAAGCCGGTCACGTCGCTGCCCACGGCGCTGACATGGCCCACGATCTCGTGGCCGGGTACGCACGGATACAGCGTGCCGGCCCACTCGGAACGCACGGTGTGCAGGTCGGAATGACAGACACCGCAGTATGCGATGTCGATCTGCACATCCTGCGGACCGGGTGCGCGGCGCTCGATGTCGATGGCTTGCAGCGGCTTGTCGGCGGCGTGTGCGCCATAGGCTTTGGTGGTCATGCAATGCTCCTCGGGGATGGGTGGGGGGGAAATCAGGGTGCCGGGGCGACACGATATGCCTCATCGGTCGCCGCCTCCACCCATTCAGGCACTTTGCGCGGGGACCGCGATATGGGTCAACGTCACGGTGGGCATGGCGCCATGCACACCGCGGGAATGGGAATGGCCACCGATGATGCCACCTGCATGCGCGGCATCACTTGTCCACATTGGCTGCAAGATGCGCCGGATAGCGGTCACCCTGCACCGTGATGCCGGCCAGCGCGTCTTCGATATGACGCAGTTCGTCGGCATCGAGCGAGAGGTCTGCCGCACCGATGTTTTCCTGCAGCCGATGCAGCTTGGTCGTACCGGGAATCGGCACGATCCACGGCTTCTGCGCCAGCAGCCAGGCCAGGGCGATCTGCGCCGGCGTGGCGTTTTTGCCGGCGCCGATGCGACCCAGCAGGTCGACCAGCGCCTGGTTGGCCTGGCGTGCCTGCGCCGAAAAGCGGGGTATGTTGCTGCGAAAATCATCCTTGGCAAGCGGGGTGGACGCATCCATCTTGCCGGTCAGGAATCCCCTGCCGAGCGGGCTGAACGGCACGAAGCCGATGCCCAGTTCTTCGCAAACCGGCAGCACCGCATTCTCCGGCTCGCGCCACCACATGGAGTATTCGCTCTGCAGCGCGGTGACTGGTTGCACCGCGTGCGCGCGACGGATCGACGCCGCGCCGGCTTCGGACAAACCGAAGTGCTTCACCTTGCCTTCGGCGATCAGGTCCCTGACCGTACCGGCGACGTCTTCCATCGGCACGTTCGGATCGACGCGGTGCTGATAGAAGAGATCGATGCGATCGGTTTTCAGTCGCTTGAGCGAGGCTTCCGCCACGTCGCGGATGTGCTCGGGACGGCTGTCCATCCCCGCGGAAGACATGCCGACCTTGAAGCCGAACTTGGTGGCAATCACCACGCGATCGCGCAGCGGCGCCAGCGCCTCGCCAACCAGTTCCTCATTCGTGAACGGCCCATAGACCTCGGCCGTATCGAAGAACGTCACGCCGGCCTCGACCGCCTGCCGCAGCAAGGCAATCGCCTCCTGCTTCGGCAGGGGCGTGCCATAGGCGTGGTTCAGCCCCATGCAGCCGAAGCCGAGGGCCGAGACTTCGAGTCCGCTGTTGCCGAGTTTGCGTGTTTGCATGCTTTTCTCCGGGAGCTGATGACCATGAACTGCCTTGCGGCAGGACCAGGAATCGGACTGCCCACAGTGTGCGCCGCCGGCTCCCGCTTTATTAGACGGGATAATCCGAATGCTCTTATGATCTGAACTCATCAATGCTCTTGGCCGGCACCGGCCCGCGGTCACCCTACTCCGTTCACCCTGAGCGTAGGCGCGAAGCGCTGAAGTCGAAGGGCCACGCTCGGCGCGAACGGAAATTCGTGCAGGGAATTGATGCCAATCAGGTCACACGAGACGCAACGCATGCCACGCGAGAACTACAACGACCTGCTGGCCTTTCTCGCCGTGGCGCGCGAACGCAGTTTCACCCGCGCCGCGGCGCAACTCGGTGTGTCCCAGTCGGCGCTCAGCCATACCATTCGCGGGCTTGAAGCCCGGCTCGGCCTGCGCCTGCTCACTCGGACCACGCGCAATGTCGCGCCGACCGAAGCGGGCGAGCGGCTGTTCCGGGAGCTGACGCCCAACTTCGAGGACATCGATGCAGCCCTCGCCCATCTGAGCGAACTACGCGACAAGCCCAGCGGCACCATTCGCATCACCACCGGCGAACACGCCGCCAGCGCCATCCTGTGGCCAGTGCTGCAGAAACTGCTGCCGGATTACCCGGACATCCGCGTCGAAGTGATCAGCGATTCCAGCCTCACCGATATCGTGGCCGATCGTTTCGACGCCGGCATCCGCCTCGGCGAACAGGTGGCCAACGACATGATCGCCGCACCCATCGGGCCGCCGATGCGCATGGCCGTGGTCGGCTCACCGGATTATCTGGCGTCACACCCCAAGCCGAAAACGCCGCGCGACCTCACCCGTCATGACTGCATCAACCTGCGTTTCCTCACCCGTGGCGGCCTGTACGCGTGGGAGTTCGAAAAGCACGGCCACCCGCTGAACGTGCGGGTTGAAGGCCGGCTGACCTTCAACAACACCCGTCACATCCTTGCCGCCGCACGCGACGGCTTCGGTCTGGCTTGCGTGCCCGAGGGCATCGTCAAGGCCGACCTCGCCAGCGGCAAACTGCAGCGCGTACTCGCCGACTGGTGCCCACCCTTCCCCGGCTACCACCTCTACTACCCGAGTCGGCGGCAACCTTCGCCAGCGTTCTCATTGTTGGTGGAAGCGCTGCGGCAGCAAGCCTGACGCCTGGCGCCCACGCGCCACGGAGCACCTCGAAAACCTGCGCGCGTCACCCAACCAAAAATCCTTCGCGCACAAGGTGCGCTCCCGCAAGGAATCCGGATGTTACGGAAAGACTTCGAGTAGCCCTCAATGCGCCGACCGTACCGGTTGCGCATCCACTGCACGCTTGACGGTAGCCACGAAGTCGTGCCGTGCGGCAACCAGCGCATCGGAGGTGGCATGCGGCCATGCCGCGACCTGGGCGATCACCAAATCGCGTGCCGGATCGACGTAGACCATCTGGCCGAAGATGCCGATGGCGGCATAGCTGCCGTCCTTGTCGGTCCACCACAGGTAGCCGTAACCGCGATCCGGCGAATCGACGTTTTCCTGATGGCGAATGGCGCCGTGCAGCCACGCGCTGGCCACCACTTGCTTGCCGTCGATGCGCCCGCCGCCGAGCATGAATTGCCCCAGTCGCGCGTAATCACCCAGCGTGGCCGACAGCCCGCTGCCGCCGGTATCGCTGCCATCGCATTCGTCCTTGATCCAGAACGCATCGGAAGCCATGCCGTAGGGCTTCCACACCGTTTGCGAAAGGTAAGCCCCCAGCGAACGATGCGTGGCACGCTGCACCAGGATGCCGAGCAGATCGGTTTCGGCGGTGTTGTAGTTCCAGTGCGTACCGGCCGGCCATTGCCGCGGCATCTTCATCAGGTACGACAGCACGTGTGCGCGGCCATCGGCGCAGGCGCCCATGTACATCTGCGCCACGTCGGACTTGGCATCAGCGTAATCCTCGTTCCAGCGCACGCCCGAGGTCATGGTCAGCAACTGTTGCACGGTGACATCGGCGTAGGCGGTACCGCGCAGTTCCGGGATATAGGTGCCCAATGTGTCCTGCATGCTGTGGATGTAACCCTGCTGCAAGGCGATGCCGAGCAAGGTGGACGTGACCGACTTGGCCACCGAGAACGAGGTCCAGCGCTGCGTCGGCCCGAACCCCAGCGCGTAGCGTTGCAGGCGCACGCGGCCATGCTGCAGCACCATCACGCCGGCCACGTGGTACTTGGCCATGTAATTAGCCAGCCACGCCGAATCGCCCTTCACGCCCAGTGACAGCGGCTTGCCTTGCGGCAGTGCGTGAACCTGCGCGCCATGCGCAACGCGGTCGCTGGGGAAGCGCGCATTCATCTGCCGAAAGCGGGATTCGCGCTGCGCCTGGGTCCAGAACAGCACCGCCTCGCGCTGCTGGCCGATCGTCGGAGCACTTGTCGGCGTCGCCTCGCCGGCCATCGAGGGCACGGCGATGGATACGCACAACACGGCGGCCAACAGGCAGCGACTGATCTTCGAATACATGCTGGCGTGTACCTGGCAATGGCGAAGTCGTCATTTTAACGCGCATGTTGGTATGACTCGGGACTCAGGTGACGGAGCGCTTCGCGCCATGGGTGCTCGTCAGATCGTCCTGCAACACCGACTGTTCCATCCAAGAAAACGCCTATCGCGTCGATTGAAAAAACCGAATGGCCTGCCTGTGCCGTCGCAGGCACACTCGATGAACAAAGCCACTCCCCTCCCCATTCGCCAAAAGGAACTACGCCATGTCCGATTCCACGAGCAAGCCTGCAGGCGCATCCACCACCGGTGCCGGCGCCCCCGCCGTCAGTGACCGCAATTCGCTGACCGTCGGCGCCAATGGCCCGATCCTGCTGCACGACACACATCTGCTGGAGCAATTGGCGCACTTCAACCGCGAGAAGGTGCCCGAGCGCCAGCCGCACGCCAAGGGCGCCGGCGCATTCGGCGTGCTGAAGGTCACCGAGGATGTTTCCCGTTACACCAAGGCCGCACTGTTCCAGCAAGGTGTGAGCACCGACATGCTGGCGCGCTTCTCCACCGTCGCCGGCGAGATGGGCAGCCCGGACACCTGGCGCGATGTGCGCGGCTTCTCGCTGAAGTTCTATACCGACGAGGGCAACTACGACCTGGTCGGCAACAACACGCCGGTGTTCTTCCTGCGCGATCCGATCAAGTTCCCGCATTTCATCCGCAGCCAGAAGCGGCTGCCGGATTCGGGCCTGCGCGACAACCACATGCAATGGGACTTCTGGACAAGCAACCCGGAAACCGCGCACCAGGTTACCTACGTGATGGGCGAACGTGGCCTGCCGCGCACCTGGCGTCACATGAACGGCTACGGCTCGCATACCTACATGTGGATCAACGCCGCCGGCGAGAAGTTCTGGGTGAAGTACCACTTCCACACCCGCCAGGGCATGGCCTTCTTCAACAACGCCGAAGCCGCCGCGATGGCCGGTGAGAATGCCGACTTCCATCGCGCCGACCTGTTCAACGCGATCAAGCGTGGCGATTACCCCGTGTGGGATTTGTCGGTACAGGTGATGCCGTACGCCGAGGCGAAGGACTATCGCTTCAATCCGTTCGACCTGACCAAGACCTGGTCGCACAAGGATTACCCGCTGATCAAGGTCGGCACGATGACCTTGAACCGCAACCCGGAGAACTTCTTCGCGCAGATCGAGCAGGCCGCGTTCTCGCCGGGCAACACCGTGCCTGGCATCGGCCTGTCGCCTGACAAGATGCTGCTGGGTCGTGCATTCGCCTATGCTGACGCGCAGCGCCATCGCATCGGCGCCAACTTCCACCAGTTGCCGGTGAACCAGCCCAAGGTGTCGGTGAACAGCTACCTGTTCGACGGCCAGATGGCGTATCACCACAGCGGCAGTGCGCCGGTATACGCGCCCAACAGTGGCGGGCGCCCCTGGTCCGATGACACCGGCCCGGTCGCCGATGGCTGGGAAACCGATGGCGAGATGGTGCGCAGCGCCTACACGCTGCATGCGGAAGACGACGACTTCGGTCAGGCCGGCACGTTGGTGCGCGAGATATGGAACGATGCCCAGCGCGCCCAGTTCGTCGACCAGGTCGCCGGCAGTTTGCTCGGTGGCGTGCGCAGCCCGGTGCTGGAACGCGCCTTCGAATACTGGAAAAGCGTGGACGCGAAGATCGGCCAGCAGATCGAGGACAAGGTGCGCGCCGGCAGTGCAGCGGAGCCGTCCGAGGGCATGGGCGAAAGCTGAGAGTTCGTGAACTTTTCAAACTCAAAGCACTGGCCATGGCGAGGGCATGGAGGCCCGAGTTGAGGCAACACAGGAGCGGTTGTCCGATGGCCGGTCGTCAGCAGTCACACGAGTGGCTGGTTCGCATGAGCCAGTCCGGGCATGTACAGGACTGGCGATGGAAGAAAACCACGGGAAGTGGTTTTCTTCCATCGCCCCGAACGTCTCCCGCATCGTGAAGAACGCCCGCGAGCCTAGCGGCACAAATCATCCGGGCTGCAAGGCGTACCATGCGGCGCATCTTTCCGCCCCGGATGTTTGCACCGCCCAGGCTCCGAGGCGCACCGTCAATAGGTGGCGCTCCCCGGTCGCGGGTTTGCCGGCATGCTCGCGGCGTTGCCGCCATCGCTTAGCACGCGCCGCAGGAAAGCCATCACCACGCGGTCCTGCCCCGCCCGCATCAGCTGTACGGCGGTATTGCCGTACGGATGGATGGGCGTTTCGTGCAGCCACTCCCACACCGCGCGCCGATCGGGTTCGATGCGCATCGCCAGTGCAAGAATGTCCGGCAGCAGACCGTCTTCGCGTGCAGCGCAACCCTGCAACGACAGCCACCGCCCGGCGACTTGCTTTGCGCGCGCTGCCGCGCCTGTCTCATGAGTGCATGCGTGCATGCGCGATCTCCGCAGGTTCGCGCATGAGATCGACGCCCATGCGTCCCCTCATGCAAAGCCGTGGAAACCAGCCGTCAGCTTCCACATGGATTTCAGGCCAGCCGCATGGACAGTTCGACATCCTCGTCGAACGGCAGCGACAGATAGCCATTGGCCGGTGAACGCACGTAGGCCAGGTATTCGGGGCTGTAGTCGGCGTTGTCGGCCAGCACGAAGGCACCCGCTACGAGACGGCTTTCCAATAGGCCAAGCACTTCCGGATACAGCGCCTTGGCGCCATCGAGCAGCACCAGATCGATACGCTCGGGAAGATCGACGCGCAGCGTCTCAAGCGCATCGCCCTGACGGATTTCCACCAGGTCGGCCAGGCCGCCAGCGGCCAGGTTGTCTCGTGCACGCGCCACCTTGGACGGCTCGAACTCGCTGGTGATCAGCCGACCACCGCCGTTGTCGCGCAGCGCCGCAGCCAAGTGCAAGGTGGAGATGCCGAACGAGGTGCCAAACTCGACGATGCTGCGCGCCCGGCAGCCGCGCGCCAGCATGTACAGCAGGCTGCCGGTAGCACGCGACACCGGAAGCGGCAGGTCCTTCAGGCGACCATACAGGTCGAGGTATTCGGTCTTGCTTCGCATCAGCCGCTCGCGCTCGTCGGACGACAGCGCGGCCACTGCCGGACTGGTCGCGGGGGACGCCGCATCGGCCTGGACAAACAGGCGATCGAGCAGCGATGCAAGGGGATCGGTGGTCAAGGTATTCACGGCGGATCTCCGGTTGAAAGTGCACGTTTTGGAACGCCGGACTAGAATGCGATGGATTCGTCAGTTTCGCTATTCGCATTGGTACCCACGCCATGAACGAACCACGCAAACCAATGATTTCACAGCGGAAACTGCCGCAGCAGGCGCGCTCGACCGCCTCGGTGGCGATCATCCTGGAAGCCGCCACTCAGGTTCTGGCCAAGGAAGGCGCGCAGCGTTTCACCACGGCCCGCGTGGCCGAGAAAGCCGGCGTCAGCGTCGGCACGCTGTACCAGTATTTTCCGAACAAGGCGGCAATCCTGTTCCGTCTGCAAAGCGACGAATGGCGACAGACCACCGACCTGCTGCGCGGGATCCTGGAAGACACCGACAAGCCGCCACTGCAGCGTCTGCGTGCGCTGGTGCTCGCCTTCATCCGCTCCGAATGCGAGGAAGCCCGCATGCGCGTGGCGCTGGACGACACAGCACCGCTCTACCGCGACGCACCCGAGGCGCACGAGGCCCGGGCATCGGGACATCGCGCCATGCAAACCTTCATGGCCGAGATCCTTCCCAAGGCTTCACCGGCCAGCCGCAAGCTGGCCGGTGACCTGATCGTGAGCACCTTCAGCGCGGTCGGAAAGCAGTTTTCGGAAAGCCCGCGCACGGCGAGGGAGATCGAGCACTACGCCGCAGCGATGGCGGACATGTTCTGCGCCTACCTGGAACGCCTTGGCGGGGCTTGAACCACCAAGGCGCACGGGGCCGCGTGCCCCGCGCTAGTCCTCGAGCATGCTGACGTCGCGCACCGCGCCCTTGTCGGCACTGGTCACCAGCTTGGCGTAGGCCTTCAGCGCGGAGCTGACCTTGCGCTTGCGCGGTGATTTCGGCTTCCAGCCCGCGGCCGCCTGGGCACTGCGTCGGCGCTCCAGTTCCTCGTCGCTGACCTCGAAACGCACGATGCGGTTGGGGATGTCGATGACGATGGTGTCGCCGGTCTGCACCAGGCCGATATTGCCGCCTTCGGCCGCCTCGGGCGATACGTGGCCGATCGACAGGCCAGCCGTACCACCGGAGAAACGGCCGTCGGTGATCAGCGCGCAGACCTTGCCCAGGCCCTTGGATTTCAGATAGCTGGTGGGGTACAGCATTTCCTGCATGCCGGGGCCACCGCGCGGACCTTCGTAGCGGATGAGGACGACATCGCCGGGCTTGACCATGCCGCTGAGGATGGCCGCCACGGCGGCATCCTGGCTTTCGAGCACCACGGCCGGACCGCTGAAGGTGAGAATGCTCTTGTCGACGCCGGCGGTCTTCACGATGCAGCCGCGCTCGGCGAGGTTGCCGTAGAGCACGGCCAGGCCACCGTCCTGGCTGTAGGCGTGCTCGCGCGTGCGGATGCAGCCAGCCTCACGATCGGTATCCAGCGTGTCGTAGCGGCAACCCTGCGAAAACGCGACCTGGGTGCGCACGCCGGCCGGGCCGGCACGGTAGAACTCGTGCACGGCGGGATCTTTCGTGCGCGCCACGTCCCACTGGTCCAGCGCCTCGGCCAGCGAGGGGCTGTGGACCACGGGCACCGAGGTATCCAACAGGCCGGCACGATCCAGCTCGCCCAGGATCGCCATCACGCCACCGGCGCGATGCACGTCCTCCAGGTGATAACTGCTCGATGGCGCCACCTTGCACAGGTTGGGCACCTTGCGCGACAGGCGGTCGATGTCGCTCATGGTGAAATCGATCTCGCCTTCCTGCGCGGCTGCCAACAGGTGCAGCACGGTATTGGTCGAACCACCCATGGCGATATCCAGCGAGATGGCGTTCTCGAACGCGGCCTTGCTGGCGATGTTGCGCGGCAGTGCCCGCGCATCGTCTTCTTCGTAGAAGCGTCGCGCCAGTTCGACCACGGTGCGGCCCGCCTGGCGGAACAACTGTTCGCGATCCGCGTGCGTGGCCACCAGCGAACCATTGCCCGGCAGCGACAAACCCAGCGCCTCGGTCAGGCAGTTCATCGAGTTGGCGGTGAACATGCCCGAGCACGAGCCGCAGGTGGGACAGGCGGAGCGCTCGATTTCCTGCACCTCGGCGTCGGGCACGTTGTCGTCCGCGGCGGCCACCATCGCGTCGATCAGGTCGAGCGCAACCTCCTTGCCGGCCAGCCGGGTCTTGCCCGCTTCCATCGGACCACCCGACACGAACACCACCGGAATGTTCAGGCGCAACGCAGCCATGAGCATGCCGGGGGTGATCTTGTCGCAATTGGAAATGCACACCAGCGCGTCGGCACAATGCGCGTTGCACATGTACTCCACGCTGTCGGCGATGATGTCGCGCGATGGCAGGCTGTAGAGCATGCCGTCGTGGCCCATGGCAATGCCGTCGTCCACCGCGATGGTGTTGAACTCCTTGCCGACGCCACCGGCGCGCTCGATCTCCTCGATCACCAGTTGCCCCATGTCCTTCAGGTGCACATGACCGGGCACGAACTGGGTAAAGGAGTTGGCCACCGCGATGATCGGCTTCTTGAAATCGCCATCCTTCATGCCGGTGGCGCGCCACAGCGCGCGGGCGCCGGCCATGTTGCGGCCGGAGGTGCTGGTACGGGAGCGATGGACTGGCATAAGGTTTCCCCGAGGACATTGGCTGGTGGCTGAAACCATTCTGGTTGGACGCTCACCATAGCGTCCAATACAATACAGATAGTCCAGCCATATGGAACGCGAATAGTGGAATTCAGGCAGCTACGCTACTTCGTGGCCATCGTCGAGGAAGGCGGTTTCTCGCGCGCCGCCGAACGCCTGCACATTTCGCAGCCGCCGCTGTCGATCCAGATCCGCAACCTCGAAAACGAGCTGGGCGTGCAATTGCTCGAACGCAGCAACCGCGGCGTGTTGCTGACCGCGGCGGGCACGGTGTTCTACGAGGAAGCACAGGCCATGCTGGCGCGGATGGAGCACGCCCGGGTCAAGACGCAGCAGACCGATCGCGGCGACATCGGCATGCTTTCGGTCGGCTTCGTCTCGATTGCGGACTACAGCATTCTGCCGCCGGCACTGAAAAACTTCCGCGCCGCGTTCCCGATGGTTGAAGTGCAGCTGCACGAACTGACCACCGATGCGCAAATCCGCGAGCTGCGCGCGGCGCGGCTCGACCTGGGCATCGCCCTGGCTCCGGTCGACGAACCGGACCTGGCGTTCAAGGGCATCATGCGCGAGGAACTGGTGCTGGCCGCGCCGTCGACCCACCCCGCAGCGAAAGGCGACGGCCCGCTGGATCTGCGCACGCTGTCGCGAGCCAGCTTCATCGTGCCGCCGCGCGAGATCGCCTCGGGCCTGTACGACCTCACCATCCGCCACTGCCACGCCTCCGGCTTCGCCCCGCAGATCACCCAGCATGCGCGGCAGATGCAGACCGTGATCGGGCTGGTCTCCAGCGGCATGGGCGTGGCGCTGGTGCCCTCCTCCGTGCGCAACCTGCAACGCGCCGGTGTCCGCTATCGACAACTGCGCGGCAAGCCGGCCCAGATCGAGCTTGGCACCGTGCGCCTACGCAACGCCGGCAGTCCGCAGGCGGAGAATTTCATCGCGGCGCTGACCCATGTCGCGAACGCAGCCACGCGCGGCGAGTGACGATACCGCTTTCGTTCATTTTTCCCGGCAAGGCCGGCAAATGGCCCTGCACATCGAGCGGCGCGGCTCACTGGTGCCGTTCTTTCACCGAAGCATCACGCGCGCGTTCACGCCATCGTGCAAAACACGGTGATTCCATCCACGGCACACCGGCCCACGCCGCCATGGCGCGGGCTCACAGGGGCTGGGCCCGTGCAAACAGCACGGCCCTGCCTTCCATGTCGCAAGGAGTTTCCGATGATCAAGCGTACGCTTCCCCTGTTGATTGGCCTGTCGGTCTGCAGCCTTGCCTTTGCACAGGACACGCCGCCCGCCACGCATACGGCGACGACCACCACGCGAACCACCACCACGGTTTCCAACTGGACCTCGCGTCGACCCGAGGGCGCGTTGAGCGAAGCGCGCATCAAGACGGCGATCGCCAATGCCGGCTTCAAGGAGGTCAAGGGCCTGAAGTTCAAGGATGGCGTGTGGCAGAGCAAGGCCCGCGGCGGCGGCAAGCAGTGGGTCGACCTGCGCGTGGGCCCGGTCAACGGCAAGGTCTATGTCGACGACGCTCCGTCGAAACTCAACCAGGACGAAGTCAGCGCCAAGCTGGCGGCCGCCGGTTACCAGAATGTCCACGACGTGGACTACAAGCACGGCCTTTGGAGCGCCGAGGCCAAGAACGCCCATGGCCACGATGTCGACCTGCTGGTGGATCCGGATGACGGCAGCGTGGTCGCCAAATCGCACGATTGACGGGTGAATGCCACAGGTATTCCGAAAGCCCGGCGCGAGTCATGGCGCCGGGTTCTTTTCGCTCCAAGCAGCTCCGGCGCGAGGCATGCCGGTCTTGCCTGAACCCTCGTGATTCGCCCACGCGACCCGACGGCAATGGTAGCCTGCAGGCCACGCGGTGCGACCGGTGCTGCGGTTGCCCAAGCGAACGGGGGCCTGATTCATGGTGGATGTGTCGTTTCTCGCCGGCGGCGGCGAAATGGGGGCGTTGATACGCTCGCATGACTGGACCGTGCATCCACTGGGCAATCCGGATGGCTGGCCGCAGGCATTGCGCACCGCCATTCGACTGATTCTCAACTCGCGCCACCAGTTGTGCGTGTTCTGGGGCAAGGACGGCATCTGGTTCTACAACGATGCCTACCGACAGACGCTTACCGACGAGCGTCATCCCTCGTCGCTCGGCCTGCCCGCGCAACAGGTGTGGCCCGAAATATGGAACGAGATCGGACCGCAGATCGCGCAGGTCATGTCCGGTGGCAATGCCACCTGGCACGAGAACCAGCACCTCGTCATGCGTCGCGATGGTCGCGACGAAGACACCTACTGGACCTACAGCTACGGTCCGATCGACGACAGATCGGCGCCCGGCGGTGTCGGCGGCGTGCTGGTGGTGTGCACCGAAACCACCGAACAGGTGCTGGTTTCGATGCGGGCGATGGAAGAACGCCAGAGCATGGCCGAACTGTTCGAGCAGGCCCCGTCGTTCATGGCCATGCTGCGCGGACCCGAGCATGTGTTCGAATTGGCCAACCCCGGCTACATCCGCCTGGTCGGCGAGCGCGAGATCCTGGGACGGACCGTGGCCGATGCCCTGCCCGATGCCGCCGCACAGGGCTTTGTCGACCTGCTGGACGTGGTCTACGAAAGCGGCATGCCGTACACGGCCACGGCGACGCCTTTCGCCATGCAGCCGGCGCCCGATGCGCCAGTCCGCCAGTTCTACCTCGATTTCGTCTACCAGCCGATCAAGGACTGCCGGGGCGAAGTCATCGGGATCTTCGTCGAGGGAACCGATGCCACCGAACGCACCCGGGCCGAAAATGCCTTGCGCGCCAGCGAGGCCAGGCTGCGGGCGCTGAATGCCGACCTCGAGCTCCAGATCGCGCATCGCATGCACGGCCGTGCGCGTACGTGGCAGTTGAGCACCGACATCATGGGCGTGCTCAATGCGGAGGGCATCTTCGAGCTGTCCAACCCCGCCTGGCAGGCCATCCTCGGGTGGCCGGAAGAGACCATCGTCCGCACCTCGTTCTTCGACTTCCTGCATCCCGATGACCTGGCCCGCACCCGGGTGGCGTTCGCCCGGGCCATCGAACTGGGCGAGCCGGCGCTGCGCTTCGAGAATCGCTACCGCCACGCCGCCGGGGGCTACCGCTGGCTGTCATGGGTGGCCATCCCCGAGGATGACAAGATCTACTGCAGCGCGCGCGACATCACCGCCGAGAAGGAAGCCACCGAATCACTGGCGCGCGCCGAGGCTGCGCTGCGCCAGGCACAGAAGATGGAGGCGGTAGGCCAGCTCACCGGGGGTATCGCCCACGACTTCAACAACCTGCTCGGCGGCATCATGGGCGCGATGGAGGCGGCGCGCGCAAAGCTCGACCAGGGCAAGCCCGAAGAGGTACCGCGCTACCTGGAGCTCAGCGAGACCGCGCTGCGCCGCGCCGCGTCGCTGACTCAGCGCCTGCTCGCCTTTTCACGGCAACAGACGCTTGACCCCCGCCCGACCAACATCAACCGATTGGTCGCCGGCATGGAGGACCTGATCCGCCGCACCATCGGCCCATCGGTCCATCTGAAGGTGGTCCGCGCCCCCGACCTGTGGTCGACCCTGGTCGACCCGCCGCAACTGGAAAACGCCCTGCTCAACCTGTGCATCAACGCACGCGATGCGATGCCCGAGGGCGGCCACCTGACCATCGAGACCGCCAACCACGTGCTGGGCGAACGCAGTGCTGCCGCCTGCGAACTCGAACCGGGCCCGTATGTCTCGCTATGCGTCACCGACACCGGCACCGGCATGACGCCGGACGTGATCGCCCGCGCCTTCGATCCCTTTTTCACCACCAAGCCAATCGGCCAGGGCACCGGTCTCGGCCTGTCGATGATTTACGGCTTCGCCCGCCAGTCTGGCGGCCAGGTGCGCATCCACTCCGAACCCGGCGCCGGCTCCACGTTCTGCATCTACCTGCCAAGCCACCAGGCAGGCACAGCCGACAATCCGGCCGTGCAGCCAGCCCGGCCACCGCAGCCGGTACGACAGAGCGAAACGATCCTGGTGGTCGAAGACGAGCCGTCGATCCGCGAACTGGTCTGCGAAATCCTGGCCGACACCGGCTACACCGTGTTGCAGGCCGACGACGGCGATGCCGGCCTGGCCATCCTGCAATCCGATGTACCGATCGACCTGCTGGTCAGCGATGTCGGACTGCCCGGTTCGATGAACGGCCGCGAGATGGCCGACCAGGCACGCATCACGCGTCCCGGTCTCAAGATCCTGTTCATGACCGGCTATGCCGAGCATTCCACGGTCGGCAGCGGCCAACTGGAATCGGACATGCACGTGCTGATCAAGCCGTTCTCGCTGGACACGCTGCGACAGCGGATTCGCGACATCCTGTTCGGACTGGGCTGACCCGGGCCGCGCGAAGCGAGGGCCCGACGGCGCGCCCAATCCGTCTGAACCGTCCACCATTACTGTCGCGTGAAATTCACGATCGGCTTTGCAGAGTACGCCGACGATAGCGGTCAGACGTCGCAAGCTGACCCGAAAACGCGGCGCAAAGGGGACGTAGACATGCGGTATCTCATCACCATGACTGGACTGGCCTTGCTGACACTGGCACTGGCCGCTTGCTCGCCGCCGGCCCCGGTAGTCAAGCAACCATCGAAAGCCTTGCCGCCAACGCAGGGCACGCCGGCGGCGCGCTACGTGCATGCCGAAGCGGATCAGCACCAGGGCGAGTCCGGCTTTCGCCTGCTCATGCGCAGCACCAATGCACTGATGAGCCGCGTGTCGCTGGCCGACCATGCCAAGCATTCGCTGGACCTGCAGTACTACATCTTCGACAACGACGCGACCGGGCGGCTGATGGCGCAACGGCTGCTGGCCGCGGCGGATCGCGGCGTACGCGTGCGTCTGCTGGTAGACGACATCAACGCCAGCAAGTCGATCGACCTGTTCGACGCGCTGGACACCCATCCGAACATCGAAGTGCGCCTGTTCAACCCGTTTGCCACGAAGAAGCCGTCACTGCTGTCCAAGGCCGCCCAGTTCATGCTGGACATGCACCGGCTCAACCGCCGCATGCACAACAAGTCGTTCATTGCCGACGCGAACGTGGCCATCATCGGCGGCCGCAATATCGGCGACGCGTATTTCGATGCCGGCGAGAACACCAACTTCCGCGACCTCGACCTGATCGCGATCGGTCCGGTGGTGCAACAGGCCGAACATGCGTTCGACGAATACTGGAACTGCGCCGCGGCGTATCCGGTGAAGGCGTTCGCCGGCAAGCATGCCGACCACTACGATCTGGCGAAGCTGCGCGTGGAGCTGGCGCATGACGCGCGCAAGTTCGCGCAATCGGATTACGCGCAAGCGACGCTGAGCGAGCTGCCGAATGGCCCTTCCGCCGATCGCCCGGGCAAGTGGTTCTGGGGGCCGGCCACGCTGGTGGCCGACCAGCCGGCCAAGATCGAGGCCAGCTCGGACCAGCCCGAACTGCGCATAGGTCCGGACATCAAGGCGATGACCGACGCCACCCAACACGAGTTGCTGCTGATCTCGCCCTATTTCATCCCCGGCGATCGCGGCACGGCCTATCTCGACGCGCTCGCCCAACGCGGCGTGACCATCAAGGTACTGACCAATTCGCTTGCCTCCGACGACGAACCGATCGTCTATGCGGGCTATTCGCGCTATCGCCGACCGCTGCTGGAACACGGCGTGCAACTGTATGAACTGCAGCCGGCCACCGGTGCGCCGCAGCCCCCCACCGTCGGTGGTACCTCCTCCGGTGTCAGCCTGCATGCCAAGGCCATCGTGGTGGATCGGCAAAAAGTGTTCATCGGTTCGATGAACATGGACGCCCGGTCGAAGCTGCTCAATACCGAGATGGGCATCATCGTCGACAGCCCGGCGCTGGCCGAAGCCGTGACCGCGTTCTTCGACACCGCCACGCAACCCCAATACGCCTACCACGTGACGCTGAAGGCCGATGGCTCCGCGCACGGCGGCACGATGCAATGGCAAGCCACCGAACACGGCAAGCCAGTGACCTACGACCATGATCCCGGCGTCACCACCACGCGCCGGGTGGAAGTGCAAATGCTCAAGCTGCTGCCGGTGGAAAGCCTGCTTTAGTAGCGGCCAGCCACGCGGCACGTGATGGCCATCAGGCAGGCATGCATGGCGTGCATGGCGAAACTGGGCTGTCGTTCGACGTGATGGTGGCAGCCGGATGGCATCCTTGCCGTCCCGGCTCTCGCCGGATTCCAGCCGTCGTCAGCCGCGAAACGTCTTCAGATGCACGCTGGTTTCCGTGGCGGTGATGCCTGGAATGCCGCGAATGCGTTCGAGCACGCTGGACAGCTCGGTCAGCGATGCCACCTGCAAACCGGCGAGCAGGTCCCAGCGGCCGTTGGTGTCATGCAGTTCGGCCACGCCGGGTTCGCCCAGCAGGGCGCGAATCACCGCATGCTGGTTGCCTTCCACGGCGATGCAGGCCCATGCGTGGATGTCGTCCGGTGCACTGTCCGGGCGCAGGCGCACGGTATAGCCGGTGATGACGCCATCGCGTTCGAGCCGGGCCAGCCGATTGCCGACCGTACCCCGGGAGACCTGCAGGTGCTTGGCCAGGTCGGCCACCGAAGCACGGGCATCGTGGCGAAGCTTGGCAATCAATTGGTGGTCGAGATCATCCATCGGTCATTCCGTCAGTCACTCCTGTCATAAAGGCAGAAAACTGGTGATATGCGGTCAATTGTGCCATATCGCGCTGTCACTGCCATCCGGAGAATGGGGTGGGAACGGCTATCCCGCCGACCTGCCAGGAGATTTCCATGCCCCGGACCACCTTGCTCACCACCTCCGACATCGCCCGTATCGTCGCCACTCATGGCTTGCCGGCCGTGTTGTCGCGCATGGTGGAATATCTTGAGGCCGATTACCGCCGCTGGCAGGCCTTCGAGAAAACGCCGCGCCTGGCCTCGCATTCGCCGGTGGGCGTGATCGAGCTGATGCCGATCTGCGATGACCGCGAATACAGCTTCAAATACGTCAACGGTCACCCGGGCAACCCGGCCAAGGGCTTGTCGACCGTGGTCGCGTTCGGCGTGCTGGCCGACGTGCCGACCGGTTACCCGGCGGTGATCAGCGAACTGACCCTGACCACGGCGATCCGCACCGCCGGCACCTCGGTGATGGCAGCGCGCCTGCTGGCGCGTGCGGATTCAAAGGTGATGGCGTTGATCGGCAATGGCGCGCAGAGCGAATTCCAGGCCAACGCCTTCCATCACCTGATGGACATCGAGGAAGTGCGTCTGTTCGACGTCGACCCGGCCGCCACCGACAAGCTGGTCGCCAATCTGGCACTGTCGGCGCCGAAGCTGCGCGTGGTGCGTTGCACCGATGCCACCGACGCCGTTCGCGGCGCGGACATCGTCACCACGGTCACCGCCGACAAGACCAATGCCACCATCATCACCGCCGACATGATCGCCCCGGGCGTGCATTTCAACGCGGTAGGCGGCGACTGCCCGGGCAAGACCGAGATGGCCGCCGGCGTGCTGGAGCGTGCCCGCGTGTTCGTCGAATTCGAGCCGCAGAGCCGCATCGAGGGCGAGCTGCAGCAGATGCCGGCCGACTTCCGCGTGTGCGAACTGTGGCGCGTGCTGGCCGGTGAAATGGCCGGGCGTCGCGAGGCCTCGGAAGTGACCCTGTTCGACTCGGTCGGCTTTGCGCTGGAAGACTATGCCTCGCTGCGCATGATGCGCGACTACGCCCGCGAAATGGGCATGGGCCGCGACGCCGGCCTGATCCCGGACATGGCCGACCCGAAGAACCTGTTCGGTTACATGACCGACACGGCCGCCAAGCCTGGCAGCAAGGTCGCCTGAGCCACGGCATGGAACGGAAGCAGGCCAAGCCTGCCTCCGTTCCGCCGACCGCCTGGCGCGCTGTTGCGCAGCCCGCAGCAAGACCGCCCTCGCCCGTGGCATATCGCGGAAACCGATGATGTCGTGGATGGCCACGCATGCGGCGTTCCCGTCGACACCATGGGCTCCGCGGGTCACTGGCACAGGTCGGCCTGCGCTAACATCGCGGCTTTCCCTCGAACTGCCGGAAGCCCATGGTCGCGAAACTGTTCAGCCTGCTCGCCGCGAGCATCATCGGCCTGATCACGCGCAGCGGTTATCTCGGCATCGCGCTGTTGATGGGAATCGAGAGCGCCTGCATTCCGTTGCCGTCGGAAGTGATCATGCCGTTCTCCGGCTACCTCGTTTTCAAGGGCACCCTGGTGTTGTGGATCGTGGCACTGGCCGGCGCTGTCGGCTGCGTGCTCGGCTCGCTGCTGGCCTATGCAGTCGGCGCGTGGGGTGGTCGAAAACTGGTGGAGCGCTACGGCAGGTATCTGCTGGTTTCGCGCAGGGACCTGGACCTGGCCGACCGCTGGTTTCGCGAACATGGCGGCATCATCATTTTCGTGGGACGGCTTTTGCCCGTGGTGCGCACCTTCATCTCCTTTCCCGCCGGCGTGGCACGCATGCCGATCTGGCGGTTCTGCCTTTACACCTTCCTGGGCTCGCTCATCTGGTGCGCGCTACTGGCCTGGATCGGCGAAAAGCTGGGGCAGCACTGGGACACCCTGGGCAACTGGTTCCACCGCTTCGATGCAGTGATCCTGGCCATGCTCCTGATCGCCTTCGGCTTGTATGTCTGGCGCCATGTGAAACATTTGCGCGAAGAGTGACGCGCGCCTCCGGAGCATGCCGGCAGGAAGAGTTTCTGCCCCGGACACCACGCACATCGGCCTTAGGGACGGCGGGCCAGGAAGCGCCCCATGGCCTGCCTTCCGAGCAGCGGCGACGGCGTGTCGTTTTCGAACGCCAGCTGGCCCCGGATCAGCGTGCAGCGGATCACCCCGTCGTTGCGGTTGACCACGCGTTGCAGCCCGCCCATGGCTTCGAACGGGGCCTCGGCATAACGATCCAGTCGTGTGCGTTTCAACGCAACGGGATCCAGCAGCACGATATCGGCCTGGGCCCCGGGTGCGAGCTTGCCGGTGTCCAGGTCGTACCAGTCGGCGATCTCGCCGGTCAGTCGCCACACCGCCTTCTCGGGCGTCATCACCGGGGCGTCCTGCACCGTCAGCTGCAGCAGCGCCAGGCCGAAGTTGTAGAACGCCATGTTGCGCAGGTGCGCGCCGGCATCGGAGAAGCCCATGATCGCGTAAGGCTGGTTGAGGTTGATCGCCACCCGTTTCGGATTGTGGTTGCCGATCAAGGTCGACCAACGCAGCCTGGGGCCGTGATCGATCACCAGGTCGAGGAAGGTGTCCACCTCGTGCTCGCCGCGTTCGTCGGCGATCTGCCGGATGGTCTTGCCGACCAGTGACTTGTCCGGGCAATCGATCACATGCGCGTCGCCGAAGTCGCGATGCCACACGCGTCCGCCCCACTTTTTTTTGTAATCCGCCTTGAATTTCGTGCGGTAGTCAGGGCTGGCAAACAACTTCTGGCGGTCGAATTCGCGCTTCAGATGCAGCGCCGCCTCGCCGGCGGGAAACTCCTCGAAGATCACGAAGTCGATGCCGTCGGCATACACCTGGAATGGCTGCGGCAACGCCTGCCAGCGGAACGAGGCACCCAGGCAGGCGTTGAAGAAACGCGTGACCGCGCCCATCACGATGTCGATCTTCGGCTTCGCCTTGACGTCCATCAGGGTGATCAGCGTGGTCTTCAGCCGGCGGCGCACGGCCAGGCTGGCCGAAGTGAACAGGTAGAACACCGCGTTGATCGGATTGTTGAGATTGGGCGCGGATTGCAGGATCGCGCCGCGCCGACGCAGCAGCTTGTGCAGGCGCCGATACTCGCTCCAGCGCGCATACACCGACGGCAAGGCGGAGGAACGGTAGCGATCGCCATCGACCTTGTCCCAGGGATTGGTCATGCCCGACATGCCGAGCAGGCCGTGGTCGATGCCCTCGTTGAGGTGCTTCTCCATGAGCTGCAGTTCGGCCTCGGTCGGTACCTGCTTCGGGTCGACCGAGCGGCCCAGCCCCATCGCCGCCACGCGCAGGTCCGAGTGACCCATGTAGCTGGCGATGTTCGGCCCCAGCGGCAGGCTTTGCAGATGCGCCACGTAACTGGCCGCGTCGTTCCAGGTCTTCTTTTCGCGCAGCGCGGGCAATACGTACTCGCGCGGGATCGACTCCACGCGGGTGAAAATATCCGAGGCATCCTCGGCGTCGCTGTAGATCATGCTGATCGAGCAGCTGCCGACGAAACAGGTGGTGACGCCGTGGCGCACCGATTCCTGCAGTCCCGGTTCCAGCAGCAGCTCGGCGTCGTAATGGGTGTGGATGTCGATGAAGCCCGGCGTGACCCACAGGCCGTTGGCATCCATCACTTTCGTCGCATCCGCTTCGGCCAGCGGGGTTTCGCTGATGGCGACAATGTGGCCTTCGCGCACGCCGATGTCCGCGATACGCGGTGGTGCGCCGGTGCCGTCGAACACGGTGCCGCGCCGGATCAGTACATCGTAGGGAGTTGGCATCGTTGGAACCCCTCGCGCTGTCGGCGCCGTGGCATGGCCTGTCACGATCCTGTCAGACGCCACGCACCTCGTCTTGACAATTTGCGCCACCACGCCAAGCTGCACGTTCACCTCCGCGGAGCCTGATCGTGGCCAAATCGATGCCCGGCCCAAGCGTTTCGCCCGCGTTCGTCCGCCTGCTGCACGACTACCTGCATGCGCTCGGACTCGATGGCCAGGACCTGCTGGGCGAGGCCCGGCCCGACGAATCGCCCGAGCCGGCCGCCGGCGTTCCCATGGCGCACTGGATGGCGCTGCTGCAACGCGCATCGCAGCGACTGGGCGATCCGCTACTGGGTCTGCGCGTGGGCCAGACGATCCAGCCGCAGCACTTTGGCACGCTGGGATTCCTGCTGCAGTCGATGCCCACGCTGGGTACCGCGCTGCAAAAGCTGCAGCGCTACCAGCGGCTGGTGTACGACCAGACGCCCATGCTGCAACTGGCCGAGGCCGAGTACGTCGACCTGATCTGGGGCATCGACTACGGCCAACCCGGCCCCCTGGTCGATGAAACATCCATCACGGTGTTGATCTGCTACTGCCGCGCCATCGCCGCCGGCCCGGTGGTGCCGCAATGCGTGCAATTCGTCAATCCGGCACCACGCGACACTGCCGCGTATCGCGCGGCCTATGGCTGCCCGGTCGAATTCACCGCACCCGTGACCCGCGTGCGCTTCGACCTCGCGACCCTGGCCCAGCCCCTGCGTTCGGCGAACGCGGAACTGTCAGCCCTGATGGAGCGGCAGGCCGAACAGTTGCTCGCGCGGTGGCCGGCACACGACGAACCCTTCGTCATGCAGATCCGCACGGCCACCGGCGCGCTGCTGCATGACGGTGAACCCACCCTGCCCCGCGTGGCCCGACGGCTCGGCCTCACGCCCCGCACGGCGCAACGCCGCCTGCAACAATCCGGCACGCGCTTCCGTGCCGAACTGGAAACCGTGCGCCGCCAGATGGCCGAAATCTACCTGCGCGACCCGCGCCTGTCGGTAGCCGACATCGCCCAGTTGCTCGGCTACTCCGAGCACAGCGCACTCACGCGCAGTTACCGGCAATGGACCGGGCACACGCCGCGGGATGGACGATGAACGCGTGGGTGGGCACTACGCCCAGCCTCATTGCACGTACCCCAAAGCGATGAAGTCGTCATCCGACCCATCGCCTCATCGAACGGCTTTCAAAGCTCCACGCAATCAAACCGACGGTCCGCTTCGACTTCCGCGTCGTAGTCCACATCCGCCCGATCGAAGCCGAACAACTTCAGGAACTCGTGCTTGTAGCCGGCGTAGTCGGTGATCTCACGCAGATTTTCGGTGGTGACCGTGGGCCACAGGGTTTTGCAGGCGTTCTGCACTTCGTCGCGCAGTTCCCAGTCGTCCAGGCGCAGGCGACCTTCGTCGTCGGTGGCTGCGGGAGCGCTGTCGGCCCGATACAGGCGGTCGTGGAACAGGCGGTTGGCCTGTTCGATCGGGTTTTCGTGGATGCCCTTCTCCTTCATGATCTTGAAGGCGATGGACACGTACAGCGGGATCACCGGGATGGCGGCGCTGGCCTGGGTGACGACTGACTTCATTACGCCGACATAGGCTTCAAGGCCGGGGTGACGGCTGCGCAGTTGCTTCGCCGTGTTGTCCAGGTGCTGCTTGGCCTGGCCCAGCGTGCCGTGCCAGTACATCGGCCAAGTGATCTCGGTGCCGATGTAGCTGTAGGCGATGGTTTTGGCGTGGTCGGCGAGCACGCCGGCATTGCTCAACGCGTCGATCCACAGCGCCCAGTCTTCGCCGCCCATGACGGTGACGGTGTCCTTGATCTCCTGCTCGGTGGCCGGCTCGATGCTGGCCTCGATCACGGTGTCCTTGTTGGTGTCGACCGAGGTATTGGTGAATTTTTCGCCAATGGTCTTCAGCGCCGAGCGCACCACTTCACCGCTGTCCGGCAGCTTGCGCACGGGTGAAGCCAGCGAGTAGACCACCAGGTCGATCGGGCCGCCCATTTCGTTCTTGATGATCTCGATGGCCTTGGCGCGGGTCTCGTGGGCGAACGCGTCGCCGTTGATCGACTTGCTGTACAGGCCAGCCGCCTTGGCGGCCTTGTCGAACGCGGCGGCGTTGTACCAGCCGGCGGTACCGGTCTTCTCCGGGCTGCTGGGCTTTTCGAAGAACACGCCGAGCGTGGCCGCGCCGTAACCGAAGGCCGCGGTAATCCGCGAGGCCAGGCCGTAGCCGGTGGACGCGCCGATCACCAGCACGCGCTTGGGGCCCTGGCCGGCATGGCCGGCGGCCTTGGTGATCGCAATCTGGTCGAGCACATTGCGCTCGCAGCCCTCGGGATGGGCCGTGACACAGATGAAGCCGCGCACTTTGGGTTTGATAATCACTTGGATCGCTCCGCTGGAGATTCGCAGTGCGCCATAGTAACCAAGGCGGCGGTCCATGCGCTGCGGTAGGGAGGCAAAACGCGGCGTTGTGGCAGGCCGCGCGACTTCTATCGCCCCGGTTCCCGGGCCAGCGTCTGTAGCGCCGTCACCAACGCACGCACCTGTTCCTCGTCGCTGCGCCATTCGCCCGTCTGCATGTCGGCCAGCCTCGGGACGTGATACCGCATGCCGGAGGGACGCTGCTGCTTGGCGGACGCATGGAATTCACGGGCGCCGGTGGCGGCAGCTAGCCCGACGATGTTGTCCGCATGCACGCCGGCCCCCGGCATCACCGAAAGACGTCCGGCGGATTGGGTCGTCAGCTCGCGGATCAGGCCGGCGCCTTCCATCGCGCTGGATTGCCCGCCGGAGGTGAGCACCCGCTCGCAGCCGAGGGCCACGACATCTTCCAGCGCGCGATGCAGGTCGCGGGCGAGGTCGAAGGCGCGGTGAAAAGTGATGCCCATGCGCCCGGCTGCACCGATCAGGGCACGACAACGCAGCATGTCCACCTGACCCTCGGCATCGAGCACGCCCAGCACCACGCCATCGCAGCCGAGCGCCGCGCAGGTTTCGATATCGCGCTGCATCACTTCGATGTCGAGATCGTTGTAGAGGAAGTCGCCGGCGCGTGGGCGAATCAGCACGTAGAGCGGAATGCGCAAGCGCTCGCGCACCAGCGCGATGGTGGCGTGCGATGGCGTGAGGCCGCCGAGTTCCAGCGCAGAACACAATTCCACGCGCCCGGCACCACCGTCCTGTGCCGCGCAGGCCGAAGCCACCGAGTTGGCAGCCACCTCGAGCAATGCATTACGCATGGGCCGCGGACGCCTTGCAATGAACGTCGCGTTGCATCATCAACGCCCGCGCCGACGCACCACGCAAAGCTGCCTCCGGCAGTGACCCGTCATACCTCATCTTTCGTCTCCCGCATGGCAAGTCGCCATCATGCACGCGGTTTTCTCGTCGGGCGAGCCTGCTTGCCCGGCGAGAACTCGCGTCCCGGAAAGATCGGCAATGATCTTCCGGAGTGGCCTATGGATAGTCCGAAATCCCATGAAGCAAAAAAGCCCCACGCCGTGGGCGCGGGGCTTTCGTACTGCATGTGGCCGACGCGAAGGACGGCCGGCAAAACTCAGGCGGCGATTTCGACGCCGGAAGCCTGGGCACCTTTCGGGCCCGGAGTGACTTCGAACTTCACGCGCTGGCCTTCCTGCAGGCTACGGAAGCCCTTGGAATTGATCGCGGAGAAGTGGACAAACACGTCCTCACCACCATCCTCGGGCGCGATGAAACCGAAACCCTTCGCATCGTTGAACCATTTGACCGTACCGAAACGCATTGCGGGAACCTCTGACTCATGGACAGGATGTGCCAAAGCCTTTGCGAGAACCAACTGAACCCCCCGGCCCCTCGCCGCCGACACAAGGAGAAGTATCAACATGTTTGCAGTCAAAGCGCAATATGTTGAACGGCTTGATGTGCGCGAGGCCCCGCTATCATGCTCAATTTTTGAGCAATGCCTCGATGATCGGCGGCACATTTGCCGTGGCCGCGGCCAGATGCGCAAAGATTTCCTCGATGCTGATTTCCGCTTCGTCACCGCAACCGGCAGCGAAATTCGCCACCAGCGCAAGGCACGCGTAAGCAAGTTCGAGTTCCCGCGCGAGTGCCGCCTCGGGCATGCCGGTCATGCCGACCAGATCGCAACCGTCGCGCTTCATCCGCGCAATCTCTGCGCGAGTTTCCAGCCGCGGCCCCTGAGTGGCGCCGTAGCAGCCGCCATTGATGACCGCCACGTTCGCCCTGCCCGCCGCCGCCAACACGTCGCGCCGCAACGACTCGGTATACGGCTCGCTGAAGTCGATGTGCTTGACCTCGGCGCCGTCGGCGTCGCAGAAACTGGTGTAGCGACCGTGGGTGTAATCGATGACCTGGTCGGGCACCACGGTGACACGCGGCCCCATGTCGGCCCGGATGCCACCTACCGCGTTGACGCCGATGACCCGTTGCGCGCCAAGCTTGTGCAACGCCCACAGGTTTGCGCGGTAGTTGACCCGATGCGGCGGCAGGTTGTGGCTTTCGCCATGACGCGCCAGGAAGGCCACGCGCTTGCCGGCGAAATCGCCCACCACGATATCGCCCGAGGCGGCACCGTAAGGCGTGTCCACCGTGTGGCGCTCGGCATGCTGCAGGCCCGGAAAGTTGTACAGGCCACTACCGCCGATGACGGCGAGGTCGATGGAGGTCGGCTTGGGCTGGGGCATCGTCGTGATCCGCTTGCGGGGTAATCGAAAATGTGGGAGCGCACTCTGCGCACGATGCTATTCGTTACGCGGCGAAAAGCATCGCCCGCTAGCGGGCTCCTACACGGTTTCCTTCAGCGCGTAGATCGCCGGCAGGTTGCGGCCCTGCTCGTGGTAGTCCATGCCGTAGCCGAACACGTAGCGATCAGGCAGCTCGACGCCGTTGAAATCCGTGGCGATACCTTCCACCAGGCGGTCGTGTCGTTTGCAGCACAGGCTGGCGATCAGCACGCGTTTCGCCCCCTGGCCCAGGCAATGGTCGCGCACGGCTTTCAGCGTGTGGCCTTCGTCGAGAATGTCGTCCACCAGCAACACGGTGCGCCCCGTCATCTCCGCCACCGGTTCGCGCAACCAGTGCAGCTCGCTGCCGCTGGTCTCGCCGCGATAGCGGGTGGCATGCACGTAGTCGAATTCCAGGTCGGTGCGAATCGACAACGCCAACTGGCCGGCGAACATCAACGCGCCGTTCATCACGGTCAGGAACACGGCGCGCTCGCCGTTCAATTCGGCGTCAATGCGGCGCCCCAGGTCGGCAATCACGGATTCGATCTCGGCGTGTTCAAACAAGACCTCGGATTGGCTCAGCGCATCCGATAGGGAAGGAGTCGGAGTGGTCATGCGTGGTCCTCGGCGTCGAGCGCCGTGATGCGGGCGACGAAACGGTCGCGTTGCGGGTTGTCGAGCAATCCGTCCCAGCTGGCGCCAAGGGCGCCGCGCAAGGCGGACATGCGTTCGGCGGTGGCAGGCGGCAGTGCCGGCAGCGCGGCAATGGCTTCAGCCACCACGTTCGGGAAGCAGGCCAGCACCAGGTCGCAGCCAGCGGCCAGGTGCCCCTGCACGCGGCCGGTCACGCTGCCAGCCACGCCGGCTGCGGCCATGCTGATATCGTCGCTGATCACCAGCCCGGCGAAACCCAGTTCGCCGCGCAGGATCTCGTCGATCCACACGCGGGAATAGCCGGCCGGTTGCGCATCGACGGCAGGATAGACGACGTGCGCCATCATCACCGCCTCGGCGTGTGCATCCAGCGCCTCGACGAACGGGCGCAGGTCGGCCGCGCGGATCTCGTCCAGCGAGCGCGGGTCGATCGCCTGCGCCTTGTGTGTGTCGGCGGCCACGGAGCCGTGTCCCGGGAAATGCTTGAGCACCGCCGCCATACCGCCCAGGTGCATGCCACGCACATAGGCGGTGGCCAGTTCGCCGGCCACGGCCGGATCAGCGTGAAAAGCGCGCGGACCGATGGCGGCATTGCCGCGGGCCAGGTCCACCACCGGTGCGAAGCTGAAATCCACGCCGCTGGCGCGCAGTTCGCTGGACATCACCCAAGCGTGTTCCTCGGCCAGCCGGATCGCGTCCTCGGGATCGCGATCGTATGCCGCGCCGATCTTCGACAGTGCCGGCAAGCGGGTGAAGCCTTCGCGGAAGCGCTGCACCGGTCCGCCTTCCTGATCCACCGCGACCAGCAGGTGCTCGCCTCCGACCGTACGGATGGATTCGGTGAGCGCGATCAGTTGATCGCGGCTGGCGAAATTGCGCGCAAACAGGATCACGCCGGCCACGCCCGGCGCGGTCAGCCAGGCACGTTCGGTTTCGGCAATGTCGGTTCCGGCCAGACCAATCAGCAACATCAGGCAGATTCTCCCTCGGCAGCATCGCGCTCGGCCACCGACCATTCGGCGTAGGGATGCACGATCAGATTGACGTTGTAATAGCGCGCCAACGCACTCACCTCGCGACCCAGCCAAATCGGGCGCGGGAAGCAGGCATCGGCCGTCGGCAGCTCGATCTCGGCCACCACCAGGCCGGCATTGGCGCCCAGGAATTCGTCGATCTCGAAAAGCATGCCATCGAGTGTGACGTAATGGCGGATCTTCTCCAGCACGCCATCGCACAAGGTGGCCAGCATCTCGTCGGCTTCATCCGGCGGCAACGCCACCTCGTACTCCGCCCGCTCGATGCCCAGCCGCGCGGCCTTGATATTGAGCCAGGCCTCATCGCCGCTGCGACGCACCCGCACTGAAGCGCGAGCATGCCCGGCCTGCAATGCCGCTGCGCCGACCAGATAGCCCTGTGCCATGCGTTCGCTGCGCGTGACCTGCCCGCGCCAGCCGTCGCCGTTCAACAGGAATTTTCGTTCGATTTCGATGGGCATGGGGATCAGGAGTGAGCAAAGAGGAATGCGCCGTGAGCGAAAACCGGTGCACGATCCGCGCTGTCGCCAAATCGAATGAAGTGGGCAGCGTCCGTCCGGCGCGCCTGCTTTCTCTCGCTGCTCACTTCTCCCCCCTCACTTCTCGCTTTTTCATCGTTCGAACAGCGCAATCGATTCCACATGTGCCGTATGCGGGAACATGTCCATCACGCCGGCCGACGTCAACCTGAACCCGTGTCGCTGCACCAGAATGCCCGCGTCGCGCGCCAGCGATGCCGGATGGCAGGAGACGTAGACAATGCGCTTCGTGGCCTTGTGCGGCAGGTAGTCGAGCAGCTTGTCGGCGCCGGCACGCGGTGGATCGAGCAGCAATTTGTCCCAGGGTTGACGGGCCCATTCGGCACCGCGCTGGTCCTCGAACAGGTTCGCGACATGGAAGTGCGCGTTGGCGATGCCGTTGCGGCGCGCGTTTTCGGTGGCGCGCTCGACCAGTCCGTGTTCGCCTTCCACGCCAGCCACTTCGGCCACGCGCCGGGCCATCGGCAAGGTGAAGTTGCCCAGTCCGCAGAACAGGTCGAGCACGCGATCGGACGGCTGCGGGTCGAGCAGATCCATGGCGCGTGCCAGCATGCGCCGATTCATGCCGGCGTTGACCTGGACGAAATCCAGCGGCTGGAATTCCAGCTCCACATCATCGGCTCCGCCGCCGGCCGGCAGCGTGAACGCCAGTCGCGGGTGCTCCGGCCACAGCGGGTGCACACTGCTGTGCCCGCCCGGCTGCAGGTAGATGGCAAAGCCGTGCTGCCGGCCAAAGGCAACCAACGCGGCCTGGTCGCGTTCGCTGAGCGGATTCATGTGACGGAACACCAGCGCGATGGTGTCGTCGCCGGCGGCGAATTCGATCTGCGGGATATCGGCCACCGCATCCATGCCGTCGATCAATTCGGCCAGCAGCGCGATCCGTTCGCCGAGCACGGGATGCACCACTTCGCAGCGCCGGATATCGGCAACGAGACGGGGGTTGGCCTCTTCGCGAAAACCGACCAGCACCCGCCCCTTCTTTGGCACCGCGCGTACCGACAGGCGTCCCTTGCGGCGATAGCCCCACGGTTCGTCGGTCAGTGGCGGCAACCAGCTTGCCGGCGTCACCTTGCCGATGCGCGTGAAGTTGTCGGCCAGCACTCGCTGCTTCATGCCGATCTGCACCTCGGCATCCAGGTGTTGCAAGGTACAACCGCCACACAGGCCGAAGTGCGGACATTTCGGCTCGACGCGATGCGGCGAGCGCTGCAGCAGTTCGACCACCTCGGCTTCGTCGTAGTGGCGATGCCGCTTGCTGATGCGCAGAAGCACCCGCTCATCCAGCAGGGCGCCACTGACGAACACCGCCTTGCCGTCGATGCGCGTGACGCCCTTGCCGTCGTGAGTGAGGTCGGTGATGGTGGCTTCGATGGCTGCTGGCATGGGCTCTCGGAGTCTGTCGGGCTTGGGTGGTCGAGGCAAAAATCGGGCAGTGTGTGGACAGGTTTTCGACGATTCGCCGCCCATAGGGATTCCATGGGACCAGATTCGGCGGAAAGATGGACCACATCGCCCGATTTATGGACCACATCGCCCGATTTGCAGCCCGGCCAACCCGAGTCCGACAGACTCCTGGACAAGCGCGCCCGAGTCGCTGGACCCGGGCGCGTCAATCGGGCGAAAAATCCAGGGCGCGGCGCGCTTACTTGCGCTTCCAGGCGCCGGAGGCGTCCTGATAATACCAGCCGGCGCGGGCGTGGCTAATCCAGCCCTTGGCGAAGGTGGCGCGAATCTGCGCTTCCCACTCCGGATGGTTGTTGGCGTTGGCGATCTCGCGGTACAGCGCGTTGCGGTCGCGATTTTCGTCGGCGATGGTCGCGTTGAGCTGGGCACGCTGGGCCAGCGGAATCTTGCTGGCGTCATGCAGCGCGACGAGGCCGTCGTTGGTGAAACCGACTGCACCACTGTCCAGCATGGCCTCGAGGCTATTCTCGAAGCGGGTGCGCATGCGCTGGCGCAAGGCTTCGGTGGTGGCCGTCTGCACGCGCAGGTTCGGTGTCGCGGCGGCTTGCGCGGCGGGCACCAGCAGGTCCAGCAGCATGGCTGAGGGATCGCTGCCCTGGGTCGGCGCGTTGTCCGTGTCGTGCTTCGGTGTCGGCTGCGCGGCGGCTCCGCTGCCGTCGAGCACGTTGCCGATGAACTGGTCGGCCGCTTTCTGCGCGGCGGCGGCAGGGAAATACACGTTGATCGTGACGCAACCCACCAGGGCGATGAACAGCGTGGTCAGCAATCCGTAAACAATCTTGCGCATGGGTGGCTCCGGTGGGGAAACAGCAGGCATGGCCGGACTCAACGAATTTCCGGCCCCGATCCTTCGACAGCGGCCTTCAGGCGCCGCACCAGGGTCGGCCAGTCCACGCGGGTCTGGTGGCCAATCACTTCCAGATGCGGCAAGCCGCTGCCTTCGACGATAGTGTAGCCGTCCGGACTGCTGTCGAGACCACCCATCTGGCACACATTCGCCTGCAGCGTGCAATTCAGGCCGATGCGCTTGTAGGAAAAGTTCTTGAACAGCTTCAGCACGGCGCCCTGCAGGCCACCGGCAATGCCGCCGCCACCGACCGTGGTGAGGTTGTTTACCGCGCGCTGGCTGATGCGGCCACCACCGCCGGCCAGCAGCGAGGCCTGGAACGCCACCGGCGTCCAGTCGACCAGCCGCAGGTTGTTGATATGGCCATCCATGCGCCCGGTGATGCTGCCGAAATCGAACACGCTGGTGAATGCGGCAAGGTCAAGCTGCTTCAGCGAGACATTGCCGGTCAGCACCGGATTGGCGCCAAACGGCTGCTGCAGCGTCATCCCCGTGATGTCGATGAAGCCGCCAAACACGCTGACCGACAAGCCGCCATCCAGCTCGATGCGGTCATCCACCCAATGCAGCGAGGGTATCGCGCCAGCAAGCGTGCCCGGGAACTGCGGCCAGCCCATGGCCTTGCTGAAGGCCGCCATGTCCACTCCGGTCACGGCCAGCGAGGTCGACAGCCGCTGGCCCTTGGCTGCGGCCGGGCGCCAATCCAGCGACCCCAGCCGCAACTGGCCACCCAGTACCGACATCGTCAGCGGCTGTTGCAAGGCAAGGCTGCCGCCGCGGCTTTGCCAGTGCGACACGGCAGCGCCATTGGCGAGGTGGTACACCTTGAGGTTGTCCCAGGCCAGCGTGGTGGCGGGACGTTCACCCTGTGCCGACCAGTCCAGCCCGCCACGCAGGTTCCCGACGCCAAGGCGCCCGGCGCCATCCGCCATGTCCAGCCCATCGGTACGGAAGGCAAAGCTGCGCAAGCCGTCTGCCGCCAGGTCCAGATGCCCGTCGATCTGGCCATCGATGTGCAGGTTCTGCAAACCCAGCGTGTTCAGCCAGGCCTGGCCGTAACGCTGATAGGCCACCGGGAATGCGGCATGGAAGCGAGTCAGGTGAAGCTTCTGCAGATGGCCGCGGGCATCGAAGGCCAGGCTGCCGTCGATCTGCATGGCCCCGGGATCATTGACCCGCAGACGACTCAACGCCACGGCGCCGTGATCGGCTTCGGCGGTCAGCGCCAATTGCACCGGATGGGCGGGCAACTTCGCGAAAATCGTGCCCAGCAGCAACTGCCCATCGTGCAGGTTGCCGTCGAAATCGATGCGCGCGGCACCGCCGGTGGTATCGATACCGAGTCGTCCGCGGCCCGCCAGCCCTTGCCCGGCCAAGGTGCCGGCCGGCGTGTCGAAACCGATCCCGGCCAGGGTGAAATCGCCCGAGGACTGGATCCCGTGGTCGCGCACGTCGAGCGCCAGCTCCGCATCCAGCCTGCCACCGGTGACATGGCCCGACCACACCGACCCGAGCAAGCCCTGCAGCCAGGCCGCCGGCAACTGCTTCAGGCTGATCTGCGCGTGAGTGGTCTGGTCCAGCGGCAACGCGGCATTCACCTGCGTCTTGCCCTGTTCCAGATCGATCTGCAGGGTGTTGGAGGTGGTATCCATCACCAGCGCGAGCAGCGCATGGTCGAGTGCCCGCCCCGGTGCACCGGTCACCTTGGTCGAACCGTCGAACATCCAGCGCAATTGCGGATCGCGTTGCAGCGTGCCATCGAGATCAAGACCCACGCGCCGCCAGCCGAGCCCAGGGATATCCGCCTTGTCGGCCTGCAAGGTCAGCTGCAGGGTACCCGCCGAGGTACCGGGCGTTATGCGCGCCTGCACGTTCTGCAAATCGACACCGGCCACCGTGATCCGCTTGGCGGCCAGCACGATGTCGGCCCGCGCGGGCGCAACCCATGACGCGGCGCACAGGACACAAAGGAACAGCAACAGGCGGCTTGATATGGAACTCATGTCGCGCCATTCTGCCAAAGTCTGATGAACGACAAGGAATTCGTCATGCCGAACCCCGTTTCCTGCCCGGCTCCCGACGCTCCCGCACTCCGGGTGCTGGTGGCTGACGACGATCCGGCCAGCCGGCGTTTCCTTGGTGATGGCCTGCGCCACTTGGGCGCCGAGGTAGAGACCTGCGACGACGGCCCGGCCGCGCTGGAGCTGGCTCGCCGCAAGCATTTCGACCTGCTGCTGCTGGATTGCCGCATGCCCGGCGCCGGTGCGCGGGAGGTGCTCGACGCCTTGCGGGCCAGCCCCGATGCCGCCTCGCATGCCAGCCCGGCAGTGGCCAGCAGCGCGGAATCGGGATCGCTCGATCGCCGCGGCCTGCTGCGGGCCGGCTTCGGTGAAATCCTGATCAAGCCTTGCGATCTGAAGGCACTGCGTCGTGTGCTGGCCTTGAGCCGTTGCGAAGGTGGCGCCCCGTTGCTTGACGATGCCGCCGCCCTGAACAGCACCGGCGACGCGCGCACCATGCAGGCATTGCGCGGCCTGCTGCACGACGAACTGACCAATCTGGAGCGCGAGCTGGCACCACTCTGCAACGACCGCGTGGCCCTGGCCGAACGCCTGCATCGCCTGCGCTCGTCCTGCGGCTTTTGCGGCGCGGCGGCGTTGGCCGAATGCACGGTTACCCTGCAGCAATGGCTGCGTGACGCTCCGGCCGATGCCCCGATTCCGCTGGAGCCCTTCCGCGACACGCTGCAAGCCACCTTGCACGCACTGGGACCGGTGCGCAACTGACCCGGCATCACACCGCTACCGTTGCCGGCCGCGCGACGTCAGCGCCATCGACAGCACCCGCCACGCGCGCAACTCGCCGCCGCCGAGATGGAAGCGGATCACCTCGCGCATCATGTCGCGCAGGACGGCAAGGCCTGCGGCATCGGGAGCACGATCCTGCGCCAGACCAAGCAGGTCGGCGCCGCGCACCGCACGCACGTTGGCGCCGTGCAGCCGCACCGGACCTTGCTCCACGTCGTAACGGTAAAGGCCTTCCGCGGCGACCGGTTCGCCGGAATCCGCCTCGAATTCCAGCTGCAAGGCATAACCCAGGGCATCGAGCAGATCGCGCTCGAAGCGCCGCAGCGTCCACGCCAGCGGATCGTCACTACCCAGCCGCGCCAGCGTCCGGGCGTAGGCATCGAACAGCGTGGGCGAAGGGTCCTGCCGCTCGGTGAGGCGCACCACCAGTTCATTGAGATAGAGCCCGGCCATGGCCGCATCGCCTTGCAGGCGAAGCCCGTTGGCCAGCGTGTCGGCGGCCCGCAAGGTGGCCAGTTCACCGCGCATCAACAGGTCCAGCGCCAGCGGCTGGAACGGCTCAAGCTGCGAACGCAGCAGCCGACCGCGCTCGCTGCGCACCCCGCGAGCAACCACCCCAAGCCGACCGTGGTCGCGGGTCAGGCACTCAAGCAGCAACGAGGTCTCCCGGTAGGGCCGCGCGTGCAGGACGTAGGCGGGTTGCTGGTCGATGCGCATGGGGGGAATCAGGAGTGAGGCGGGAGGAGTGAGAAGTGAGAGAAAAGCGGGAAAGCCACGGTTACCAAGGCTTTTCTCTCACTGCTCACTCCTCTCCACTCATCTCCTCGCTCTAATCCGTATAGCCGAGTTTCTTCAGCATGGCCTCGTCATCCACCCAGCCCTCGCGCACTTTCACCCACAACTTGAGGAACACCTTGCGCTCGAACATGCGCTCCATGTGTCGGCGCGCGGCACTGCCGACGGCCTTGAGCTGGGCACCGCCCTGCCCGATCACGATGGCTTTCTGGCCATCACGTTCAACCCAGATCACCGCATGGATCTCGGCCACCCCGTCGGGACGGTCGTTGAACTGCTCGATCTCGACCGTGGTGGCGTACGGCAATTCCTGGTCGAGCCGCAGCATCAACTGCTCGCGCACCATTTCGGCGGCCAGGAAGCGCTCGCTGCGATCGGTGATTTCGTCCTCGCCGAATACCGGCGGACGCACCGGCAGGCGGCTGAGGATGTCGCGCTGCAGTTGCTCCAGCCCCTTGCGCTTGAGCGCGCTGACATAGTGGATCGCGTCGAAATGGTGGGTGCTGCCCAGCTCGGCCACGAACGGCAGCAGCGCGGTCTTGTCCTTGCTCAGGTCGACCTTGTTGATCACCAGCAGGCGCGGCAGCTTCTGCTCGGCCAACGCGGCGTAGAGCGCCTCGTCTTCGTCGGTCCAGCGTCCGGCCTCGATCACCTGCACGGCCAGCTCCACCTCGCTGATCGCCGAACGCACGGCCCGGTTGAGGCTGCGATTCATCGCCCGTTTGGCACCACGATGCAGGCCAGGCGTATCCACGTACATGATCTGCCCGGCGTCGCTGTTGGCAATGCCCAGGATGCGATGGCGCGTGGTCTGCGGCCGCGGACTGACGATGGACAGGCGAAAACCGATCAAGGCATTGAGCAAGGTCGACTTGCCCACGTTGGGGCGGCCGGCCAGCGCGACCAGCCCGCAACGGTAATCCTCGTGAGGCAATTCGCCGGCGAAACCGGCTTCCAGTTCGTCGTTCATGGGGAAAGTGTGCTCTCGAAACGGATGACAAGCATGGCGCCATGCGCCTACGGGCGCCAGCGCCCGATGGGCGGCGATATCGCCGAAATTAAGCTCAGGGCCGGAATTCAGCCCTTGTCCGAGCTGTCGAGCAGGCGCGCCAATACCACCTCGGCCGCTTCCTGCTCGGCCGCCCGGCGGCTGTTGCCGCTGCCCTCGGCGATGATGTCCTGCGGCTCGGATACGGCGCAACTGACGTCGAAGGTGCGCGCATGATCCTCGCCGTAGCTATCTTTGAGCTCGTAATGCGGCAGCGGCAAGCCATGGCCTTGCAGCCACTCCTGCAGGCGTGTCTTGGCATCCTTGGAGGAGCGCGGCAAGGCGGCGATGCGGTCGGTGAAGATTTCGCGCACGGTATTGCGACAGGCCTCCAGTCCACCATCGAGATGAATGGCCGCGAGCATGGCCTCGAAGGCATCGGCCAGGATCGAGTCGCGCCGGAAGCCGCCGCTCTTGAGCTCGCCCGAGCCCAGCTTGAGCCGATCACCCAGTTCCAGCTCGCGCGCAATCACCGCCAGAGCCTGGCCATTGACCAATTGCGCGCGCAACCGCGACAACTCGCCCTCACTGGCCTTCGGATGAACTTCATAGAGCATTTCGGCCACGAACGCGCCCAACAACGCATCGCCCAGGAATTCCAGACGCTCGTTGTTGGGCTTGCCCATGCTGCGATGGGTCAGCGCCAGCTCGGCCAGCGCGGGATCACGGAAGCGGTAAGTCAGTTGCACGGAATCACTGGGCAATGGTGCCTTGCAGCGGCACGCTTTTCTCGAAATGGACAAGGAAATCGATGTTGTAGATGAATGGCATCTGCTTGTCGTAGGCGATGTTCAGCTGGTTGCCGCCGTTGACGTGGGTGATGGTGATGTCGCTGGGCGTGATGGTGCCATCGTCCACGTATTGCATGCTGAACTTGTAGGACAGGTCGCGCCGGATGCTGTCCAGCGTCTTGCCATCCACGCCATTGGTGGCTTCCTGGTTCATGGCCTTCACCACGCCCATGTACTCGCTGTAGGCCGGCACCAGTTTCATCGCCATATAGCCGAAAAAACCCACCACGATCAGCACGATCAGAAACCCGATCAGGGTGATCCCCGCTTGCTTCGATTTCATAGTCCCCTCGCCATGCCGTCGATGCGGCTCGTACGTGTATCCACAGGCCGGTTGGCCATTGTCGCTGCGTACTGTGCCGCGACAGCGGCCCGGCCGCCAGTCCGCACGATCACGGAATGACATATCCGGGCCATGCCGCGACGCTTCAGTGGATCAGCTTGCCGATCCGGTGGAAGCCTACGCCACCCGTGCCCCAGCCCTTCCAGCTCATCCAGATCAGGAACGCCTTGCCCGCCAGCGCCGTTTCCGGCATGCAGCCCCAGTAACGGCTGTCTTCGCTGTTCTCGCGATCGTCGCCCATCACCAGGTAGCAGCCCTGCGGCACCACCGACGGCACACGCGAATTCGGAATCGGCGGCGTCGGGCCACGCTCCGGCATGCGCGCAATCAGGTGGGTCACATTGCCCAGGTGTTCGTTCCAGATGGTCGCGTTGTAGGACATCAGCAGGTTGTCATCGGTACGCGCGGGATTGCCCTTGAACGGGCCCACCTCGTCGGCGATGACTGGCTTGCCGTTGATGATGATCTGGCTGTCGTGAACCTGGATGGTGTCGCCCGGCAGGCCGATCACGCGCTTGATCCAGTTCTGCCGCGGCACCGGCGTGGTGCATTCCGGGTCACCGCCATGCACCACCTTGCCGTCCGCCTCGTGGCAGGTGTAGCCGGGCCAGCGGAACACCACCACGTCACCCCGCTTCGGTTCGCCGATACCGACGACCTTGGTGTTGGACACCGGCAGGCGCAAGCCGTAGGCGAACTTGTTGACGAGGATGAAATCGCCCACGTCCAGCGTCGGCATCATCGAACCGGATGGAATGCGAAACGGCTCGGCCACGAAGGTGCGCAGCAACAGCACGATCAGCACAACCGGGAACAGCGAGCGCGACCAATCCACCGGCACCGGGTCGCGATATTCCTTGCCGGCAGCGGCAAGCTTCGCCTGGCGCTTCTTGTACAGGAACAGACGATCCAGCCCCCAGATCACACCGAACAGGATGGTGAGACCCAGCAGGATCGCCGAAAAATCGTACTCCATGCCCTACTCCTTCAGTGCCGCGTCTACTTGTCTACTTTCAGGACGGCGAGGAAGGCTTCCTGTGGAATTTCCACCCGGCCGACCTGCTTCATGCGCTTCTTGCCTTCCTTCTGTTTTTCCAGAAGTTTCTTCTTGCGGCTGACGTCACCGCCATAGCACTTGGCCAACACATTCTTGCGTAGGGCCTTCACGGTGGAGCGCGCAATCACCTGCGCGCCAACCGCCGCCTGGATCGCCACGTCGAACTGCTGGCGCGGGATCAGGTCCTTCATCCGCTCGACCAGGTCGCGGCCACGGCGATCGGCATGCGAACGATGCACGATCAGGCTGAGCGCGTCCACGCGATCGCCGTTGATCAGCACATCGGTACGCACGAACGGACCGGCGTCGAAACGCTCGAAGTGATAATCCATCGAGGCGTAACCGCGCGAGACCGACTTCAGCCGGTCGAAGAAATCGAGCACCACCTCGGCCAGCGGCAATTCGTAGGTGATCTGCACCTGGGTCGCCAGGTACTGGATCGAACGCTGCACGCCGCGCTTTTCCTGGCACAAGGTGACGATGTTGCCGATATAGGCCTCCGGCGTGAGGATGCTGGCCACGATGATCGGTTCGCGGATCTCGCTGACTTGTGGCGAAGGTGGCAACTTGGCCGGATTGTCCAGCATCAGGATCGAGCCGTCGGTCTTCAGCACCTCGTAGACCACCGTCGGTGCGGTGGTGATCAGGTTCAGATCGTATTCGCGCTCCAGCCGCTCCTGCACGATTTCCATGTGCAGCATGCCAAGGAAGCCGCAGCGAAAGCCGAAGCCCATCGCCTCGGAGGATTCCGGCTCAAAGAACAGCGCGGCGTCGTTGAGGCGCAGCTTGTCCAGCGCCTCGCGCATCGCCGGAAAGTCGTCAGACGACACCGGGAACAGACCGGCGAACACGCGCGGCTGCATGGTCTGGAAGCCTGGCAACGCATGTTCAGCCGGCTTGCCGGCATGAGTCAGCGTGTCGCCGACCGGAGCGCCATGCACGTCCTTGATCGAGGCATTGATCCAGCCCACTTCGCCTGCGCCAAGCTTCTCCAGCTTCTTGCGCTTGGGCGTGAATACGCCAACGTCATCGACCTGATGGGTGCGTCCGGTCGACATCACCAGCAGCTTGTCGCCGGGCTTGATCTCGCCCTGCATCACCCGCACCAGCGACACCACGCCGAGGTAGTTGTCGAACCAGGAATCGATGATCAGCGCCTGCAACTTGTCGGTGTCGCGCGGCTTCGGTGGCGGAATGCGGGCCACGATCGCCTCCAGCACCTCGACCACGTTGAGGCCGGTCTTCGCACTGATCGCCACCGCATCGGTGGCGTCGATGCCGATCACGGCTTCGATCTCGCCCTTGACCTTCTCGACGTCGGCCGTGGGCAGGTCGATCTTGTTCAACACCGGCACCACTTCCAGGCCCATCTCGACGGCGGTGTAGCAATTCGCCACCGACTGCGCCTCCACACCCTGCGCCGCATCCACCACCAGCAACGCGCCTTCGCAGGCAGCCAGCGAGCGGCTCACTTCATAGGAGAAGTCCACGTGACCCGGGGTATCGATGAAGTTCAACTGATAGGTCTTGCCGTCGCGCGCGGTATACGGCAGCGACACCGACTGCGCCTTGATGGTGATGCCGCGCTCGCGCTCGATCGGATTGTTGTCCAGCACCTGCGCTTCCATCTCGCGGGTGGCCAGGCCGCCACACAAATGGATGATGCGATCGGCAAGCGTCGACTTGCCATGATCGATGTGGGCGATGATGGAGAAATTGCGAATCAGTTCCATGGAGCACGCTGTCTGCTTGCGCCACCGCGCAAGGTTGCCGGCAGCGTATCACCGGGGTGGCGATATGAACCCGGCATTATCGCATGGAAAAGCCATCCGGCCGCGGCATGCGCGACCGGATGGCAAGTGGCCAGCCCGCCCGGACGGGCCACGGAGGACGGCGCCAGATTCAGTCTCCCGACTTGCCGGAAGGCACGCTCAGGCTGATGAAGTTGGTCTGATCGCCGTGACGTACCAGCAACAGCACGGTATCGCCCGCCTTCACATGGTCCGTGGCCTTGCGGAAAGCCTCCACGCTGCCGATCTTCTGCTGGTTCACCATCAGGATCACGTCACCAGCCTGCAGGCCAGCCTGTGCAGCGACCTCACCAGTGATATCGGAGATCACTACGCCCTCACCGGACTTCAACCCGAGCTGCTGGCGCGTGTCATGGTCCAGCGACTTCACCACCAGGCCCAACGCCGCGGCGCCGCTGCTGGCTGCCGCACCGACATGGCCCATCTGGGCGTTCTTGTCGCGCGGCATTGTGCCGACAGTGGCATGCAGGGTGAGCTTCTTGCCGTTGCGCAGCACTTCCACCGGCACCTTGGTGCCCGGCTTGGTCATCGCCACCAGCGGCGGCAGATCCGCGCCCTGGTCAATGGCATGGCCGTTGAAGCCGATGATGATGTCGCCCGGCTGGATGCCGGCCTTGTCCGCACCGCTGTCCGGGGTCACCTCAGCCACGATGGCACCATTGGCACTCTCGAGCTTCAGTGCCTTGACGACGCTGTCGTCCACTGGCCGCACCATTACGCCCAACATGCCACGGGTCACGTAGCCCTTGGTCTTGAGCTGCTGCACCGCGTTCATGGCCGTGTCGATCGGGATCGAGAACGACACGCCGAGATAGCCACCGGTGTTGGAATAGATCTGCGAGTTGATGCCGACCACCTGGCCTTGCAGGTTGAACAGCGGACCGCCGGAGTTGCCCCGGTTGATCGGCACGTCGGTCTGGATGAACGCCGTGTCCTGCTGGTCCCCTGCGCCGAGGTTGCGGCCCACCGCACTGACGATGCCCTGGGTCACGGTGTAATCGAAACCGAACGGCGAGCCGATCGCCAGCACCCACTGGCCGGGTTTGAGCGTGTGCGAATCGCCAATGTGCACGGTCGGCAGCGGGCCGCCGGCATTCACCTTGAGCAATGCGATGTCGTAGGTGGGGTCGGTGCCGACCACCTTGGCGGTGAGGATGCGACGATCCTGCAAGCGCACGGTGACCTGGTCGGCATGCGCGACCACATGGTTGTTGGTGAGAATGTAGCCGTCACTGGAAATGATGAAACCCGAACCCAGCGAGGTATGCGCCTGTTCTTCGGGCGAAGGCATCATCGGCATGCCGAAGAAGTGCCGCAGGATCCACTGCGGATCGTTCGAACCGGGGCCCTGGGGCCCGGAGCCCGGCCCCTGCATCTGCATGGCACTGGCATGTTTGCCGTTGTACTTGGCTTCGACATGCACCACCGCAGGCGCATTTTCCTTCACGATGCCAGTGAAATCAGGCAGCGCGGCAGCGGCAGCCGCGCCTTGCGCCTGCACACTGCCCGTAACGACAAAGCCCATGGCCAATGCGCAACAAACCAGGTTGCGCCAAACGGATCGATTCATGGTTTCCTCCTTGGGATTTTCGGGCACACCCCGGGGAGGCGGCCCATGCGATGGGCCGACCGGGGCGGAACTGATGAAGACGGAGATGGCCGGAGCATCGCTCAAGGCCACCGGGATTACTGGGCAGCAGCAGCTTGCGGATTGCGGCTGTTGGCCACCTGGCTCGGGTCGATCAGCAGCAGATAACTGCCATCGCCGTTGTTGAGCGTACGGTACCCGCGCACCTGGTACGGGCGCATCGGATCATTGGCCGGGCTGCCCAGGGTCATCGAGGCGCGCTCGCTCAGTCGCGAAGCGGCATTGCCGCTCAGCCACGGCGGCACGGTAGCCGGAGCATTGGTGCCCTGCAGCGTTGACGGGGAAGGCGTCGACACGGCGGCGATCTGTTGCTGTGGCGCCGGTGCAGTCGATGGCGTACTGGCCACCTGCGCGGTCGCGGAACGGGTGTCGCTGTCGGCGGTGGGCTGGGCCACCATCAGTGCGGCCACCGCAACGCCGGCCGCGATCGCCCCGCCAGCCGACCAGCGCAGCCAGTGACGGCGACGACCACCGGCCTGGGCTTGCGCAGCGGCAACGGTTTGCGTGGGGGCCGCCGCTTCGGCGTCGATCGCCAGCATGACCCTTGCCGCAAAGCCACTCGACGCCAGCACGGGCAATTCTCGCCGCATGCCATCGCGCGCCGCGTGGTAACGCGTCCACGTGGCCAGCAAGTCCGCTTCGTGGTCGAGCCGCCGCAGCAGGAAGCGGAGCTCCTCCTTCGACAGTTCGCCGTCGATACCGGCGGAAAGGTTTTCCTGATGCATTTCAGTCATGGTGTCCGGTCCTCGCGGTTCGACAACAGCGGCCGCAACTTTTCATCAATCGCCTCACGCGCCCGGAAGATGCGCGAACGCACCGTTCCGATCGGGCAATCCATGGCGGTGGCGATCTCCTCGTAGCTGAGGCCATCCATCTCGCGCAGCGTAATGGCTGTCCGCAATTCCTCAGGCAGGGCTTGGACAGTGGAAAACACCGTTTGTTCAATTTCCTGCCGCATCAACTCGCGTTCGGGGGTGGCGTTGTCCTGCATGCGATCGGCCCCCGGCACGAACACCGCATCCTCGATGGCGATATCGTCGCTGGGTGGCCGCCGCCCCTGTGCCACCAGATGGTTCTTGGCGGTATTCACCGCGATCTTGTACATCCAGGTGTAGAACTGGCTGTCGCCGCGGAACGAGCCAATGGCGCGCCAGGCACGCACGAAAGCCTCCTGCGCCACGTCTTCGCATTCGGCGTGGTTGTGCACGTAGCGGGAAATCAGGCCGATGACCTTGTGCTGGTACTTGCGCACCAGCAGGTCGAAAGCGCGCTTGTCGCCCCCCTGTACCCGCTCGACCAGCGCACTATCGAGTTCGTTTTCGCCCATCCGGGCCATCTCCTTCGTTGCTGCCGCCGCCCCCGGGGATGTTGCCGGATGGATTGAGGTGCTTCAGACAGACATTACGCCTGCAAGTTCAGCACGAATACGATCCTCGGCCAACTCTCCGGCGCTCGCGCCCGATCATCATCGCCCGGCGATCCCCGCTTCGGCCGTCAAGGCCCGATCCACTCCGTGAGATGGGGGCGTGCCGCGGCCACTCAAGCGGCCGACTGGCCGGCCACGCCAGCCAGCAGGCTCTCGCGCTCGGCCAGCAGGCGATCGAAACTGGCCTGGGGCAACGGGCGGCAGAACAGATAACCCTGCAACTCGTCACAGCCGTTCTGACGCAGGAATTGCAGGTGTTGTTCGATCTCCACGCCTTCGGCCACCACCTCGCGGTTGAGCCGGTGCGCCATGTCGATGGTGGCGCGCACGATGGCCTCGTCGTCCGGATCCACGCCGATGTTGCGCACGAAGCTCTGGTCGATCTTGATCCGATCGGCCGGCAGCTTGCGCAGATAATCCAGCGAAGCGGCACCGGTACCGAAATCGTCGATGGCGATGCGGCACCCCAGTCGATGCAGGCCATGCAGGTTTTCCATCAAGTGGGGAACGGCCTTGATACTGATGCTTTCGGTCACTTCCAGCTCAAGCAATGTCGGATCGAGCCCGGTTTCCTGCAGCACCCGCTCCACCACGCCCACCAGGTCCGGCTGCGTCAGCTGGACCACGGACAGGTTCACGCCCAGGCGCAGGCGCAGACCATGCCGGTCCTCCCAGACCCGCGCCTGCTGACAGGCGGTACGCAAGACCCATTCGCCAATGGAAACGATCAGCCCGGTTTCTTCGGCCAACGGAATGAAGAAGCCTGGTCCGATCGCCCCCAGTTCGGGATGTTCCCAGCGCACCAGCGCCTCCATCCCGACGATGTCTTCGCTGTCCGCGTTCACCTGTGGCTGGTAGAACACCCGCAGCTCGCCGTTGCCTTCGGCATGGCGCAGGCTGCGTTTCAATGCCGCGTTCTGCTGCTCCTGCTCGGGGCTGACGTCGTAGATCTGGTAGTTGTTGCGGCCCTGCCCCTTGGCGGCATACATCGCCTCGTCGGCATGCTTGAGCAGGGTCTCCGCGTCCGGTGCATCCTCGGGGAAGAAGCTGATGCCGATGGACGCGGTGACCTGCAGTTCGGTTTCGTCCTCCAGCCGCAATGGCTTTTCCATCAGCTGGACGATCTTTTCGGCCACGCGCAGCACGTCGTCGTTCTTCACGATGTGGCGCAGGACAAGGATGAATTCGTCGCCGGCGTAACGTGCCACCGTATCGGACGCGCGCACGCTGCTGCGCAGGCGCTGGGTCACGGCCACCAGTACCTGGTCGCCCACGGCATGGCCCAGGTTGTCGTTGATCGACTTGAAACGGTCCAGGTCGACGAACAGTACTGCGAAGCATTCGCCGGTGCGGTTGGCTTCGCGAATGATGGTATCCAGCCGATCGTTGAACAGCAGGCGGTTGGGCAAGCCGGTGAGCGCATCGAGCAGGCCTTCGGCCCGGCCCTGCTCGCGCGTGCGACGCAATTCCAGCGCATGGGCGAAATGGGCCGCCGCGCAACGCAGCACTGGCTCGGCGATTTCCGGCTCCGCAAACGGCTGCCGACTGCCGGCCAGCAGGGCGCCGAGCACGTTGCGCCGTTCATCGAGCAGCGGCAGGCCGACGAAACCGCACAGGCCCAGGTCGGCCACCAGCGGATCGGCCGTGGCCAGCCGCTGGGCATCCGCCGCGTGCACCAGGGTCTTGCCACCCAAGACCAGGCGCAACGAGCTCTGCAGCTGCGCCGCCGGCCAGGAACGCTCGCCGCCGCGCCAGCGCTGCGCCAGTTGCACCGGTGCCCCGCTGTCTTCCGGCCGACCCGACCATACGGCGAGGTAATCCAGCCCCATGTCATCGACCAGCAACTGCACCGCCACGCTCATGTCGCCGTCGTTGCCGCCACTGGCAAACAGTCGCGCCAGCAAGGTCAGCGCCACGCCCGGGCGGACCCCGGCGCGGTCACTGCGGAACGCGAGTGCCGCCACGTCGCGCCCGGCATGCCGCACGCGTCGCGAGCTCACCTCGCCGCTGTCGGCCCCCTGGACGGAGCGGCGCCCGCAGGGATACCACTGGCGATTGCTTTCGCGCAGCAGCTGTTCCGCACTCACACTTTCGAACACCAGCAGTTCGGTCAATGTACGATCGAGCACCGCCCCATCGCCCAGTCCGCTGTGGCGCCCCCATGCCGGGCTCGCCTCCAGCACGCGCTCGGTGGACGGATCGACAATCACCCACTCGCTGTCATCTTCATCGAAGACGAAGCGGTAATCGCCATCGCTGGCCGGGGCCGGCGCACGTCCCGGTCCGGCCCAGGCGGTACGCCGCAGGCGTTGCCAACGCGGCCCCAGTTCACTGGCGATCTGGCTGGCATGCAGCCAGTCGCCCACGCCGGCCGGCAGTTGCGCGGGGCGAATCGTGGCGCCATCGGTCAGCACGACGATCAGCAGCGCATCGGCGCAGGCAGGAATGCGTCGCAACTGCTCGCAACTGGCCAGTGCCGCGCGTCCGTCGCCTTCCAGCGCCACCACCATCAAGGTCAGCGGCGCGCGCCCCTCCAGCAGGATCGCCGCATGCGCGGAGTCGCGGGCCGAATGAATCAGCGGATGCCCCTCATGGTCGAGCGCATCGAACAAGGCGCGGCGAAGATCGCGCTGTGGCGCCACCACCAGCACGCCAGTCTCGCGGGACAGTTCGTCGCTCACGGCAGCCAGCGGCCGTCGCGCAGACGCGGGCGCTGGGCGGGGCGTGACGAACCATCCAGTCGCACGGCCACGTCATCCAGGCCGGCTACCAGGGCCGGCTCCGCATCCAGCAGCACCACCCGTCGCACGTGCCCGGCCGGCGAACGCGCCAGTTGCCGCAGCAGGTTGTTGTCCATGGTGGAGATCGGCAGCGGGAATTTCGCCAGCAGATATATGCCGAAATGGTTGCTCTGCTGCATGTAGCGCAAGGCATTGCCCAGCCGCTGCAGGCCCGGCACCCGTGCATGCACCTCGCGCAGGTTGCCCATGCCCGCCTCCGGGTCCCACAGGTAGATCGACTGCCCGCTGTGTCTGGCGATGGCGCGAAACTGCTCGACAAGAGCCGCACTGTCGTCGCAGTCGAGCAGAACCAGACCTCCTGGCACGGCCAGGATGCGCTCGAATATCTCGCTGCCGGCGACCGGACCGGGGGCCATCAAGGTAGTCATCCCGGTCTAAGTTACGCGTTCGCGGAGGAAGCGCAATAGGACGTTGATCGCTTCGTGACGCAGGCATCGGCAAGTGGCGGCAAGCCCTTTGTCCATGAAGCCGGAAGCGTCTCGCAATCCACGCTACGGGACGGTATGGTGCAATTTCCATCCACCACCCAACTTGAGCCCATGTTCGAAGGACTGCGCTTCAACCATTGGAAAACGAACCTGGATGACAGCGGCATCGTCACGCTGACCCTCGACCGCGCCAGCAGCAGCGTCAACGCCATTTCGCGCGAGGTGCTGGACGAGCTGGGCCAGATCGTCGAGCGGCTGGCGATCGAGCGGCCGGCCGGGGTGATCATCCACTCCGCCAAGGCCTCCGGCTTCGCCGTGGGGGCCGACATCAAGGAGTTCGTGGGTTACGCGAAGCACGGCACCGTGCTGGAGAACATCCAGAACGGCCAGCGCGTCTACGAATCGCTGGCACGCCTGCCCTGCCCGACCGTGGCCGCCGTGCACGGCGCCTGCATGGGCGGCGGCACCGAACTGATCCTGGCCTGTCGCCAACGCATCGCCGCGGATGACGAGAAAACCCGAATCGGCCTGCCCGAAGTCATGCTCGGCATCCATCCCGGCTGGGGCGGCAGCGCGCGCTTGCCACGCCTGATCGGCGCCCCCGACGCGCTGCCGGTGATGCTCACCGGCAAGCCATTGTCGGCAAAGCGGGCACTGGCGCTCGGCGTGGTCGATCGCACCGCCCGGCTCGACGAGCTGCTGACCGAAGCGAAGCATCTGTTGCGCCGCCCCATCACGCGCCCGTTCGTGCGGCGGACCAAGGCCTGGGCCACGAACACCTGGCTGGCGCGGCAGATCCTCGCCCCGATGGTGCTCAAGCAGACGGCCGCCAAGGTGCGCAAGGAACACTACCCGGCCCCATTCGCGCTGATCGACGTGTGGAAGCGCGGCGGCGGCGACATCCGGCAACGGCTGAAACTGGAAGCGCTGTCGGTGTCCAAGCTGGCGCAGACGCCGACCGCGCAGAACCTGATTCGCATCTTCTTCCTGCAGGAGCGTCTGAAAGGCGCCGGCGGCGGCATCGACCCCGCCATCAAGCACGTGCACGTGGTCGGTGCCGGCGTCATGGGCGGCGATATCGCGGCCTGGGCGGCGCTGAAGGGTTTCGACGTGACCCTGCAGGATCGCGAGATGAAGTACGTCCAGCCTGCGCTGGACCGCGCCCGCAAGCTCTACGAGAAAAAACTGAAAACGCCGGAAAAAATCGAGGCCGCCACGCGTCGCCTGCGCGCCGACGTCGAGGGCAAGGGCGTGGCCGATGCCGACCTGGCGATCGAGGCGATCTACGAGAACGCCGAAGCCAAGGAAGCGCTTTACGCCACCATCGAACCTCAGTTCCAGGCCGACGAGATCCTCGCTACCAACACCTCCAGCATTCCGCTGGATGAACTGCGCGGCAAGCTGGCGGCGCCGCAACGTTTCCTCGGCTTGCACTTCTTCAACCCGGTGGCGCAAATGCCGCTGGTCGAGGTGGTGCGCCACGAGCGGCTCGATCCGGCCATCGAGAAACGCGCACTGGCGTTCTGCAAGGCCATCGGCAAACTGCCGGTGGCGGTCAAGGGCACGCCCGGCTTCCTGGTCAATCGCATCCTGATGCCTTACCTGCTCGAAGCCATGCGCCTGTACAACGAAGGCGTGCCCGGGCCAGTGCTGGACAAGGTCGCCACGAAGTTCGGCATGCCGATGGGACCGATCGAGCTGGCCGACACGGTCGGGCTGGACGTGTGCGCCTCGGTCGGCAAGGAACTGGCACCCTTCCTCGGCCTGGAGTTGCCCCCCGGCCTCGAAGACAAAATGGAAGCCGGCAAGCGCGGCAAGAAGGATGGCCAGGGCCTGTACGTCTGGCACGAAGGCAAGCCGCAGAAGCCCGAGGTCGATCCGGACTACGCCGCCTCGCCCGATCTGCAGGACCGCATGGTGCTGTCGATGGTCAACGAAGCCGTGGCCTGCCTGGCCGACGGCGTGGTCGACGATGCCGACCTGCTCGATGCCGGGGTGATCTTCGGTACCGGCTTCGCGCCCTTCCGCGGTGGCCCGATCCAGTACATCCGCAGCGAAGGCGCGGCCAAGCTCAAGACACGCTTGGAAGCGCTGGCAGCACAATACGGCGAACGCTTCACGCCGAAGCCGGGCTGGGACAACCCGGTACTGGCGCAAAGCGGTTTTGAATTGGCGGACTAAGGAACCGCTGCGGCTTTATCGAGTCTCACCGCCAGATGGGTCCCTGACCCCAACCCTCTCCCTTAACGGGGAGAGGGTGCAAGGCGCTACCACATCAAGTCGTCAGGCACGCCGTCGTCGCCGATGCCGCCGGCGCCCGGCTCCACCAGCAACGCGAGCAGGTGTGCATCGATGTCGCGTACCTGCTCGGCAATCGCACGCTCGACCAGTACATAGCGTCCCGCCTGCTGCACGATGCCCAGCTCGCCGCCATTGAGCGCGGCCAGTTGCGCGGGGTCCACGTGGACACGACGGATCTTGCCGCCGTATTCGAAATGCCGGACATGCTCGGCGTCAGCCTTGTTCAGGGCCTTGCCCTGCAAAAGCTGCTGGATCTTCTGCTTGCGCTCGCGCTTCAGGCGCGCCTGTTCGGCGGCCTCGCGTTCGGCCTGCTTGCGTTCATTGGCTTCGGTGCGGGCGCGGATCGCATAGGCCTTGGCCAGATCGACCTCGTCGCTGGAGGCAGCGCGCGCCTTCGGCCCTTTCGAGCCTTTCTTGAACGCAGGCGTGCGCCCGCTGTTGGGCGCGCTCGGGCGCTTTTCTTCGCGAACCTGTTTGACGATGCCGCTTTTCAGCAGCTGATCGCGCAGGGAATCGGCCATGGTCGGAATCCGGTGTGAGCGTAATGCCAGAGTCGGTTCAATAATGCGGCGGCGGTGGTTCGCTGTGCGGGTCGTGGCCCTGCCCCAGCCGCAACGAGGCCAGCTCGCTGCGCAAGTCGTGCACCAGCCGCTCCAGCGTGGCGATGCGCATGGACTGCTCGCCATCGGCGTTGGCCAGCCCAAGCACGGTATCGTCGATGAAAGTGAGTCGGACTTCCAGCTCGGTCAGTCGCTGTTCGAGATTGTCCATCAGCGTTTCACGCCCAGCGAACGTCCGCGCCCGATGCCGTAATAGGCCAGCCCGGCCTCTTCCACGGCCGCCGGCTCGTACAGATTGCGTCCGTCGAAGATCGCCGGTTCTTTCAGTGCGGCGCGAATCGCCGCGAAATCCGGGCTGCGGAACAGCTTCCACTCGGTGACGATGGCCAGCACGTCGGCGCCCTTCAGCGCGTCATGGGGCTGCCCGCACAAGACCAGGTCGTCGCGTTCACCGTAGATACGCTGCGCTTCCTCGCGCGCTTCCGGATCAAAGGCACGCACCGTTGCACCGGCTTGCCACAACGCCTCGATCAGGCGCCGGCTGGGCGCTTCGCGCATGTCGTCGGTATTCGGCTTGAAGGCCAGGCCCCACAACGCGATGGTCTTGCCCTTGAGCTGGCCGTCGAAGTGGCGCGAGATCAGCTCGAACAACTTGGTCTTCTGGTCGTGGTTGACCGCTTCCACCGCCCCCAGCAGGCGCGCCTGGTAACCCACGCCGCGCGCGGTGCGCTCCAGCGCCTGCACGTCCTTGGGGAAGCACGAGCCACCGTAGCCGGCGCCCGGGTAGATGAAGTGGTAGCCGATGCGCGGATCCGCACCGATACCGTGGCGCACCAGTTCCACATCCGCGCCCACGCGTTCGGCGATGTTGGCAATCTCGTTCATGAAGCTGATCTTGGTCGCCAACATGGCGTTGGCGGCGTACTTGGTCAGCTCGGCCGAACGCTCGTCCATCACCACCATGCGATCGTGGTTGCGGTTGAACGGTGCGTACAGCTTGCGCAGCACGTCGACGGCGCGCGCGCTGGAACTGCCCACCACGATGCGGTCCGGGCGCAGGCAATCGGCCACCGCGTCGCCTTCCTTGAGGAACTCGGGGTTGGAGACCACGTCGAATGCGATCGTCGCGCCGCGCGCGGCCAGCTCGGCGGCAATCGCCTCGCGCACGCGATCGGCGGTGCCCACCGGCACGGTCGACTTGTTCACCACCACGGTATAGCGATCCATGTGCTGGCCGATGGTCTTCGCCACGCTCAACACATATTGCAGATCGGCGCTGCCATCTTCGTCCGGCGGCGTGCCGACCGCGATGAACACCACCTGCCCGTGCGCGATGGCCGGCGCCGGATCAGTGGTGAAGGCCAACTGGCCATTCGCGTGGTTGCGCGTGACGATCGGCTCCAGGCCCGGCTCGTAGATCGGGATATCGCCCTGTTCCAGGCGCGCCACCTTGCCCGCATCGATATCGACGCAGACCACGTGATTGCCCATTTCCGCCAGGCAGGCACCGGTGACGAGGCCTACATAACCGGTTCCGAAGATGGTGACGTTCATCGGTTGCCCAGGTATTCGTGTGAAGCCGCACATTCTAACAGGCGCGGCGTGCGGGATCGCGCAAAAAACCGAGCCAGCAGCCCGTGGCCCGCGACCAAAGCGAAGGGGCGCGAATCGCTTCGCGCCCCTTCGGTTCACAACGCTGGCAGCATGGCTGCCGCGCGCTTACTTCTGTCCGGCGTCCGGTGCAGCGCCGCCCTTGGTGGGACCGGTGCTGACCAGGGTCACGTCGAAGATCAGCGTTTCATTCGGCGGCATCTCGCTACGCGGTTCGGAGCCGTAGGCGAGGTTCGACGGGATGAAGAACTGGTAATGGCCACCGGTCTGCATCAGCTCCAGGCCTTCGCGGAAGCCCGGGATCACGTTGGCCAGCGGAATCGACGCCGGGCCGCTGCTGCCATGCTTCGACGAATCGTCGAACACGGTGCCGTCGACCAGCTTGCCGACATAGTTGACCTTGACCGTGTCGTTCGGGCCCGGGCGAGCGCCGGAACCCTGCGACAGCACCTTGTACTGCAGGCCCGAGGCCGTGACCTTCACGCCAGCGGCGTGGCGGTTCTTGGCCAGGAAGGCCTCACCGGCTGCCTTGTTCTTGGCCGCTTCCTTGTCGAACTCGGCCTTGGCCTTGGCGCGCAACTGGGTGACAAACGCTTCCTTGACCGACTTGTACTCGGTCTCGGACATGGTCGGCTTCTGGCCGGACAGCTCCGACTGGACCGCACGAGCGACAGTGGCCGGATCGATCTCTTGGCGCACGATCGGCGGCAACGAGCTGGCCAGATCCCAGCCGACCACGTAGCTGGCCTTGGTCTTGTCGACCGTGCTGCTCTTGGTGGTCTGGGCCGCTTGCACGCTGGCCGTCATGCCCAGCGCAACGGCCAACGTGGCCATTGTCAGCGTGGGACGCAAAAGATGCTTCATTCGGAACTCCCTCGTCATGGATATACCGGCGTGCCGGCCGCCCCTCCCCGTTGGAGGGCAGAATCCGCATTGTGCGGGTCCCGTTCGGTCTTGGCAACGACGTTTTGTGTCCGACAATCCGCCACATGAAAGGTTCAACCATGACGCCTGCGGGATGAGACTTCAGTCACGCGAATCGGCTTCCGGCTTGTTCAGCGTGTCGCGCAGTGCAGCCTGCAGGCGCGCATGCATCTTCACCAGCGAACGCCACAGCATCACCGCCAGCACCAGCACCACGCCCCCCACCGACAACGCCACCCCGCGTGGCGGCAGGATCGTCGAGCCCAACGCCCCCACCAGCAGGGCCAGCAGTACCAGCGCCGCCACCGGGATCAGTCGCGCCAACACCTGGCGGATGGCCTGGGTATAGCCTCCGGCAAAGCGCTCGCGAATACCCAATTCAGCCAGCAGCATGCCCAGCGCCTCGGCTTTGCGGTAAATGGCAATCAGGAACGGCAGCGACAGCACCAGCGCCACCGCCCAGATCAGCGAATGGCGCATTTCCCGATCGATCCCCACCTTCGAAAACCAGCCCCAGCCGTGCGCATTGACATAGGCGCCGATCGTGAACAGCGTGACCACCAGGATCACATTGACCACGATATGCCACAGCAGGCGGCGGAACATCGCCGCAATCGCCGCGTTTTCCGCCACCGGCCGCAAATTCTCCAGCCAGCCGCTATAGCTGGTGACCAGCAGGCGCAACGACTGCGGCAACACCTTGCGGCCTCCGTTCGCCAGGGCATCCGTCGAGCGCATCAGGTACGGTGACGCCACCATGCAGATCAGCGACGAGGCGACCGCGATCGGGTAGATGAACTTGCTTACCGCATTCAGCGACAGACCCAACGTGGCGATCACGAACGAGAACTCGCCGATCTGCGCCATGCTCAGGCCTGCGCGCAAGGCGGTGCGGGCGTCATGGCCCACGAAGAAACAGCCCACGCTGCACGCCAGCGTCTTGCCCAGCATGACGACCATCGCCACCAGCAACGCCGGCAAGGCGTACTGCATCAGCAAGGCGGGGTCGATCTTCAGCCCGATGGACACGAAGAATAGCGCGGCAAACATGTCGCGCAACGGTTCCACCATATGCACCACGCGTGTCGCGTTGCGCGCCTCGGCCACCACCGCACCGGCAAGGAAAGCCCCCAGCGCCACGCTGAAACCCAGCAAGGCCGCCAGCAGGCTGGCACCGAAGCAGATGCCCAGCACGCTGACCAGCAGCATTTCGTCATTGCCAAACCCGGCCACGTAATCCACCAAGCGTGGCAGCAGCAGCAAGCCAACCAGCATGCCGGCCACCACGAACAGGCCCAGGTGACCGATCAGGCTGAACGCCACGCCGGTTTCCACCACCCCGCCAATGGCCACCGCGGTCAGCAGGGTCAGTATGACGATGGTCAGCATGTCTTCCGCGACCAGCATGCCGATCACCACCCGCGCGAACGGCCATTGCCGCATCCCGCCCTCACTCAGGGTGCGCGTGGCCACCATCGTCGAGGACAACGACATGATCGCGCCCAGGAACAGCGCATCGCGGGTGCTCCAGCCAAAGGCCGTGCCCAGTGTGTAGCCGACCCACAGCATGAAACCGACCTCGGCCACCGTCACCAGCAGCACGCCCGCACCTACCTCGCGCAACTTGCGCACGCTGAACTCCAGGCCCAGCGTGAACATCAGCAGCACCACGCCGAGATTCGAGATGTCGCCAATGGTGCGTGGATCCGTGATCAGCACGCCCGGCGTATGCGGGCCGATCAGTACACCCGCAAGGATGTAGCCCGGCAGTACCGGCAGGCGCAGCCGGTGCAACAGGACCGTCGTGGCGCCCGCCACCAGCATCACGATGGCCAGGTCGCGAATGAATCCGATATCGTGCATGCCTTCCTCTGGGCGCGCTGACGGGTTTACCAGCTTAGGCCCTGCGGCGCGTCTTCGCCTAGCGCGTGTTGCATCTGCGCATGCACTGCGTGACGCGTCCGTCACGGCTGAACTTGATCAGCGACGAAGCTCAGCGAAAAGTGCGTTCGTGCTGAGCGCAGTTTGCTGCCAGCGAGCAGAGTCGAAGCGCCCATCGGCGATCATCCTTCGACTCTGGCCCGGCGGGCCGACGCTCAGGGCGAACGATGAGATATCGACTGAATCTTGTCGCCCACCAAACGGCCGGATGAAGCGAGGACCCGGAGCTTCGGTACCCGACCATTGCGCAGGCACACTGCGCGCTCGCAACGAACGCATCGCCATTTTCACTTCGGTAAAAAATTTCTGGAAAAAATGCTTGACGGAATCGCGAACCACACCTATTCTTTCGGGCTTCCAGCGGCGGGGCCATAGCTCAGCTGGGAGAGCGCCTGCATGGCATGCAGGAGGTCGGCGGTTCGATCCCGCCTGGCTCCACCAACTTGAATTGTCCCCATCGTCTAGAGGCCTAGGACACCACCCTTTCACGGTGGCGACCGGGGTTCGAATCCCCGTGGGGACGCCAAGTTGGCTCGCAACGCTGGTTATACAATGTGGAGCGGTAGTTCAGCTGGTTAGAATGCTGGCCTGTCACGCCGGAGGTCGCGGGTTCGAGTCCCGTCCGCTCCGCCACTGTAAGCAGGAAACCCGCCTTGTGCGGGTTTTTTGTTGCTTGCATGGATACCCATCGGGCTGGCGCCCGCTCGCGGGCGCCTGCCAGGCGTCCCTACGATGTCTTCTGACCCTCACGTCCGGGCATCGGTGCCAGCGTGGCGACGGAATGTCCCTGCCCCGCCAGGTATTCCAGCCAGCGCGAGAGAAACCCGTTCATCTGCAGCCGGTGCTGGAACACCGTGTGCGCCGGCGGAAACGGGCCGAGCACTTGCCACAGGTGGCGTCCGGGATGGCAGTGCATCGCTTCGGCCACATGCGCGTCGGTATACATGCGCAACTGTGCCGAGGGCGACCGATGCCCCGTCTGCGCATCGACAAAGCCGTAGGTGAGTTCCAGTTCCAGCGTGTACGGATGGCATTCCTGCACCACCAGGTGCACCGGCAAGCCATCGGAAACATCCGACACGTAATCGCCCGCTTCCAGTGTCTGCGGTGCGAACAGTCGCACGAGCCGATGATAATTTTCGGCATACAACCCCATCAGGAACTCGAAGCGTCCCGGCAGCAGGCTGTGGCGATTGTCGAGTACGGCACTCATGCGGAAATGGAGACTCCGGAAAAGGTCAGAACATGGTTCGTTCGATACCGAAACGATCGAAGATCTTGCTGGCGATCTCCTCGATCGAGACGTGCGTGGTGTTGAGCGACGGAATGCCTGCCTGGCGCATCAGCCGATCAGCCTGCTCCAGCTCCCAGCGGCACTGCTTGAGCGTGGCATAACGGCTTCCCGGTCGACGCTGTTCGCGGATCTGTGCGAGCCGTACCGGGTCGATGGTCAGGCCATACAGGCGATCCTTCCAGGGCCGCAGCCGCGCGGGCAGTTCCAGTTTTTCGAGATCCTCGTCGGTCAACGGATAGTTGGCGGCACTGACCCCGTAATGCAAGGCCATGTAGAGGCAGGTTGGCGTCTTGCCCGAGCGCGATACACCCACCAGGATCAGATCCGACTCGGCGTAATTCACGTCGATGCCATCATCATGCGACAGCGCATAGTTGGTTGCGTTGATGCGCGCTTCGTACTTGTCGAAATCGACCAGTCCGTGCGAACGGTTCACCGCACCGGAACGCTTGGCGCCCAGCTCGTCCTCCAGCGGACCGATGAACGGCGCGAACACATCCAGCATCAACGCACCGGTACCGGCCACGATCTCGCACAGCGCGCGATCGGCCATCGTGTTGACCACGATCGGCCGCTCGCCGCTCTTCGCGTAATGCGTCTTGATGCGCAACGCGGCATTCTCCGCCTTGTGCACGTTGTCGATGAACGGCAAGCGGTGCTTGATGAAGCTCACCCCCTCGAACTGGGCAAGAATGCTGTTGCCGATCGTCTCGGCCGTAATACCAGTGGAATCGGAGATGAAAAATACCGTGCGCTGCATGGGTTGCCCGAGAGCCTTTGAAATATCCTCGACGAACATTAGCGCATGCGTCGTCGCCTGTCTTTTCTGGACTCGAGCTGACTGGTATGCAGTTGGAGCGGCGATGGTTTGCAATGGTCTTCTTGTGCCACGCACCATCGACAGCGGACAATACCAGTCTTTGCGCGGCCTGATTCCAGCGCCGCCCGACGTCTTTACCACTATCGAGCTCTTTAAGGAGACTCCCTTGAACAACCTGGTGCTCTGGCTGGACCAACTGCGCATGACCGACCTCGGCAAGGTCGGCGGCAAGAACGCTTCGCTCGGCGAAATGATCGGCAACCTCGCCAAGCTCGGCGTCTCCGTGCCGGGTGGTTTCGCCACCACCGCCGATGCCTTCCAGCAATACCTGGAAAAGAGCGGCGTGGCCAAGCGCATCCAGGAACGCCTTTCCGGCCTCGACGTGGACGACGTCGATGAACTTACCCGCGCCGGCAAGGAAATCCGCGAATGGGTCACCGAAACCCCGCTGCCCGCCGAGCTGGACCAGGCGATTCGCGAGGCCTACATCAAGCTGTGCAAGGACGCCGGCGCCAACGACATCGCCGTGGCGGTTCGCTCCTCGGCCACCGCCGAAGACCTGCCCGATGCCTCGTTCGCCGGCCAGCAGGAAACCTTCCTCAACGTGGTCGGCATCGACGACGTGCTGCACAAGGTGAAGGAAGTCTTCGCCTCGCTGTACAACGACCGCGCCATCGCCTACCGCGTGCACCAGGGCTTCAAGCACGAGGACGTGTTCCTGTCCGCCGGCGTGCAGCTGATGGTGCGCTCGGATATCGGCGCCGCCGGCGTGCTGTTCACGCTGGACACCGAGTCCGGCTTCCGCGACGTGGTGTTCGTCACCGGTTCGTACGGCCTCGGCGAGATGGTCGTGCAAGGTGCGGTCAACCCGGACGAGTTCTATGTGTTCAAGCCCACGTTGAATGCCGGCAAGCCGGCTGTCCTGCGTCGCAATATCGGTGCCAAGCAGTTGCGCATGGTTTATTCCGATGCGCCGGGCGAGCGGGTCAAGACCGAAGACACCCCAGTCGAGATGCGCACCAAATTCTGCATCAGCGACGATGACGTGCAGGAACTCGCGCGCCAGTCGCTGATCATCGAGAAGCACTACGGCCGTCCGATGGATATCGAATGGGCGAAGGACGGCAACACCGGCAAGCTGTACATCGTGCAGGCACGCCCGGAGACGGTGAAATCGCGCGCGCACGCCACCCAGCTCGAGCGCTTCCACCTCGGCGAAAAGGGCAAGGTGCTGGCCGAGGGTCGCTCGATCGGCCAGAAGATCGGTGCCGGCAAGGCGCGCGTGGTGCGCTCGCTGGCCGACATGAACAAGGTGCAGCCCGGCGACGTGCTGATCGCCGACATGACCGATCCCGATTGGGAGCCGGTGATGAAGCGCGCTTCGGCCATCGTCACCAACCGCGGCGGCCGCACCTGCCACGCGGCGATCATCGCGCGCGAGCTGGGCGTGCCCGCCGTGGTCGGCACCGGCAACGCGCTGGAGCTGATCCCTGACGGCACCGACGTCACCGTGTCCTGCGCCGAAGGCGACACCGGCACGATCTACGAGGGCATCCTGAAGTTCGAGCGGATCACCGCCGATCTCGGCGACATGCCCGAGGCGCCGCTGAAGATCATGATGAACGTGGCCAACCCCGAGCGCGCGTTCGACTTCGGCATGCTGCCCAATGCCGGCATCGGCCTGGCCCGTCTGGAGATGATCATCGCCAGCCATATCGGCATCCATCCCAGGGCGTTGCTGGAATACGGCAAGCAGGATGCCGAGATCCGCGCGAAGATCGACGAGCGCATCGCCGGTTACGCCGGCCCGGTGGAGTTCTATGTCGACCGGCTGGCCGAAGGCATCGCCACCATCGCCGCCTCGGTATTCCCGAAGCCGGTGATCGTGCGCATGTCCGACTTCAAGTCGAACGAATACGCCAATCTGCTCGGTGGCGCGCGTTACGAGCCGCACGAGGAAAACCCGATGCTCGGCTTCCGTGGCGCCAGCCGCTATGTCGATCCCAGCTTCGCCGAATCCTTCGGGCTGGAATGCCGGGCGGTGAAGAAGGTCCGCGAGACCATGGGGCTGGACAACGTGTGGGTGATGATCCCGTTCGTGCGCACGCTGGAGGAAGGCCGCAAGGTGGTCCAGGTGCTGGAAAAGAATGGCCTCAAGCAGGGTGTGTCCCATGCCCAGGGCGACAAGCCGCTGAAGATCATCATGATGTGCGAGGTGCCGTCCAACGCCCTGCTCGCCGAGGAATTCCTCGAGATCTTCGACGGTTTCTCGATCGGCTCGAACGACCTCACCCAGCTCACCCTGGGCCTGGACCGCGACTCCAGCATCGTGGCCGGCCTGTTCGACGAGCGCAATCCGGCGGTGAAGAAGCTGCTGTCCATGGCCATCAAGACGGCTCGCGCCAAAGGCAAGTACGTCGGCATCTGCGGCCAGGGTCCCAGTGATCACCCCGACCTTGCCGAATGGCTGATGGAACAGGGGATCGAGTCGCTGTCGCTCAACCCCGACACCGTGGTCGATACCTGGCTGCGCCTGGCGAAGAAAAAGGCCGCCTGACGCACCCGGTCGCACACCGCGTCACTCATGAAAAAGGCGGGCCCGCGGGCTCGCCTTTTTCGTTTCCCCGTTCGCCCCGCCCTTTTCATCGTGCAACGCAACTTGCTCCATCCACGAGCAACCGCTAGCGTCATACACACGTTTGAACCATGCGCCAGTCCAGCACTGACGCAGCAAAGGGGAATCCATGGCCGTTCGCGAACATCCGCCCGGCGTCGACACGCGACACCGCCTGCTCGAGGCAGCCGAGTGGTTGTTCATCGAACGGGGTTATGAAGCGCTGTCGATGCGTCTGGTCACCGCGCGCGCCGAGGCCAACCTCGCCGCCGTCAACTACCACTTCGGCAGCAAGGAAGCGATGCTGCAGGAGCTGCTGGCACAGCGACTGGACCGGTTGAACGAGGACCGCCTGCGCCTGCTCGACGCCTGCGAAGCGGATGGCCACGTGCCGGATTACGAGACCATCCTAGGCATCCTGTTCGCGCCGGCATTGCAACTGGGCCGTTCACCTGCCGGTGGTCCGGCGTTCCTGCGCCTGCTGGGCCGCGTCTACAGCGATGCATCGCCGTTTATCCGCGATTATCTGCAACGTCATTACCGCCCGATCTTCGAGCGCTTCTTCGAAGCCTTCGCGCGTGCCCTGCCCCAAACCCCCCGCAACGAACTGGGCCTGCGCCTGCACTTCGCGCTGAAGGCCTTGTCGGGCATGCTGGCCGCCGACGACATGAACGACCTGCTGGCCGAACTCAGCATGGGCCAGTCACTCGGCGATGCCGAACTGCTGGCGCGGCTGGTCTCGCTGGTTTCGCCGGCACTGGTCGCCCCGCTGGGCAATCCGCGGCAAGTGAACCTGATCGAGCAACTGCTGCGCCAGAGCAATCAGCTTGCGGAAACGGCCCAGCCCGGCAGCACCGAACCGGATCGCTCCCGCGGCAAACGCGTGGTCAGCGTACGCGCGCCACGATAGCCGTCACATTGTCCTTGCCACCGCCATCGAGGGCGGCCAGCAACAGGTGATCCACGCACTCTTGCGCGGCCAGGTCCTGGCGCCCGACCACGCCGGCGATCGCCTTGTCACCCACATCCTCGGTCAGGCCGTCACTGCACAACAAAAAAGCCATGCCGCGCGCCAGTTGCCCGCGTGCCATGCCAACGTGCAATTGATCGCTGGCCGTGATCCCGAGAGCCTGGGTAATCACGTTGCGATGCGGATGTCGGGCTGCCAGCGCGGGGTCGAGCGAGCCGATGGCGACCAGCTCCTGTACCAGCGAATGGTCATGGCTGATCTGCCGCAAACCGTCCTGCCAGAGGTAAACCCGACTGTCACCGACCCAGGCCACTTCATAACCGTCGCCAACCAGGCGCAGCGCCGCCACCGTCGTCCCCATCGGCAGCGCATCGACACCGTGGTCGCGCGCATGCCCGAGCAAGCGGGCACCGGCACCACGCACGGCGTCCGCCAGGGATTGCCCCCGCGCCACCATGTCGACCACCGCATCGCGCACCAGCGCCGCGGCGACTTCGCCGTGCTGATGCCCGCCCATGCCATCCGCCACCAGGAACAGGCCCAGTGCCGCGTCGGCGTAATAGGTGTCCTCGTTGCGCGTACGGCGCAATCCGACGTGGGTTCCGTGTCCGAATTCGATCATGGCCTGCAGCACTCGTTATGCCGATGCAGCATGCCGGATACACCGACTGTTGTCACGGCAGATTTGCCCGCGTATGATTGCCGGCTCGCACGCACCACCGTGCACCCCATCGGAGAGGTGGCAGAGTGGTCGAATGTACCTGACTCGAAATCAGGCGTACGTGTAAGCGTACCGTGGGTTCGAATCCCACCCTCTCCGCCAGTTGTACCAAGGCCTCGCAGCGATGTGAGGCCTTATTTTTGGCCGTCTAAAGGTGAGCCAGTTTTTCGCTGTGTACGATTGGTGTACGAATTTCGCGCGGCCTCGTGCACAGCACCAGCACGCCCCGGCGACGCCGCAACCCGCCATTCAGCACCACGCGCATGCACCTGTGGCCACAAGGCCCGTGCAGCGTCTCGTTGAGGCCTTGCGCGAGGGGGCTGGCACGCGCTGCCCAGCGGTGCCGGGCAGCAAAAAGGCGCCAGGGTTGCCGGTGCCTTGGGCGGTATGCAACGGGGTTGGATAGAGTGTCTCGATCATTGGCTGTCACAGGCTAAAGGCTAATCACCTTCCTGTGCTTCAGGCATATCTGCAACCACTGGTGTGTCCTCAACAACTGTCAAGCTTTCCAGCGCCAAGTCTCCAGGATACTTTTCGTCAAGAAGCGCGACCATAGCATTTACCAAACAAACTGCATCAAGCTCAATTGAGTTTAGGTTTCTATGTCGTATGCGAGGAATTCGGTGAAGACGATGCAGAGGGTTGCCACAAGTCACGAAGTTCGTATCTCGTATAGCACCCCAATGGCAATGAACAAATGTTGACGACCAATCATAATATTTGTCGTATAGTTCTTTACATTCACCTTCTGTAGCTAGTTTTCTCAGATTGCTATTGGCCCAGTGCCCAATATTTATGTCAAGAAATTCTTGCCACCTGTCTTCATTAGATATTGCGTGAAGCATGTCTTCGTCAATGAATGATGGTAAATCACCCTCTAATTCTTGGGCCTTCAAAAAGGCCAGCTTTGCTTGGCCAGCACCATAGACGCGGTAGGATGCCCACAGTTCATCCTTGTCAATCTTAAAAAGATAATTCAGAGTAATGCAAGCATCAACCAAAGACCTCAGGGCAAGCCGACCAAGAATCCTTGATTGAACTCGATTAGCGCAGACCTCTTCGACGATTGAAAGTGCGTACAGCAATAATCCAAACGACGAATCTAGCCGCGCATCGACCTTGCTCACCTTTATGCTTTGCAAGAACCTCTCCATGATTTGATCACGGAGATTGTAAAGCGATTTGCCGTCTACAATCGGCACAGGGAATCGCCCATCTTCGTCAGGAGATGGTCCCATGCAAAGAGTTTTTTTAAAAACCTCTTCCCAAAACCTTGCGATCCATTCTGACGGTGGCGAACGGCGAGCCATAATCTCCATAGATCGAATAAATGGGCGAACACTGCGCATGTCTCCGTGGTCTGGATATAGACGCATGCACTCTATTCGATCAGCCATCGACTCGGGAAAGTGCACGATCCCCGAAATCATGGGCACAATCATCTTAAACCAACGGATATCCGTTGACGCCTCGGACTGGTGATCAAGCACGCCAGTGACCGCGACTCCCAAAGCTCGCCATTCTTCTTCTTCGTCTTCCGAAACCAAATGCCGCTTCCAACGATCCAATCTTGGAAGGGAGTCAATCAGAACAAGAGGACGTAATGCAGCTGTCGCCCCTGGACAGGAAAGGACAACTGACATGAAGTCTTCAAATCTCTCTTCCGACACTTCGGACAAAGTCGTGTGGTCTACAGTCTTAGTGAAATTTATTCCAGGCTCTTCATCTTTGTTTTCTTGTTCATCCTTTTCTTGGCTCTCTCGCGTCTGGTGTGGTTGACACGACGGCGATCTTGCCTCGGATGCGGTGCTGAGTGCACGCTTGGCGGAT
>NZ_JBGBPX010000012.1:0-143801 GCF_041107475.1 Rhodanobacter sp. FW021-MT20 | reverse complement strand
CCGCGCCGATGGTAGTGTGCTTCTTGCATGCGAGAGTAGGTCACCGCCAGGGGCTTTATCCTTAGAAGGCCTCCCCACCCGGGGAGGCCTTCTGCTTTGGTGCCGACCGAATCGCTGAGAACGCCCCCGCCGTGATCGCGTGGCGGGATGTCGGCGCAGCCTGCGCTGGCCGACTCTGCGCACGTACGATCTACCTTTTGGGCTGCATCAGGCGCTTCCGCAAACTCCGCATGCAGTGCAGGAAACGGCCCCGCTAAGGCAATTGTGACTGGCGCAGCAGTGTGCGGGAGCAGATACGAGCGAGCCCGTGGAGCCACTCAGCCCGGGAACGCGTGTTCCAGCCAATCCGGTACCGGGATGGCTTTCTCGTGCAAGAGTGCCGGGTTGAACAGTTTGGCCTGATAACGGGTGCCGGCATCGGCGAGCACGGTGACCACGGTATGCCCGGGGCCGAGCTCCCTTGCGAGGCGAATGGCCCCGGCGATATTCACGCCGCTGGAACCACCCACGCACCAGCCTTCGTCGCGCAGCAGCTGGTGCAGCAGTGGCACGGACTCCTGATCGGGGATGGACCAGGCCAGGTCGATCGGCGCGTCCTTGAAGTTTTCGGTGATGCGGCTGGAGCCGATCCCTTCGCTGATCGAATTGCCCTCGGCGAGCAATTCGCCATGGGTGATGAAATGAGCCAGGGCCGAACCCGTGGGGTCCGAAAGGGCGATCTTCACACGAGGATTTCGCGCCTTGAGTGCCCGCCCGATCCCGGCCAGGGTGCCGCCCGTACCCGCGGAGCAAACGAATCCATCGATCTTGCCATGGGTTTGATCCCAGATCTCGGGCCCCGTGGTGTTCTCGTGCCAATCACGGTTGGCGGTATTGTCGAACTGGTTGGCGAACCAGGCACTCCTCGGCTTGGCTTCATTCAGCTGCCCGGCGTGGGCGCGCGCAACGTGGACATAGTGCTGCGGGTTGCTGAATGGCACAGCGGGAATCAGTCGCACGTCGGCGCCGGCGATGCGCAACGCGTCGATTTTCTCGCGGCTTTGCGTGTCCGGCATGAAGATGACCGTGCGATAGCCGCGACTGGCCCCGATCAGCGCCAGTCCGATGCCGGTGTTGCCGGCCGTGCCCTCAACGATGGTGCCCCCGGGCCGGATCAGTCCCCGTTGCTCGGCATCGAGCAGCAGGCCGAGCGCGGTCCTGTCCTTGATCGAGCCGCCGGGGTTGAGAAACTCCGCCTTGGCGAGCACCTCGCATCCGGTAAGGCTTGAGGCGTGATTGAGGCGCAACAGTGGGGTGTTGCCGACGGCGGAGGACAGGTTGGAACGGATGGTCATGATGCGGAAATCTGTGCTGGAAACGGGGCCGGCCACAGCACGGGCCGGCATTCCAAGAGAGTGCCACCAGCTGGCCTGGATGGGCGGTTTGGCGGATATGGCCAATCAACATAAGCCCGCAATGCAAGGTTCTATGCGGACTTTTGGACGTATGGACGTCTATACGTCCATTGACAAGCAAATTTGCAAAAGCTAGAGTCGGGTCCACTCATCGAGACCGGCTGAGGGACAGGCCCTTTGAAGCCGGGGCAACCTGCAGGTGATTCCTGCAACGGTGCCAACTCCTGCGGGGCGCTTCGGCGTCAACCGGTAGATGGGATGTCGTCAGCACGGCCATGTCGTGGTCTTTGACGGCAACTCGTTGCAGGTTCTCCGCAGGGGCGATGCCACAGGAGAACCACCGATGCCCGCTTCACACGCCCATGCTTCCGACACCGACGAGCGCCACTCTGCCGTGGTCGTTGCCCTTTTCCCGCGAGCCACTTTGACCGACCAGCGCAGCAGTCGCACGCTGTCGTTGACGCCGCGCTATGGAAACGGCATGCGCGAAGTGGAAGTGCGCTACCGCTGGAGCGGCGCGCCGGATGCACCTACGGTGATCGTGCAAGGCGGTATCTCTGCCGATCGCGACGTGACGGTGGCACCGGACGGCCGTCCCGGCTGGTGGGCCGAACTGGTGGGCGAGGATCGTGCGATCGACCTGACCGCCTGCCGTGTGCTGAGCATCGACTGGCTTGCTCCCGCCGACCTTGGTGACGACGTGGCTTCCGTGTCCAGCGAGGACCAGGCGGACGCGTTGGCCGCGCTCGTCCAAGCATTGGGCATCGATCAGGTGGAAGCCTTCGTCGGTTCATCGTATGGCGCCATGGCGGGCCTTGCATTTGCTGCGCGTCACCCGGGCAAGATCGGGCGGCTGATCCTGCTGGCCGGCGCCCATCGTTCGCATCCGTTGTCGACTGCACAGCGTTCGATCCAGCGCCAGATCGTGCGCCTCGGCCTGGCCTCCGGTCAGACCGAAGAGGCCTTGGCTCTGGCGCGGCAATTGGCCATGACCACCTATCGCGGCGGGGAAGAATTCTCGCGTCGCTTCAACGGCGAGCCGGAGTATCGCGATGGTCGTTTCCACTTTCCGGTCGAGGATTACCTGGAAAATGCCGGTCGTCGCTTCGTCGAGCGCTTCGATGTGCAGCGCTTCCTGGCCTTGTCCGAGTCGATCGACCTGCACGACGTGGCCCCCGAAGACGTGCATGCACAGACGACGTTGATCGGCTTTCCCACCGATCGCCTGATCCCGCTGGCCGATCTCTGTGATCTGCAGCGCCGGCTGCATGGCCCGGCCACGCTGGAAGTGGTCGACTCACCGTACGGCCACGATGCCTTCCTGAAAGAAACCGGCAAACTGGCGCCGTTGCTGCGCCAGGCCATCCCCTGTTGTTGTGGAGTGTGACCCCATGAGCGCCGATATCCCCGCCGACATCGCTTCCGCCACCCGCGCCGTGCGCGCCGGCATCGAATCCGATACCCAGCACGGTGCCGTGGTGCCGCCGTTGCATCTGTCCACCAACTACAGTTTCGAGGGCTTTGGCCGCAAGCGCGCGTACGACTATTCGCGCAGCGGCAATCCCACCCGTGACCTGTTGGCCAATGCCCTGGCCGAGCTGGAACAGGGCGTCGGTGCCGTGATCACGGCCAGCGGCATGGCGGCCGTCGCGCTGGCCCTAGAACTGGTGCCGGCCGGTGGCCTGGTGTTGGCTGCGCATGATTGCTACGGCGGCACGTGGCGCCTGCTGGATGCGTGGGCGAAGAAGGGCCGCTTCCGCGTGCAGTTCGCCGATCTCACCGACAGCGTGGCGCTGGCTGAAGGGCTGGCCAGCAAGCCGGCACTGGTATGGGTGGAGACGCCCTCCAACCCGCTGTTGCGCATCACCGACGTTCGCCACGTCGCACAGGCGGCCCATGCCGTGGGCGCGCTGGTGGTGGTGGACAACACCTTCCTGTCGCCTGCGCTGCAGCAGCCGTTGACGCTGGGCGCCGATGTGGTGGTGCACTCCACCACCAAGTACATCAATGGCCACAGCGATGTGGTCGGCGGTGCCGTGGTGGCGCGCGATGCGGCGGTGGCCGAGCAACTGAAATGGTGGGGTAATTGCAACGGCCTCACCGGCGCGCCCTTCGACAGTTTCCTCACCCTGCGTGGCCTGCGGACGCTGAACGTACGCCTGCGCCAGCATCAGGAAAATGCCGTGCGTATCGCCAGCCGTCTGGACGGCCATGCGGCCGTTCGAAAGGTCTATTACCCCGGGCTTGAGTATCACCCCGGGCATGCGTTGGCGGCACGCCAGCAGCAGGGTTTTGGCGCCATGCTGAGTTTCGAGCTGGAGGGCGACGAGACGCAGATCGAGGCGTTCGTCGATGGCCTGCAGTTCTTCTCGCTGGCCGAGTCGCTTGGCGGAGTGGAAAGCCTGGTGGCCCATCCGGCCACGATGACGCATGCGGCGATGACGCCGGACGCGCGCCACCAGGCGGGCATCGCCGATTCGCTGCTGCGTCTGTCGGTAGGCATCGAGGATGGTGCCGATCTGCTGCGTGACCTCGATGCCGCGCTGTTGCGCGCCCAGGCTGCCGGGGAATCCAAACGCCGGGTGAGTGCATGAATGCGGTGCTGACTCCGGAAAAGGTTCGCGATGCGTCGAAGGCGGGCGTGGCCATCGCGGCCCGCGCTCCCGCTGGCATCGCCCTGGTCCTGCTGGGTACCGGCGTCGTGGGCGGGGCATTTCTCAAGCTCTTGAACACGCCGGTGGCTGCCGCCCTGCGACTGGTCGGCGTGGCCAATTCGCGACGTCAGCAGACGGCCGTAGAGGCACTCGCCGACCGTGGCTTGCGCGAGCAGTTGAAGCGGCAGGGTGATGCGCGCGACGACGTGAAATTGCTCAATGCACTGGATGCCAGCGACGCAGCCGTAAAAGTCATCGTCGATGCCACTGCCAGCGCCGAACTGGCGGCGCGCCATGCGGAATGGCTGGCACGCGGCTATCACGTGGTCACCGCGAACAAGTCGCTGGGCGGTGGCGAGCTTTCCGGCTGGCGTACCCTGCAGGAGGCGTTGGCCAAGGGCGCGCACTATGGCGATGCCGCCACCGTCGGCGCCGGCCTGCCGGTGTTGTCCACGCTGCGCCGCCTGCGCGCTTGCGGCGACGGGCTGCTGACATTGGAAGGTGTTTTCTCGGGCTCCCTGTCTTATCTGTTCAACCAGTACGACGGCAGTCGACCGTTTTCGGCACTGCTGGAAGAAGCGCGCCAGCAAGGCTATACCGAGCCCGATCCACGCAGCGACCTGTCCGGCGAAGACGTGGCGCGCAAGCTGCTGATCCTCGCCCGCAACGCCGGCTTTGCGCTGGGCACGGATGAGGTGGAAGTGGAAAGCCTGGTGCCGGAGTCCTTGCGCGGGCTGGATACGCAGGCTTTCCTGGCGCGTGCCGATGAGCTTGATGCACCACTGGCCGCACGGCATGCCGAAGCCGCGACGCGCGGCAACGTGCTGCGCTATCTGGCGCGGCTCAACCAGCGCGGGCACGCCCGCGTCGGCCTGGTCGAAGTGTCGCCCACCCATCCGGCGGCGCGCTTGTACGGAACCGACAACCAGTTCGCGCTCACCACGACCCGGTACCACACCCAGCCGCTGGTGATCCAGGGACCGGGCGCAGGACCGGAAGTGACGGCACAGGCACTACTCGGCGACGTGCTGGCGTTGGGCTAGGAGCCTGGCAGACCGCAACAAAAACGAAGGGCGCGATCATCGGGATGATCGCGCCCTTCGTGTGTGGAGCCGCGGCCTTGTTCAGTGCCCGGTGATTTTTTCCGCTTCTTCCTCGTCCGGCGGCACCAGCGGTGCATCGGGTTCGAGAGCGGCTTCCAGTCGCGCGGCATCGATCGACGGCGTGCGCCAGCCCGACTTCACGCCCCACAGGTAGAACAGCAGGCCGACCACGGCGACCACGGCCAGATCCCAACCATAGGGCAGGTAGCCCTTGCCGCCGAACGTGGTGCTGCCGATCCACGAGACGAAGGCCAGTACTGGCAGATAGAAGATCAGCCACCAGGCGCCCTTCATCTGCCGGCCGAAGTCGTGCCAGCCACTCTTGGCCTGGTAATAAAAATAGATTGGCAGCGCCACGACCATCAGCAGGATGATCTCGCCGGTCAGCGGCCACTTGGCCCAGTACAGCAGCTCGGTGGACATGATGAAGGCGATGCCGGCCACGATTGGCAGGCCGGCCAGGCGGAACGGGCGGCCGAGTTCCGGGGCGGTGCGGCGCAGCGTCATCACGCTGACCGGGCCAGTCAGGTAGGAGATGATCGTGGCCACCGAGATCACCGCCGCCAGCGAACCCCAGCCGCGGAAGAAGAACAGGAACAGGAACGACACCGCCAGGTTCACCCACATCGCCGGGCGCGGTACGCCCCACTTCGGGTGCACGCGGCCGAGGATCTTCGGCAACGTGCCGTTGCGCTCCATGCCGTAGAGCATGCGCGCGGTGGTGGCGGTGTAGGTCATGCCGGTGCCGCTGGGGCTGATCACCGCATCGATGAACAGCAGCGTGGCCAGCCATTGCAGCCCGAGGATGATCGCCAGGTCGGCGAACGGCGAGCTGAAATCCACGCCGTGCCAGCCCACGTTGGCCAGCATTTCACGCGGCACCGCGCCGATATAGGCCACCTGCAGCAACACGTAGATGACGGTGGCCAGCGCGATCGAGCAGACAATTGCAAACGGGATGCTCTTGCCCGGATTGCGCGCCTCGCCGGCCAGGTTCACCGGGCTCTGGAAGCCGTTGAAACTGAACACGATGCCGGCGATGGCCACGGCGGTGAGGATCGAGGGGAAGTCGGTCTTGTGCAGTTCGCCGTGGATGCCGACTGAGAAGTTTTCCGGATGGAAGCCGCTCATCATCAGCAATACCGCGGTGATCGCAGGGATGATCAGCTTGAACATCGTGATCGCGGTGTTCGAGCGTGCGAACAGCTTCACGCTCCAGAAGTTGAACAGGAAATACATCACCACCAGCGCTGCGGCGATCAGCAGGCCGTTGGTGCTCAACTCGCCGTGGCTGCCCGGCACCTGGTGGTACAGATCCTTGGCCCACTGCCACTTCCACGACGACATGTATTGCGCCGACGCCTCGGCCTCGACCGAGATCACCGAGACGATCGCGATCCAGTTCGCCCACGCCGCGATGAAGCCCACCAGCGAGCCATGCGAGTAGTGGCCGTAGCGCACCATGCCGCCCGACTCGGGGAACATCGCGCCCAGTTCGGCATAGGTCAGGGCGATGGTCATGATGATCGCCGCGCCGATGACCCACGCCCAGATCGCGCCGGGGCCGGCAATCTGCGCGGCCCGCCATGCGCCGAACAGCCAACCGGATCCGATGATGGAGCCGAGGCCGGTAAGCATCAGGGCGAACGCGCCGACGTCGCGTCGGATCGAGCTGGTATGAGACATGGGGGCTCCCGTGAGGCGCGTGGCCAGATTCAGGTGACGTACAAACGCCCGATGATGACAGACCCTTTGCAGTGATGTCAGCCCGAGGGTGCCGGAAGTCATGGCCTGGTGGAGCGGTGGGCGGCGCGTCGGGCACTGGCCCGCAAGGCATGGCGAATCGTCATAAGCTTTAATATCGCTTCATCGCGAACAAGAGATATACTTCCCGTGACCCCACCCGGAACGCGCCGCGATGCCGTCGATCAGCTTCGAATTCTTCCCGCCCAAGACCGATGAACAACGCGCCCAGCTCGATCGCGTGGCCGCCGCACTGCAGCCCGCGGCGCCCGAATACGTGTCGGTGACCTTCGGCGCGGGTGGTTCCACGCTCAGCTATACCTCCGACACCGTGCGCGGACTGCACCAGCAGCACGGTTTCCACGTCGCGCCGCATTTGTCGTGCATGGGTGGCAGTCGCGCGGAGATTGCCGCGCTGCTGGACGAGTACCGTGCCGCCGGTTACCGGCGCATCGTGGCGCTGCGTGGCGACTTGCCCTCGGGCATGGCCACGGCCGGCGATTTCCGCTATGCCGCCGAGCTGGTTCGTTTCATCCGCGAGCACTCGGGCGATCATTTCCACGTCGAGGTGGCGGCCTATCCGGAGACCCACCCGCAGGCGGAAGACGCGCTGGTGGACTTGCGCCACTTCAAGGCCAAGATCGACGCTGGCGCGAATGGCGCGATCACGCAGTATTTCTTCAACCCCGATGCTTATTTCCGCTTCGTCGATGACGCGCAGCGCCTGGGCGTGAAGGTGCCGATCGTGCCGGGCATCATGCCGATCACCAACTACAGCCAGCTCAAACGCTTTTCCGACGCCTGTGGCGCGGAGATCCCGCGCTGGATCGCCAAGCGCATGCAGGCGCATGGTGACGATGCGGCCTCGATCCGCGCGCTGGGTGCGGAGGTGGTGGCGCAGATGTGCCTGCGCCTGCTCGATGGCGGAGCGCCGGGGCTGCACTTCTACACGCTCAATCGCGCCAGGGCGACGCTCGCGGTGCTGGAACGGCTGCACTGATCCGCGCCGGCGCACAGGCTATGCTTGCCTGATGCGCACGCGTGCCCTCCTGTTGCTGCTTCTCCTGCCCCTGCTTCTTTTGCCGACGGGCACGGCACTGGCGCAGAACGCCATCCATCGCTGCGTGGATGCCAACGGCAACCCGGTGTTCACCGACCGCACCTGCGCGTCGCAGCAGGCCACGCCGGTAGCGCCGAGCGCTGCTACGGCAACCGGCACGCAAGCGCCGATGCCGCCCGCCACGCTCTGTGCCGCCTCGCTGCCTGCCTTGAAACAGGCGGTGATCGATGCCTTTGCCGGCCGCGACCCGAATCGGCTGGCCGGTCTGATGTTGTGGGGCGGCTATGGCCATCATGCGGTGGTGGCGGATATCCGCTCACTGGGGCAACTGATGCGGCAACCGTTGCTTGGCATCCGTGTGGTCGGGGGCGACGACGGGGACGCCGACGACACGACGGCATCGGCGGACGGGATCACCGGCGAGCCGTCGGCTGCCGCGCCGGTGGCGCCGGCCTTGATATTGAGCACTTCCGATGTCGGCGGTGGCCCGCCGCAGCAGTCCACGTTCCCGGTGGTGGCTCGCGCCGGGTGCCTGTGGCTGCGTCCGCCCGGCTGATCGCCAAGCCTGCGGTCGCGGTATCATGGGCGGTCCCCCACGGAGAACCGACATGGCGCAGCAATATCCCGACTGGATCTGGCAGAACGGCGTGATCAAGCCGTGGGCCGAAGCGACTACCCACGTGATGGCGCATGCGCTGCATTACGGTTCCTCGGTGTTCGAGGGCATCCGCAGCTATGCCACGCCCGATGGTGCGGCGATCTTCCGCCTCACCGACCATCTGAAGCGGCTGTACCAGTCGGCCAAGATCTACGACATGCAGCTGCCCTACAACCAGGACGAGCTGGCCGCGGCCTGCCGCGACGTGGTGAAAAAGAATGGCCTGACCGCCGCCTATTTGCGTCCGGTGGCGTATCGCGGCCTGGGCGGTTTCGGCCTGTCCGCCGAAACGCCGATCGACGTGGCCGTGGCCGCGTGGCCGATGGGTCCGTATCTCGGGCCAGAGGCGCTGGAACATGGCATCACCGCCTGCGTGTCAAGTTGGCAGCGGTTCGCACCGAACACCATCCCGGCCGGCGCCAAGGCCGGCGGCAATTACCTTTCCGGCCAGCTGATCGCGCGCGAGGCACGTCGCCTCGGCTTCGGCGAAGGCATTGCGTTGGCCTCCACCGGCCTGCTCAGCGAAGGCGCGGGCGAGAACCTGTTTCTGGTCTTCGACGGCGTGCTGCACACCACCCCGGCCAGCGCCTCCATCCTCACCGGCATCACCCGTCATTCGCTGATCACGCTGGCGCGCGAAAACGGCATCGAAGTGATCGAGCGCGACCTGCCGCGCGAATACCTGTACCTCGCCGACGAAGTGCTGATGTGCGGCACCGCCGCCGAGATCACGCCGATCCGCGAGATCGACGGCAAGCAGATCGGCAACGGCAGCGCCGGCCGCGTCACTCGCCGCCTGCAGGAGCTGTTCTTCGGCCTGTTCAACGGCAAGACCAACGACCAGTGGGGTTGGCTGGAGTCGGTCTGATTCGATGAATCCTTCTCCCCTTCGGGGAGAAGGTGCCCCGAAGGGGCGGATGAGGGGCGGGTGCTCGCGTAAACATTGATCGACACCCGCTGCGAAAATGCGCTATCGCGAGATTGGCCCCTCACCCCAGCCCTCTCCCTGACGGGGAGAGGGAGACGTGCGGCGGCGACTCAGGTCGATCTGCGCGAGTGTCTGGCTACTGCAACGTTGGACATCACGCGCTCGGATAGCCGTGCCGGCAAGCCCATAAGGCTTTTGGTCATCGACCACTTGAACCATCCCCGGTGACCTCCATGGTTGTGCGTTCACACAAGGAGGATGGGCGATGATCGAGCTGTACAAGCTGCAGTGGTCGCATTACGTGGAAAAGGTGCGCTGGGCGCTGGATTTCAAGAAACTGGATTGGCGCGGCATCGACGTCGTCGCGTTCACCAAGAAGGAAATCCGGCATTTCGACTGCGCGCAAACCTTCCCGCTGATCCGCGATACCCGTACGGGCGTGACGATGAGCGATTCCTCGCCGATCATCCGCTATCTCGACGAAACCTATCCGCGGCATGCCTTGCTGCCGGCGGATCCGGTCGAACGGGAAGCCGCATGGCAATGGATGCTGCGACTGGATTCGACGCTCGGATTGCATGCGCGGCGTCTCGGCTACACGCAGATCATCATGGAATGCCCGACGATCCTGGCGCAGTTGTTCATGCCGGACGTGTGTGGCGGGCTGTTCGCCCGCCGCGGCTGGCGTGCCTTGGCCGCGCCGGTACTGGGCACCTTGCTGACGCTGCGCTTCCGCTTCCACCGCAACCGCGAGGATGGCGTGTACGAAGCGCTGGAGGCGCAGTTGTTGCCGATCGCCGCACAGCTGGAGCGGGATGGCTTTTTGGTGGGCGGACGCTTCAGCGCGGCGGATATCACCCTGGCGTCGCTGCTGCGGCCGCTGCGCATCGTGCCGCATTTCGTGCAACACCCGCGGCTGCAGTCGTTGTTTGCCTGGCAGGAACGGTTGTTCCGCGAACATGGTCGGGAAGCGGCTTTTCCGTACGAGGCGATGGTCCGCGCAAAGCGTGAACGCAGCCGTCGCTGGCGCGCTCGGGTCAGCTGGATGCACGCGGGTCGCGTGGTGGCCAGCGCGGCTGACGGGGTGGCGGATCGACAGGTGGCGCAGAACGACATTCATCCGAACAGTCGCTGGATGCTGCTGTTCGGGTTGCCAGCCTATCTGAAGTTGCGCTGGTTCAGTGGCGTGGCACGCGAGCGTTATATGTCGGTGGTGTCAGTCGTGGGCTGAGCGGCTGTCGGTGAGCGTGGTGGAGCGGCTTGAAATCCTTCTCCCCTTCGGGGAGCACGCGGGGAGACGCCATGGATGGCGTCGGCTTTGAGGAGCGAGGAAGGTGCCCGAAGGGCGGATGAGGGGTGGGTGCTCGCGGAGATGATGATCGAAGCGTGCTTTGATCATGGGCACTCGCAAGAGTGGCCCCTCACCCCAGCCCTCTCCTCGCTCCTCAAGGCCGGCGCCATCCATGGCGCCTCCCCGCGTACCCCTAAGGGGAGAGGGATAAAGGCAACGGCTACTCAGTAGCGGTAATGATCCGGCTTGTACGGACCTTCCACCGGCACGCCGAGGTAGGCGGCCTGGTCGGCGGTGAGCTTGGTGAGCTTCACGCCGATCTGCTCCAGGTGCAGGCGGGCGACTTCTTCGTCGAGCTGCTTGGGCAGGCGGTAGACGGTTTTCTCGTAGACGTCCTTGTTCTTCCACAGGTCGATCTGCGCCAGCGTCTGGTTGCTGAAGCTGTTGGACATCACGAAGCTGGGATGGCCGTGGGCGCAGCCCAGGTTCACCAGGCGGCCTTCGGCCAGCATGTAGATGCTGTGCTTCGACTTGGCGAAGGTGTAGCGGTCTACCTGCGGCTTGATCGTCTCGCGGCTGACGCCGTCGGCGGTGTTGAGCCGGTCGATCTGGATCTCGTTGTCGAAGTGGCCGATGTTGCAGACCAGCGCGTTGTTCTTCATCGCCGCCATGTGCTCCAGCGTGATGATGTCCTTGTTGCCGGTGGTGGTGACGTAGATGTCGCCGATGCCGAGGGTCTCTTCCACGGTGGTGACCTGGAAGCCCTCCATCGCCGCCTGCAAGGCGTTGATCGGGTCGATCTCGGTGACGATCACGCGGGCGCCGAAGCCCTTCAGCGAATGCGCGCAGCCCTTGCCCACGTCACCATAACCGCACACCACGGCCACCTTGCCGGCGACCATCAGGTCGGTGGCGCGCTTGATGCCGTCGGCCAGCGATTCGCGGCAGCCGTACAGGTTGTCGAACTTGCTCTTGGTCACCGAGTCGTTGACGTTGATCGCCGGCACCAGCAGCTTGCCCGCTTCCATCATCTGGTAGAGGCGGTGCACGCCGGTGGTGGTTTCCTCGGAGACGCCCTTCCAGCTGGCGGCCACGGTCTTCCAGAAACCGGGGCGTTCCTTGCGGGTCAGCTTGAGCAGGTCCTTGATCACCTGTTCCTCGTGGTTGGCGCCGGGCTGGTCGACCCAGTCCGAACCGTCTTCCATTTCCACGCCCTTGTGGATCAGCAGCGTGGCGTCGCCGCCGTCGTCGACGATCAGTTCGGGACCTTGCATGCCGGGATGGGTGAGCATGTCCAGCGTGCACGCCCAGTATTCCTCCAGCGTCTCGCCCTTCCAGGCGAACACCGGGACGCCGCTGGCGGCGATGGCGGCGGCGCAGTCGTCCTGGGTCGAGAAGATGTTGCACGAGGCCCAGCGCACCGAGGCGCCCAGCGCGCTCAGCGTCTCGATCAGTACCGCGGTTTCCTTGGTCATGTGCAAGGAACCGGACAGGCGCACGCCCTTCAGCGGCTGCTGCGGCGCGTAGCGGGCACGGATCTGCATCAGGCCGGGCATTTCCTCTTCCGCCATGCGGATGCGGCGACGGCCCAGCTCGGCCAGGGCAATGTCGCGAACCTTGTAATCGTTCGCGGCGGTGTCTTGGGTAACAGCGTTCATTGAATATCTCCGGGTTTGCCAGCGAGCAAGTGCTGGCCATCCGGGCGCCGTTGGAACGGGAAGCGTCCATCGAGCCTGGCCGTCTCTGTGCACGGTCGCAGCGCCCCTCGATGGGAAGGGACCATTGTACCGTTATGACAAGATGGAAGGAGCGGCGCCGCAGAAATTCGGTAGGCTAGGAGCGTGGGCGGTAGAAATCTTCCGGGCTGCAGAAGTAGCTGCGTGGTCCATATTTCCGTCGCTTCTTGGCCCATAGAACCACTATGGGCCGGCGAATCGTCGAAAATCTGTCCTCACGCAGCCACTTTTTCGCCTCGAAAGTTTCTACCGCCCACGCTCCTGGAGGGTCTGTCGGTTCAGCGCTTGGCCGATCCGCGACATTCGGCGCCGCCGCACGGCTTCCGCCGAATTCTCGCAACGACCACGCCGGGTTCGACATACTCGTCAAAGCAGTTCGTATTCAAGCCATCATGGCCGCATCCCGGCACAGGCCGGGGTCCAGGGTTTTCGTGCCACTTCGCTGGCGCTGGATTCCAGCGTTCACTGGAATGATCGACCGATGGCTTGCCCGGTTCATCCCCTTCAGTTACCGGAGCCATTGATGGAAGCCAGCAGCACCCCCGATTTCCTGCCGCACGACGGCCCCTTGCGTGAAGACGTCCATCAGCTCGGCGCCCTGGTGGGTCGCATGCTGGCCGAACAGGGCGGCGAGAAATTCTTCCATCGGGTGGAGCAGGTGCGCACCGCGGCGATCCGCCGACGCCGCGAAGGCGAGGCGGTGGATGGGCTGGCGAGCTCGCTGGCCGGTCTCGAAGCGGACGCTGCCGAAGCGCTGGCTCGCGCCTTCGCCACTTATTTCCATGCCGTGAATACGGCCGAGCGGGTCCATCGCATCCGCCGTCGCCGCGACTACCAGCGTGCTGGCGGCGCGGCGCAACCCGAATCGCTGCTTGACGTACTCACCCGGCTGAAGGCGCAGGGCGTGCAAGCGGACGAGTTGCTGGAATGGCTGCCGAAACTGCAGGTCGAGCCGGTGTTCACCGCGCATCCCACCGAGGCGGTGCGCCGCTCGCTGCTGGAAAAGGAACAGGCGGTGGTGCGCGCGCTGGTCGACGATTTCGATCCCACCCGCACGCCACAGGAACGTGCCGGCGACGAGGACCGCATCTACATGGCGTTGTCCTCCGGCTGGCAGACGGCCGAGGCCTCGCCGATCCGGCCCACCGTGCAGGACGAACACCACCACGTGGGCTTCTACCTCGCCAACCCGCTGTACCGGGTGGTGCCGGCGCTGTACGAGGCGCTGGCCGATGCGCTGCAACAGGTTTATGGCGTGGCCGTGCCGCTGCCGCGCCTGCTCAGCTTCGCCACCTGGGTCGGCGGCGACATGGATGGCAATCCCAATGTGGGCGCCGACACCATTGCCGCCAGCCTCGCCACCCAGCGCGCGCATGTGCTGGAACGCTACGCGGATGACGTGACTGCGCTGGCGCGGTTGTTGAGCCAGACCGAAGGTCGCGTGGGCGTCGACCCACGGCTGGCGGAACGGCTGGCCGACTATCGCAAGCGCTTTCCGCAGGCCGCGGCGCAGATTCGCCCGCGCCATGCCGACATGCCGTACCGCAGCCTGCTCACCCTGATCGCCGCCCGGCTGCAGGCCACGCACGAGGACGATCATGCGGAAGGCTATGCGTCCGTGGATGAATTGCTCGATGACCTGCAACTGATCGATGCGAGCCTGGTCGAACATCACGGCCTGCATGCCGGCGCCTACGCGGTGCGGCGATTGATCTGCCGTGTGCGCAGCTTTGGCTTCCACCTTGCCCGGCTCGACGTGCGGCAGGATTCACGCGTGCATGACGATGCACTGGCGGCATTGTTCGGTGATGCACAGTGGAACACGCTCGATGCCGGCCAGCGTGCCGACCGTTTGCGCCCTTATGCCAGCGGCGAGCAGGCGTTCAAGGCCAGCGCCGACGAAACCGTCGCGCGCCTGCAGGCGGTCTTCCGCACGCTTGCCGACACGCGCCAGCGTTACGGCGTGGACGCCACCGGCCTGTACATCATCAGCATGGCGCGCACCGCCGCGGATGTGCTTGCGGTGCTGGCGCTGGCGCGGCATGGCGGCTTTGCCATTGCTCCCTCCGCCGAAAAGGCAGGAGAGGGCGGGCGCATCGTGCCGCTGGATATCGCGCCCCTGTTCGAAACGGTGGACGATCTGAAGAACGCGCCGGCCACCTTGCGGGCCTTGCTCGACGATCCGGTGTATCGCAGTCACCTGCGCACCCGCGGCGACATGCAGTGGGTGATGCTCGGCTATTCCGACAGCTGCAAGGATGGCGGCACCCTGGCCTCGCGCTGGGGCTTGCAGCGCGCGCAGGTGGAGTTGCTGGACGTGGCCCGCGCGGCCGACATCCGGCTGTCGTTCTTCCACGGTCGTGGCGGCTCGGCCAGTCGCGGCGGCGCGCGCATGACGCCGGCGCTGATGTCCTCGCCGCGTGGCGCGGTGGCGGGCGTGTTGCGCGTCACCGAGCAGGGCGAGGTGATCCACCGCAAGTACGGCATCCGCGCGCTGGCGCTGCGCAATCTCGAACAGACCGTGGGCGCGGTATTGCGCGCCAGTCTGCGTCCACGCGAGGACGACCCGCGCGAAGAGCAGTGGCGCGAACACATGAACGTGCTCGCCGCGCGCAGCCGCGAAGCGTACCGGGCCTTCATCGATCGCCCCGGTTTCATCGACTATTTCCGCACCGCCACGCCGATCGACGTGATCGAACAGATGGCGATGGGCTCGCGCCCCGCGCGCCGACGCAGCATGCGCGGCGTGGAGGATCTGCGCGCCATCCCGTGGGTGTTTTCGTGGACGCAGTGCCGCTCGATCATTACCGGCTGGTACGGCCTGGGCAGCGCGCTGGAGCACGGCGCCGAGGTGATGGGCGAGGCGGCACTGGTGGAGATGGCGCGCGACTGGCCGTTCCTGGCCAATGCGCTGGACGACGTGGAAATGCTGCTGGCCAAGTGCGACCTCGACATCGCCGAGGCCTTCTCGAAACTGTCCGGCCCGTTGCACGAGGGCTTCTTCGGCCTGATCCGTGACGAATTCGAGCGCACCCGCCACTGGCTGTTGCGGCTCAAGGGCGCCAAGTCGCTGTTGCGCGACGATCCGCGGCTGGCGGTGTCGATCCGCCTGCGCAATCCCTACGTCGATCCGATGAGCCTGTTGCAGGTGGACCTGCTGCGCCGCTGGCGCGCCAGCGGCGGCGAGGACGAAGGGCTGCTGCGGGCGCTGGTGGCCTGCGTCAACGGCGTCTCGCAGGGTCTGCAGAACACCGGCTGAGCGCCGGTGTCCGGTCGGTTCAGTTGAGCGTGGCGGGATCCGGGCCGATCCGCGTGCCCGCATCGAGCGTCTGGATGGCAGCCATGTCCTCGCCGTCCAGGCGGAAGTCGAAGACCGCGATGTTCTCGCGGATTCGCGACGGCGTGACCGATTTGGGAAACACCACCAGGCCCAGTTGAACGTGCCAACGCAGGATTACCTGCGCCACGCTCTTGTGGTGCTTCTTCGCGATCTTCGCCAACACGGCGTTCTGCAGCAGGTCGCCGCGCGCCAGCGGACTCCACGATTCGGTGACGATGCCGTGCTCGGCATGCCAGGCGCGCAGCTCGTTCTGTTGCAGCAGCGGATGCAGCTCGATCTGGTTCACCGCCGGCACCACGCCGGTCTCGCCGACCAGGCGCTTCAAGTCCTCGACGCGGAAGTTGGAGACGCCGATGGAGCGGGTCCGCCCCTGTTGCCGCAACTCGATCATCGCCTTCCAGCTTTCCACGAAGCGGCCCTTGGCCGGGCATGGCCAGTGGATCAGGTACAGGTCGATGACCTCCAGCCCGAGCAGGCTGCGGCTCTGGTCGAAGGCGCGCAAGGTGCCGTCGCGGCCCTGGTCCTCATTCCACAGTTTGGTGGTGATGAACAGCTCCTCGCGATCAAGCCCCGATTCGGCGATGGCGTGGCCCACGCCTTCCTCGTTTCGGTAGATCGCCGCCGTGTCGATGTGGCGGTAACCGGCATCGAACGCGGTCAATACGCTCTCGGCGGTCTGCTCGACCGGCGTCTGGAACACGCCCAGGCCGAATTGCGGAATGGGGTGGCCGTCGGACATCGGGATGGAAGGCACGTTGGCGGGCATCAAGAACTCCTGCGGGTGGGTCGCACGCAGCATCATGGCCGATGTCATGTCATCGCGATGCGCAGGCCGGGCATGCGCGATGTGTTTGCGAGGGCGCGGCGAGCCGTCCGCTGGCGGACAGTGGCATCCGCAAACGGACAAAATGGCCTGCCGATGCCACGAAATGCCGGGGAGAACCCCTGTGCAGCAAGGCTTTGTTTGCATGGCACGGGTATTGCTGAAGCAGGGCATGGATATTGCCAATCCCATGCTGAAAATCCGCAAACGCCGCCGCCTGCAGTGGAGCGTGGCCGGTGGTGTGCTCGCGCTCGCCGCGCTGGTTGTGCTGGTGTTGCGGCTTGGCCCTGCGTTGCCCACCGCTGATCGCGGCAGCCTGTGGATCGACACGGTGCAACAGGGCGACATGCTGCGCGAAGTGCGCGCCACCGGCACCCTGGTGCCGCGCGAAATCCGCTGGCTGGCGGCGGCCACGCCGGCGACGGTGGAGAAGATCCTGGTCTGGCCGGGCACGCCGGTGCAGCCTGATACCGTGCTGATGCGGCTGTCCGACCCCACCGTGGAAGACGCGTTGAGCAACGCCCAGGCGCAGGTGGCTGCGGCCGAAGCCGACGTGGCCGCCAAGCGGGCCCAGATGCAGTCGCAATACCTCGACCAGCGCTCGGCGCTGGCGCAGGCGCAATCGGATTACGCCTCGGCCAAGGTCAAGGCCGACGCCGATGCCAAGGCGGAAAAGATGCAGCTGATCCCGCGCGTGCAGTTCGAGCAGGGCCAGATCGCCTTGAAGCAGTTGCAGCAGCGCGAACAGATCGAACAGCAGCGCGTGGCTGCGTTCGGCGGCAACATGCGGGCGCAGATGGCAGCGGTGCAGGCCGCATTGCAGCAGCAGCGCAGCAACCTGCAACTGCGCCAGCGCCAGGCCGACGCCTTGCAGGTGAAGGCCGGCATCGCCGGCGTGCTGCAGGAAGTGGCAGTGCAGGAAGGCGCACAGGTCGCCGCCGGTACCAACCTCGCGCGGGTGGCGCGTCCGGACGTGCTGATCGCGCGCCTGCAGGTGCCCGAGGTGCAGGCCAAGGACGTGGTGATGGGCATGCCGGTAAGCGTGGATACCCACAACGGCCTGGTCGATGGCAAGGTCGAGCGCATCGACCCCGCCGTGCGCAACGGCAGCGTGCAGGTGGATGTCACGCTCACCGGCAAACTGCCGCCCGGTGCACGCCCGGATCTTTCCGTCGATGGCCGCATCCGCATCGCCTTGCTGCACGACGTGCTGTCGGTGGGCCGCCCGGCGTTGGCCAAGGCCGACAGCGACCTCAGCCTGTTCCGCCTCGATGCCGGCAGCGATACCGCCACCCGCGTGCCGGTACGCATCGGCGCCGCCTCGGTCGACCGCGTGCAGATCCTGCATGGATTGAAAGCCGGCGACCAGGTGATCCTGTCCGACACCAGCCAGTGGGACAAATACGACCGCATACGAGTGAAATGACACCTGCCTGAACCCCTCTCCCTTTGGGAGAGGGGCAGGGGTGGGGGTACGGGCGAAGCGAAACGCGCCGCGGTACCCGAACCCTCATCCGGCCCTCCGGGCCACCTTCTCCCGGAGGGAGAAGGAAACCGACGAACAACGAGTGGACCATCTCATGACCGACACCGCTTCTGTCATCGCCCTTCACGACATCCGCAAAGTCTTCCAGACCGACGAAGTGGAAACCCATGCGCTCAGCGACGTGCATCTGGACGTGCGTCGTGGCGAGTACGTTTCCATCTCCGGTCCGTCCGGTTGCGGCAAGACCACCTTGCTGTCGATCCTTGGTTTGCTCGACACCGCCAGCAGCGGCAGTTACACGCTGAACGGCCACGATGTCGCCGGGCTCAACGCGGCACAACGCGCACGCATCCGCAACGCCGAGATCGGTTTCATCTTCCAGGCGTTCAACTTGATCGGTGACTTGAGCGTGCAGGAAAACGTGGAGTTGCCGCTCACCTATCGCGGCGGCATCGATGCCGGCGAGCGCCGCGCACGCGTGCAGGAAGCGCTGGAGCGCGTGGGCATGGCACACCGCATGCGGCATTACCCGGCGCAGCTTTCCGGCGGCCAGCAACAGCGCGTGGCGGTGGCGCGTGCACTGGTCGGCAAGCCTGCGATCCTGCTTGCCGACGAGCCCACCGGTAACCTCGACTCACGCAACGGCGAAGCAGTGATGGCCCTGCTCGCCGAACTGCACCAGGGCGGCGCCACCATCTGCATGGTCACCCACGATGCCCGCTACGCCGAATTGGCCCAGCGCAAGATCCGCCTGTTCGACGGCCGCGTAGTCGACGAAGACACCTTCGACCGCCTGCGCCGCGAAGACGAGCAGCGGCTCGATGCGCTGATCGGCCAGCACGTGGAAGTCGACGCATGAATATCTGGCTCGCCGAGATCTGGCGGGCCTGGCGCGCCAGCCTGCGCCGGCCCGGCTTTCTGCTGTTGGCGACCGGGGTATTGGCGCTCGGCATCGGTGCCAGCGTGGCGGTGTTCGCGTTGATCGAAGGAACCTTGCTGAAGCCATTGCCGTATCCGCACGCGCAGCAATTGGTGGCCGTGGGCATGATGACTGACGATGGTGCCGGGACATCCCCTGAGTTGCATCAGCACCTGGTCGGCATGCAGGGTGTCGAGTCCATCGGCATCGTGACGTCGCTGGCGCCGTCCAACGTGATGATCGGCGGGCGCCCGATGCAGGTCCCGACCATGTTGGTCGATCACGACTTGCTGCCTACGCTTGGTGTCCACCTGGCATTCGGGCGCAATTTCAGTGCGGCCGAGGATCAGCCCAACGGGCCGCCGGTGGTCATGCTTGGCTACGCGTTCTGGAAGAACCATTACGGCGGCAACCCCCAGATACTGGGTCAGAGCCTTGTGATCGAAGGCAAGCCGCACACCATCATTGGCGTGTTGCCGGCGGGCTTCGGCCTGCTGGGCCGGATATTCGATCTGACGGGCCAGATAGATGTGGTGCTGCCTACCGCACTGCCCGCGAACAGCCACGACGACGGCACCAACTACATGAGCGTGGCGCGCCTGGCGCCTGGCGTCGGCATCGCCGCGGTGTCGGCGCAGGTCAATGCGCGTGCGCGGGCGTTGTATGCCTCCGAATCCATGACAACGTCGCGAAAAAACTGGCTGGCGCAGCAGCATTTCACGGCGATCAGCCTGCAAAGCCAGATGCATGTCGTAGCGCGCGGCATCCTGCTGCTGTTCCAGGCCAGTGCCTTGCTGGTACTGCTGATCGCGTTGGTCAATCTGGGCAACCTGATGCTGCTGCGTTCGCTGGCTCGCGGGCATAATGGTGCCGTGCGCAGAGCCTTGGGTGCTTCGCTGTGGCGGCAAGTGTTACCGGCGTTGGCGGATGCCCTGCTGATTGGTGTGTGCGCCTCCCTTGTCGGGGTGCTGCTGGCTTGGGCGTCGCTGGACGTGTTGCGCCATGCCGTTTCCGCCGAATTGGTCGATTTGAACGCAGCGGTGCTGGACGGACGCACCATGTTGCTGGCGCTGATGGTTGGCGTGACGGCCGCACTGGTCGCCGCCGGACTGGGTGTATGGCGCAGTCGCAGGATGGGCGACATGGATCATCTGCGGGAGGGCGGACGTAGCGGCTTCGGGCGTACGGACCAACGACTGGGGCGTGTGCTGGTGGTCACCCAGGTCGCGTTGGCGACCGCGTTGCTGGTCGTTGCGGGCCTGTTTCTGCATGCACTGTATGACGCCGCGCATGCCCAACTCGGGTTCTCCGACCAGCGCATCCTGACCATGGAACTGGCACCGGTGAAGTCCAGCTACCCGGATGCCGCCAGCGTGCAGCAACTGGCGCAACAGGTGTTGGAGCAACTGCGTGGGCAGTCGGGTGTGGAAGCTGCGGTGGCCAGCACCAACCTGCCGGTGGGGCAGCAATTGAATCTCCCCATGCATGTTCCGGGCGGTGAGCCGTTCAACGCGCAATTTCGCGCCATCAGCCCGGGTTTCTTCCCGGCGTTTGGCATTGCACTGCGCGAGGGCCGCCCCTTTGATCAGGGCGACGTGCGCGGCGGTGAGGCGGTGGCCATCATCAACCGTGAGCTTGCCGATCACGTCTATGGCGGGCACGCCTTGGGCAAGATCATCGACGTCTATCAAGGCCCCGAGGGTGTCGAGGCGCGTATCGTGGGCGTGGTGGCAAACACCAGTCAGTACGGGCCACTCGGGCCGCAGCCACCCATCGTGTATCTGCCGCTGGCACAGACGCCGGACAAGCTGATTCAAGTGGTTCGTTCGTTCGAGCCGATGCGTTTCGCGATCCGCGTGCATGGCGATCCGCTGGCGTATCGCGATGTCATGCGCGAGGCCGTGGCGCGCGTGGCGCCAACGCAGCCGATCGCCAACATGCGTACATTGGCCTCGATTGTCGAAAGCACCACGGCTGACGCGCGGCTGGACCTGCTCTTGATCGGTGTGTTCGCCGTGATGGCGCTGGTACTGGCCAGTGCCGGCCTGTACGCAGTAATGGCGGTGTCGGTGGCCGCGCGCGAGCGCGAAATCGGCGTGCGCATGGCGCTCGGTTCCTCGGCATCGAGGTTGCTGGCCTGGGTGCTGCGTGGTGGCGTGATCCAGATCGGCATCGGGCTGGTCATTGGCGTGGTGCTGACTCTGGTCGCCGCACGTTCACTGCGCAAGCTGATGTTCGACACCCTGGGTACTGACAGTGCATTCGACCCCTGGACGCTGCTCGCCGTGGCCGTCTTGTTGCTCGTGGCCGGCGTATTGGCCTGCCTGCTGCCAGCATTGCGCGCGGCGCGGGTGGCGCCGATGCACGCCTTGCGCGGGGAGTAGAAGATGACCATTTGGCTCACCGAAATCTGGCGCGCCTGGCGTGCGAGTTTGCGCCGCCCCGGCTTCCTGCTGCTGGCCAGCGGCGTATTGGCGCTGGGTATCGGCGCCAGCGTGGCGGTGTTCGTATTGATCCAGAACACCTTGTGGCGGCCGCTGCCGCTGCCGCAGGCGTCGCGTGTGGCAGTCATCGGTCAGCTGGACGACAGTGGCAAGCTGAGCGCGGGTGGTATCTCGCTGCACGAGTACCAGTATCTGGGCCAGCTCGATGGCGTGGCTGCATTGGGGCTGGTGCATTTTGGCCTGAAGGCGAACATCGCCGGAGACGGTGTGCCGACACAGACCCCGGCGATCCTTATGGACCGCGGATCGCTGCCCGCGCTGGGCTTGCGGCCGGTGCTGGGGCGCAATTTTTCTGCAGCGGAAGATGCGCCGAACGGCCCGAAGGTGGTCATCATCGGTTACGGACTATGGCAGCGAGCGTACGGCGGTGATGTGCATGTGATCGGCCGCAGTGTGCGCATCGAGGGCGTGCCGCACACCATCGTCGGTGTGCTTCCGAAAGCCTTCAACACCGTACTGGGCCCAGGCGACGTGGTGCTGCCGATGGCCCTTCCGGTGCATAGTCGCAACTACGGCCACAGCGGCACCCTCGCCATCGCGCGGTTGGCGCCAGGTGTCAGCATCGCCTCGGTGTCGGCACAGGCCGACGCGCATGAGCGCACCATGTATCGCGACATGGGCATGGGTGGCAACTGGAAGAAACCGCGCTTCGGCGCGGAATCCCTCGCCGCGGCATTTCAGCAGGATGCGCGGCCGGTGTTGCTGCTGTTTCTGGCTTGTGCCGTGCTGGTGTTGCTGGTTGCACTGGTCAACCTGGTCAACTTGATGCTGTTGCGCGCGCTGGCGCGCAATCACGATGCGGCGGTACGCAGTGCGCTTGGCGCGCCGTGGTTGCGGTTGATGTTGCCGGCCCTTGGCGAAGGCTTGCTGGTGGGGGTGGGTGGCGCGTTGTTGGGTATGCTGCTGGCAACGGTCGGGCTGGCCTTGCTGCAGGATTTCATTCCCTCCGTGTGGTTGTGGGGTGGCCAATTGCACGTCGGCATGATGGCCTGGTTGCTGGCTTTCGTCGTGGGTTTGTTGAGTGCCTTGCTGGCCGCGGTGTCCGCCTTGTGGCGCAGCCGCAGCGTCCACGCGGTGAGTGAGCTGCGCGAAGGTGGTCGCAGCGGCATGGGCGTGCGCAGCGGGCGCTTCAGTCGGGCACTGGTGGTGGTGCAGGTGGCCATGGCTACGCTGGTGCTGTGCGCCGCAGGTGTGTTTGCGCATGCGCTCTATGCAGCCTCGCAACAGCCATTGGGTTACGCCGACAGCAACGTGCTGACTTTCGAGCTGACGCCAGTGCAGACCGACTATCCGGACCCCGCATCCGTGCTGTCACTGTCACGCCGACTGGTGCGGCGATTGCGTGCCATTCCGGGCGTGGCCACGTCGGCGGTCACGACCGCCTTGCCCACCAGTGACGGCATGTATGGGTCCTACAACAACGGCATGTATCTGCCGGATGGCAGCCACTTCGTGGCGCAGTTGGATGGCGTCGGGCCGGACTTCTTCACGCTGTTCGACATGCCGGTGCATGCGGGGCGAAATTTCACCCGCGACGACGTGCGTGGCGGTACGCCGGTGGCCATCGTCAGCCAGGGGCTGGCCGACAAGTATTACGGCGGACAGGCGCTGGGGCAGACGGTACGGGTGGGGATGGACAATCATCCGGACGTACTGGCACGCATCGTCGGGGTGGTGGGCGACACTTGGCAACGCGGGCCACTGCATCCGAAGCAACCGGTGGTCTACCTGCCGCTGGCGCAGATGCCGGAGTCGGTGTTGGCCATTCTTCGCGAATTCGAAGCGTTGCGCTTTGTCGTGCGTGGCCATGGCAACCCGAGCGATTGGCGTGCCGACGTGCGCAAGGCCGTTGCCGAGGTGGCGCCGAATCAGCCGATTGCCGAGCTGCGCACGATGCGCAGCATCGTCGAAAGCACCACCGCTGACGTGCGTTTGAACCTGCGATTGATCGGCATTTTCGCGGCACTCGCGCTGATGCTGGCCGCCGCCGGCCTGTACGCGGTGATGGCGGTAGCGGTGGCAGCGCGCGAGCGCGAGTTCGGGGTGCGACTGGCGCTGGGCGCGGCGCCGGCGCGCTTGCTGCGACTGGTGCTGCGTGGTGGCTTGCTGCAAGTCGCACTGGGTTTGGCGATCGGCGTGGCGGCGACCCTGGGCGTGTCACATGCCTTGTCCGCTGTGCTGATGGGATTGCTCGGCCGCGCAAATGCGTTCGATCCGGCCGTGGCGCTTGGCGTGGGTGTCGTGCTTATTTTGGCCGGCTTGCTGGCGTGCCTGATACCGGCGACGCGTGCCGGCCGCGTGCAACCGATGGATGCACTTCGAGGGGAAGGATGATGATCGTGCGCGAATGTCGCCAGGCATGGCGGCGGTTGCTCAGGCGGCCAGGGTATGCGTTGCTGTCGGTGGGCGTGCTGGGAGTGGGACTGGGCGTACTGCTGTTCCTGTTCGAGATGATCAACGACGTGATCCTGCAGCCGTTGCCGTTTCCGCAGGCCAGCAGAGTGGTGGCGGTGGGCGAGCCCACCCCCAACGGCATCAGTGAGATGGACAGTGACCAGTATCTGCAATTGCGCGGCAAGCTGCGCAGCATGGATCTGATGGGTGCGTATGGGAACGCCAGCATCAACCTCGATGGTGGTGCTGGTGCGACGCACTACGTGGGTAGCACGCTGACTGCCTCGATGATGAAGCTGCTGGGGGTCAAGCCGCTGTTGGGTCGCGGTTTCACGCCTGCCGACGACGCGCCCGATGCACCCCGTGTGCTGCTGCTGGATGAAGCTTTGTGGCGACATGCGTTCGCGGCGGACCCGCACATCATTGGCCGGGCGGTGCGGGTGAATGGCAAGTGGGCCACGGTGGTCGGCGTATTGCCTTCGGGCTTCATATTTCCGAGTGGTGATACGGAAGCCTGGATGCCGTTGCGCCTTCAGCCAGGCGAGCACGAATACATCGCCGTGGTCGCCCGCCTGGCTCCTTCGGTACAACTGGATCAGGCGCGGGCGGAGCTGAATGCGTGGGCTGGCCGACTACAACGCACGTTACCACCGGGGCAGCACGCGGAACGGTTGACGGTCTACCCCTTGTCGGTGAGTTTTGCGCCGCTGGATTTGCGCCGGTGGCTATGGCTGATGTTCGGTGCCGGCGCGGTGGTGATGCTGTTGGCGTGCATCAATGTGGCCAATCTGCAATTGGTTCAGACGCTGCAGCGGCGACACGAATTGGCCCTGCGCAGCGCGCTGGGCGGCAGTCGTGCGCGGCTGGTGTTCGGTGCCCTGGCCGAGAGCGTTTTGCTGGGTGCGGGGGCGTTGGCGGTGGCCCTGCCGATTACGCATGGATGTAGTTTCTGGATGCGTGTGACCTGGATGGCCAGTCACCCGGACTCGGTGCCTTTCGCGCACGGCATCGATGGCTGGGTGCTGGTGTTCGGTGCCGCGGTGGCCATGCTCAGTACTTCGTTGGCAGGGGGTATTCTCGCCTGGCGCGCGTCGCGGCCGGATCTGCAGGATGCCTTGCGCGATGGCAGCAAGGGTTCCGTCGGCGGCTTCGCACGCGTGGCGAAGATCATGGTGGTGGCCGAAGTCGCGCTTACCGTCGTGCTGTTGGTGGGGGCGGGTACCTTCGTGCGTGCGCTGGATACCTTGCTGGCGCAGCCGGCGGTGGGTACGTCGCATGCCGCGCAAGTACTGACGGCCAAGGTGGCGCTGCCGCCGCAACTGTATCGGGACGACGCGCAGCGCATCCGCTTTTTCGACAGCGTGGTCGAGCGCTTGCGGCAGAATCCGGACGTGGTCGACGCCACTGCTTCGGACACCGTGCCCAGCGCCATCCTCGGCAGCCACGAAGACGTTTCGCTGCCAGGCCAGCCGCAGCCTGCGGACGGTTGGCTGCGACCGCAGATGGGTATCGTTGATCCGCATTTTCTCGACACCTACGGCGTGCGCTTGCTCGAAGGCCGCTTTATCGATGCGCGCGATACGGCCGGCAGTGCGCCGGTGATTGTCATCGACGCGAAGATGGCCGCCACCCTGTGGCCGCACGAGGATGCACTCAATCGCAGGCTGGTGCTGTATCCCGGCCATCCATGGGCGAAGACGGTGACCGTGGTGGGCGTGATCGAGGCCTTGCAGCTCGACAGCATGGTGGAGAGATCGCGACCCGGCTTGCTGATGCCGCTCGATCAGGCGGCCACCATGTCACCCTTGCATGCCGTCGGGCTGGCCGTGCGTACTCGCGCCGATGCGGCGATTTTTGCATCACAGCTGACCGAGGCGGTGCATGGTGTCGATCCGCAAGCGGCCACCTATGCGGTATACAGCCAGGCCAAGGACATGGCGCTGGCGCGCGTGGGGTTGGTCGTGCTGACCGGCGTATTCAGCGGGCTTGGCCTGGTGGCGTTGCTGCTGGCGGCGGCCGGGCTATATGGCGTACTGGCGTTTTCGGTGGCACAACGCACGCGCGAGATCGGCATTCGTCGTGCGATCGGTGCAGGTCATGCGGCCATCGTGCGTTCGGTAGCGCGACAACTGGCGTGGCAACTTGGTCTCGGGCTGACCATCGGTTTTGCGCTGGCGGTGCCGTGGTCGAACCTGCTGTCCGACCCGAACCTGCGCACACAGGCACACGACCCCATGGTGTTCGTGCCGGTGTTGTTGCTGGTGATCGGAGTCTCCGCGACTGCGGCGCTGGTGCCGCTGCTGCGCGCGTTGCGGGTCGATCCTGCGGTGGCGCTGCGTTACGAATAAGCCGCACGAACAAGCCGTCGATTCCATTTCTGTCTTCCCACCGCAAGGAGTTCGCTGTGCCAAAGTTGCCGAAAACCTATCTGGGCGTTTACGCCACCGTGCTTACCGCTGCCTTCGCGGTATTGATCCTCACCGGTGCGCGTTCGCCGATGAACGCGAAGTTCGACAGCATCGACGTGCAGCGCATCAACGTACGCGAGCCGGACGGCACGCTGCGCATGGTGATCTCCGACCAGACCCGCTTTCCCGGCTTGATCCTGCATGGCAAGGAGTACCCGCATCCGCGGTCCCGTGCCGGCATGCTGTTCTACAACAACGAAGGCACCGAACAGGGTGGCTTGATCTTCGCCGGCAAGAAGGGGGCGGATGGCAACGTGTCCAGCGGCCTCAGTCTCAGCTTCGACCGTTACGAGCAGGACCAGCAGTTGCAGTTGATCGGCCTGGACCAGGACGGCCGCACTTACGCCGGCATGCAGGTGAATGATGTGCCAAGTCGGCCGATGGTGCAGGACATCCAGGAAAAGCCGAAGCTCGACGCGATGCCCGCCAAGGCGCGTGACGCACTGCTGGCCGAGCGCGAGAGCAAGAGCTACTACGGCGCTCCACGTTACTATGCCGGCAAGACCATGAGTGACAGCTCGGTGGTGATGCTCAACGATGCCCATGGCAAGCCTCGCTTGATGTTGTTGGTTACGCCAGACGGCAAGGCCTCGATCCAGTTCCTCGACGCGCAGGGCAAGGTGCAGCGCACGTTGGCAGCGGACGGTGTGGAGAAGGCGGCAAAGGGCTAGGAGGGCTAGGGAGGGGCCTGGGTCATCGAAACCGGACAGGCATGGCAGCGGCCATCTTGCGGCAGGCTTGGCGCGGCGTTGAAAGACCGCGCCACTCCCCTGCATTGTGGGTGGAGCGCGAGCCTTCCGGGTGGCGGTAGCGCGTCCCTTGCGTTTCACCCGTCCGGGCTCCTCGGGCACTGCTTTTGCGTCGCCGGCCCGGTACGCTGTGTGCGGTTGCGGGCTTGATCCCACGGAGTTGTGTACGTGATGTCCGATTCGAAACCCACCGTTCTGCTGGCTGATGATCAGGCCGACGTGCGCGAGGCGCTGCGCCTTTTGCTGAAGGCCGAGGGTATCGCCAGTGTGGGCGTGGCCGATCCGGCGGCGGCGCTGGAGGCGGTACGCAAGCGGGAGTTCGCCTGCGCGCTGATCGATTGCAATTACAGCCGCGACACCACGTCCGGCGAAGAGGGGCTCGACTTGCTCGAACGCCTGCGCCAGCTCGCACCCGAGCTGCCGGTGGTGGCGATGACGGCGTGGGGCAACGTGCCGCTGACGGTGGAGGCGATGCGTCGCGGCGCCGCCGACTTTATCGAGAAACCGTGGAACAACGCGCGCCTGCTCAGCGTGCTGCGTGTGCAGATGGCGCTGGGCGAGGGGGCGCGCAAGCAGCGTCGGCTAGAGGCGGAGAACGCGTTGCTGCGTGGCGGCTCGGGCGACGCCTTCATCGCCGAATCCCCGGTGATGCGGCGCGTGCTGGCGATGGTGGATCGCATTGCCTCCAGTGATGCCAACGTGTTGGTGTTGGGCGAGAACGGCACCGGCAAGGGCGTGATCGCCGAGCGCATCCACGCGCTGTCGCCACGTGCCGCGCGTTCGCTGGTCAAGGTCAACATGGGCGGCATTGCCGAAAGTGTGTTCGAGTCGGAAATGTTCGGTCACGTGCGTGGCGCCTACACTGACGCCAAGGGCGAGCGCATCGGGCGCTTCGAACTGGCCGATGGCGGCACGCTGTTCCTCGACGAGATCGGCAACGTGCCCGCCGCGCAGCAGCCGAAACTGCTGCGCGTGCTGGAGGACGGCGAGTTCGAGCGGTTGGGTTCCTCGCGCACGCAACGGGTGGACGTGCGACTGGTTTCGGCGACCAATGCCGATCTGGCGGCCGAGGTGGCGGAAGGGCGTTTTCGGCGCGACCTGATGTATCGCCTGAACACGCTGGAAGTGCGCCTGCCGCCGCTGCGCGAACGCGTCGAGGACATCCTGCCGCTGGCGCGCGCGTTCCTCGCACGCAGTGCCGCGCGCTATAGCCGCGACGGTTTGCAGTTGGCCGCGTCGGCCGAGCGTGCGCTGATGGCGTGGCGCTGGCCCGGCAATGTGCGCGAGCTGCAACATCTGATGGAGCGCGCCGCGCTGCTGGCCGAACACGATCAGGTCAGCGCCGGCGCGCTGTCCTTCGGTGCGCCGCCGGAACCGGTGCAGGATATCGACGGCATGACGCTGGAGCAGGCCGAAGCGTGGCTGGTGAAGCGCGCGCTGGAGCGCCACGATGGCAACCTGCAGCACGCCGCCGACGCGTTGGGCATCACTCGCCAGTCGCTGTATCGTCGGCTGGAAAAGCATGACCTGCGCGACGCCGACAACGATGACGCCACCGACTGAATCCCACGCGCAACGCGCCGGACGCATGCCGCGCTTCGAACGGCGCGTGTTGCTGGGCGGCCTGTTGGTCGCCGCGCCAGCGTGGTTGCTGGTGGGCGCGTTGCTGCTGTCCGGGCCGTGGAACGTCACATTGCGCTGGGCACTGCTGATTGTCGCTGCGGTGGTCACGCTGTGGCTGGCACGCTGGCATCACCGTCGCGTCAGCTATCCGCTGTACACCTTGTCCAGCCTGCTGGAAGCGTTGCGCCAGGGCGACTACAGCTTGCGCGGCGCCTCGAATAGCGTGCTAGGCGACGTGATCTACGACATCAATGCCCTGGCGGAACGACTGCAGCACGAGCGACTGGAGTTCGAGGAATCCTCGTATCTGCTGGGCAAGACGCTGGCCGCGCTGGACAGCGCGGTATTCGTGTTCGACAGCGAGCGACGCCTGCGCCTGGCCAACCCAGCAGCGCAGCAGTTGCTGGATGCGTCGCGTGATCGCGTATTCGGTCGGACTGCCGCCGAGTTGGGCCTGGAATCATTGCTTGATGGACCGGACACGCAATTGCTCGCGCGAACGTTCCCGGGGCGCAACGGTCGTTTCGAAGTGCGCCAGGCGGCGTTGCGCAGTGGCGGTCGTGGCGGCCGACTGCTGGTGATCAACGACGTCGGCCGTGTACTGCGCGAGGAGGAGCGCCAGGCCTGGCAGCGTCTGTTGCGCGTGCTCGGCCACGAGGTGAACAACTCGCTGGCGCCGATCCAGTCGATGGCCGGCACGCTGGCCACGCTGGTGGCACGCGAGCCGCTGCCCGACGATTGGCGCGAGGATTTTCAGGGCGGCCTGGAATTGATCGGTCATCGCGCCGAGGCGCTGGGACGCTTCCTGTCCAGTTACAGCCGACTGGCGCGACTGCCGCCCCCGCAACCACGCCCACTGGATCTGGCGGCACTGGTCGGCAAGCTGGCGAAGCTGGAGCAGCGCCTGCCGGTGCGGGTTGAACCCGGCGAATCGCTGGCCGTGCAGGCCGATGCGGACCAGCTCGAACAGGCGCTGATCAACCTGCTGCACAACGCGGTGGAAGCGGCCTTGACCACCGGCGGTGAGGTACGCGTGCGTTGGCATCGCGAAGCCGGACGCGCGATTGTGGCAGTCGAGGACGATGGTCCCGGTCCACCGTCCAGCGAGAACCTGTTCGTGCCGTTCTTCACCACCAAGCCCGGCGGCTCCGGCATCGGCCTGGCGCTGGCGCAACAGATTGCCGAGGCGCACGAAGGCGGCGTCAGCCTGCTTGCACGCGACGATGCCGCCGGCGCCGTCGCGCAGCTTTGGTTGCCGTTGCCGCCATTGTAGGAGCCCGCTCGCGGGCGATGCTCTTTTTCCAGAGAGCCAGAGCAAAAGCATCGCCCGCCAGCGGGCTCCTACATGATGTGGCGTCGGATACTGACGTGAAAGAAGTACTGCTGGCGATGCTCGCAATAGTTGGAAGCGGGCAACATGGGTACATGCCTGCCTTTCCTGCCACCGGTCGCTGTGTCTTGCGCCATGGGCGCGTGTCTGTTCCGGGGCAGGTCTATTTGCTGACCACGACGACGTATCGCCGTCAGCGCCTGTTTGTGGCTCCGGCGCGTGCACGGATCGCCAGTGGCGTAATCCATTCGGCGACAACGTGGGGAGATGCCAGTCTGTTTGCGTGGGTGTTGATGCCGGATCACTGGCATGGCCTGCTGCAGTTGGGTAACGAACCGCTTGCGCGCGTGATCAACCGCTTCAAGGCGAATGTGACACGCGCACTTCACGCGTCGAGTGTCACAAATCAGCGAGTCTGGGATCGCAGTTTTCACGACCACGCGCTTCGCGCTGACGAGGATGTCCGGCGGATCGCTCGATATATCGTTGCCAATCCGATACGGGCTGGACTCGCGAAAAGTGCGCTGGACTATTCCTACTGGAATGCCATCTGGCTCGATCGAGAGGTCCCGCCGATGCTGTAGGAGCCCGCTCGCGGGCGATGCTGTTGTTTTCCGGTTCGGAGAGCGCCAGAGCAAAAGCATCGCCCGCGAGCGAGCTCCTACCGGTGGGGCGGGGCGTGGGCGTGGAGTGCGGCAATGCGCTCCTCGCGAGGGAGTCGCTTCCAGGCGATTTCCAGGCGAAGTGCATCGCCGTGACTGGCGACCCAGACCCAGCCCAGCAACTGCCGTGGCGGGTTGGAGCGGGTGAAGCGTGCGCCCTTGCCGGCCAGGTGTTTGGCGTAGCGTTGTTCGGGATCGCGGGCGATGCCGGTGTAGACGCGACCATCGATGCATTCGAGCAGGTAGACGGCCCATGCATCGGGGTTTGGGGCGGCGCTCACGCAACGAGTCTCAAGCCCACTCGGTCAGGCCCTCGGCAACGCAGACCTGCTTCCACGATGGGCGCGCCTTGAGTCGGGTGGCGAACGCAGCCAGGTGCGGCCATTCCGTCGCCGGTTTCGGCATGTTGCGCGACCAGCGCATCAGCATCAGCACGTACAAGTCGACCACGCTGAACGTCTCGCCCAGCATGTACGGGCCGTGCGCCGCGAGGTGGGCATCGATGTACGACCAGCATTTCTCGATGCCGATGCGCGATGCCTGCTTGAGCGAGTCGGCCGCTTCGGGCAGGTGGTCGTTGGGGAAGAACATCTGGCGGAACAGCGGTTGCAGGTTGTTGGCCAGATAGAACATCCACTGCAGGTAATCGGCGCGTTGCGCACTGCCCGGAGCGGGCGCCAGTGCGGCTTCGGGGTGCCGCTCGACCACCAGCATTGCCAGCGCCGGTGCCTCGCCATGGGGCACGCCGTCGATCACCAGGGTGGGCACCACGCCATGCGGGTTGATCGCCAGATAGGCCGCGCTGTGTTGCTGGTCGGTAGCGAAATCGATTCGCTCCAGGGTATGCGGCGCGCCGATTTCGAGCAGGGCCAGATGCACGACCAGATTGGCCGAGCCGGGAGCGTAGTAGAGCGTGTACATGGCGATCGTCCACAGGGATAACCCTTCGATGATACGCCTGCGGATCGACGTGACGAACCGGCCCGAGCGAGGCCTGCGGCGAGCCGTTCCTGCCCTCGTTTCGTGCTGCTGCGCCAGCGCACGGTTTTGCGAATTGATGTGCAAGAAATTGCGATGCAGTTCGCCTTCGCGAGCATTCGCCTGCGCAGGGGCGATGTATTCCTCGGCGTGCATGTTTAGGTTTACCGGCCGCGGTCGCGGGGGAGGAGGCGCGGTATCTGCCATGCGCAGGGGGCGCATGGCGTCTGTCATTTCTTTAGGGATGGAATATGAAACTCAGACATGGGATTGCATGGGGATTGTTGCCGTTGGCGTTGTGTGGGGGCATCGCCAGCGCAGCCACGCCGAAGACCGTCTGGTTGACGGTCGACCAGAACACCTACAACGTGCTGCAGCAGGTGGACCCGGCCGCGCGCAGCCTGGAAAGCCGTTACGTGGCCAACGGCACCACCAACAAAGGCCTGGTCAATGTGGACAGGATCCACATCGTGCCGGTGGATGAACGCGTGCTGGGCGGCCTCTCGGCACAGGTGCATCGCCAACTGCACCATTGCGCGGGATACATCACCTACGACTCGCTCGACGCGGCCCGCGCCGCCTTGCAACCGCGCCAGCCACTGGCCGGCCTGACCCGCCCCGACTACACGATCACGCAGCAGACGCTGGTGAAGCCGTGGATCGCGCAACAGACGGCGGCCAACATCACCGACACGATCCAGTCGCTGGCCGACTTCAACAACCGCTACTACAACGGCAGCACCGGTGCGCAGGCATCGAGCTGGCTGAAGGACAAATGGCAGAGCATGGCGGCCGGCCGATCCGACATCTCGGTGAAGCAGGTCTTCCGTGGCAGCGACAGGCAGGCCTCGGTGGTGCTGACCATCACCGGCACGCAAAAGCCCGACCAGATCGTGGTGCTGGGTGCACACCTGGACACGGTCAACTGGAACGATGCCGGTGGACAGCCGCATGAAACCTCGCGCGCCCCCGGTGCCGATGACGATGCGTCCGGCGTGGCCGGTCTTACCGAGACCCTGCGCGTGCTGCTGGCCAATGGCTACAAGCCGGCGCGGACGATCCAGCTGATGGCCTATGCGGGCGAAGAGTTCGGCCTGTACGGCTCCAACTACATCGCCAGTGACTACGCCAATCGCAACATCGACGTGGTCGGCATGCTGCAGCTGGACATGACCAACTACAAGGGCTCGGCCGGCGACATCTATCTGGAGGACGACTACACCGACGCGCAGCAGAACCAGTTCGTCGAGTCGCTGGCCAACACCTATCTGCCGCAACTCAGCGTGATGCACGACAAGTGCGGCTACGGCTGTTCCGACCACGCCTCCTGGCACAACCAGGGCTACGCCACCTCGATGCCGTTCGAGTCGCGTCTGGGCGATGACAACCCGTACATCCATTCCAGCAAGGACACCTATGCCAACTCCGGCAACCAGGCGCAGCACGCGCTGAAGTTCACGCGGCTGGCATTGGCCTTTGCGGTGGAACTCGGTGGCAACGGCAGCGGTGACGACACGCCGCCCCCGCCCTCCGGCGATGACGTGCTTGCCAATGGCGTGCCGAAAACCGGCCTGTCCGGTGGCAGCGGCAGCACCGTGCTGTACAAGGTCGAGGTGCCGGCCGGCGCACGCAACCTGGTGATTTCGACCAGTGGCGGCAGTGGCGACGTGGATCTGTACACGCGTTACGGCGCTGCGCCCTCCAGCAGCAACTATGACTGCAGACCGTATCGCTCGGGCAACAGCGAAAGTTGCACGGTCGCCAATCCGCAGGCCGGCACGTACTACGTGCAGTTGCGTGCGTATCAGGCGTACAGCGGTGTCACGCTGAAGGCCAGCTGGACCACCGGCAGCGAACCGCCACCGCCGGCCGACGACGAACTGGTCAACGGCGTGGCCAAAACCGGGTTGAGTGGCGCCAGTGGCAGTGCCGCCGTGTACAAGGTGATCGTGCCGGCCGGCGCGAGCAACCTGGCCATCGCCAGCAATGGCGGCAGCGGCGACGTGGACCTTTATGTACGCTTCGGTGCCACGCCCACCAGCAGCAGTTACGACTGTCGCCCGTATCGCAATGGCAACAACGAGAGCTGCACCTTCGGGCAAGTCCGGGCGGGGACGTATTACGTCATGCTGAAAGGCTATCAGGCGTACAGCGGCGTCTCGCTGAAGGCCAGTTGGAGCGGCGGCTAACGCCAAGCCAGACAACGGGCAAGCGATGAAGTGCTGAGCGCTTCCTTGTTTCCCCGGCAAGAAACGACAAAGGCCCGATCAGGATGATCGGGCCTTTGTGCGTTAAGTCACCACATGGAAACCAGAGTGGTCAGGCCATCCGCGAGGTTCAGCCGTCCAGTTCGCTCCAGCGCGCATAGGCGGCATCCAGCTCCGCCTGCAATGCCGCGACCGCCTCGTTGGCGCGGGTGATGGTGGCGCTGTCCTGCTTGAAGAAGGCGGGATCATTCATCGCCTCGCCGTGCGCGGCGATCGCGTTTTCCAGTTCTTCGATTCGCTTCGGCAACTGTTCCAGTTCGCGCTGATCCTTGAAGCTGAGCTTGCGCTTCGGTGTCGCGACTGCGGCAGGCTGTTCGCGCGAGAGGCCCGGTTTCGCGGTGGCCGCCGCGACGGCGGCCGCGGCGGCGGGACGCTGGCGCAGCCAGTCGGTGTAACCGCCGACGTATTCGCCGACGCGACCTTCGCCTTCCAGCACCAGGGTGCTGGACACCACGTTGTCGAGGAAGGCGCGATCGTGCGAGACCAGCAGCAGGGTGCCCTGGTAGTCGGTGAGCAGTTCTTCCAGCAGTTCCAGCGTCTCGATGTCGAGGTCGTTGGTCGGTTCGTCCATGATCAGCAGGTTCGACGGCTGCGCGAACAGCTTGGCCAGCAGCAGGCGGTTGCGCTCGCCGCCGGACAGGCGGGTGATCGGCGCGCGCGCGCGCTCGGGCGAGAACAGGAAATCCTGCAGGTAGCCGATGATGTGCTTGCGCTGGCCGTTGAGCTCGATGAACTCGCGGCCTTCGGCCACGTTGTCCAGCGCGTTCAAGCGGTCGTCGAGCTGGGCGCGGTGCTGGTCGAAGTAGGCGATCTCCAGGCTGGTGCCCAGGGTGACTTCGCCACGTTGCGGCTTGAGTTCGCCCAGCATGATCTTGAGCAGGGTGCTCTTGCCGGCGCCGTTGGGGCCGACGATGCCGATGCGGTCGCCGCGCATGATGGTGGTGGACAGGTCATCGATGAGCACGCGGCCGTCGTAGGCCTGGGTGATATGTTCGAGATCGATCACCTTCTTGCCCGAGGCCTGGGCATTGGCCGCATTCATCTTGACGTTGCCGCCCAGGTTGCGTCGCTCGGCGCGCTCCACGCGCAGCGCCTTCAGTGCGCGCACGCGGCCTTCGTTGCGGGTGCGCCGGGCCTTGATGCCCTGGCGGATCCACACTTCTTCCTGCGCCAGCTTCTTGTCGAACAACGCGTTGGCCTGGGATTCGGCGTGCAGGCGTTCTTCGCGGCGGCGCAGGTAATTGGCGTAGTCGCCGGGCCAGTCGGTGAGCTGGCCGCGATCGATCTCCACGATGCGCGTGGCGAGCGCCTGCAGGAAGCTGCGGTCATGGGTGACGAAGAGGATCGACCCGCCGAACTGCTTGAGGAAGTTTTCCAGCCAGCCGATCGCCTCGATGTCGAGGTGGTTGGTTGGTTCGTCCAGCAGCAGCACGTCCGGTTTGCGCACCAGCGCCTGGGCCAGCAGCACGCGGCGCTTCATGCCGCCGGACAGTGCGGCGAAATCGGTTTCGGCCGGCAATTCCAGCTTGGTGATGACCTCGCCGACCCGGCGGTCCAGATCCCAGCCGTGCTGCGCCTCGATCTGCTGTTGCACGTCGCCGAGCGCGTCGAAGTCGCCTTCGGCGATCAGGTGGTGATAGCGCGCCAGCAGACGGCCAAGATCGCCGAGGCCTTCGGAGACCACGTCGAATACGGTACCGGACGTATCCTGCGGCACCTCCTGCGCCATGCGGGCGATCACCACACCGTTCTGGACCCGGATCTCGCCGTCGTCGGCATGCAGCTCGCCGGCGATCAGCTTCATCAGGGTGGACTTGCCTTCGCCGTTGCGACCGACGATGCATACGCGCTCGTTCGCCTCGATCGAGAGATCGACGTTTTCGAGCAGGAGGGGGCCGCCGATGCTGAAATCGACGTGTTGAAGTTGGATCAGGGACATCCGCCCATTCTAGCGGGTCTGCACGGGATAACTGCGTGCCACGATCGGCGGAAGTTGAGGTGGCGGTTTGAGTAATACTTGAAAGAACATCAACTTAACGAAACTAATTGATGTCCGATCTCTGGCTATCGTCGCCGCCGCGCGCTATCTTGCGCTCACGCGGAGGTTGCCGCGGTTCGGCTGCGAGGGCGTCGGGTGAGCATCGGATCCAGAGTGTGGCTGCGGGCCACCGGCGGCATGCGCGGTGCGTTGCTGTCGCTGTTGTGCATGCTGGGCCTGGGCGCGTTCGCCGGCCAGGCGCATGCCGGCTATGCGGCGATCGTGGTCGACGCATCGACAGGCAAGGTGCTGGAACAGGTCAACGCCGACCAGCGCAACTATCCCGCCTCGCTGACCAAGATGATGACTCTCTACTTCGCCTTCCAGGGCTTGAAGAGCGGGCGCCTGAAGCTCGACCAGCAACTGCCGGTGTCCGCGTGGGCGGCCAGTCGTGCGCCCACCAAGCTGGGCCTGCGTCGTGGCGAGACCATCAGCTTGCGCGACTGCATCCTGGGTATCGTCACCAAGTCGGCGAACGATGCAGCCACGGTAGTGGCCGAAGCCATCGGTGGCAGCGAGCCGCATTTCGCCGAAATGATGAATGCGCAGGCGGCCTTGCTGGGCATGGACGGCACCCACTTCGACAACGCTTCGGGCCTGCCGGACCCGCGTAACGTGTCCACCGCGCACGATCTGGTCCGGTTGTCGATGGCGCTGTATCGCGACTTTCCGCAGTACGCGCATTTCTTCGCCACGCGCGAATTCACTTTCCGCGGGCACATCGTGCGTGGCCACAACCGCCTGATGTACCGCTACCCGGGCATGGACGGCCTGAAGACCGGTTTCACCGACGCCTCGGGTTTCAACCTGGCGTCCACGGCGGTGCGCAATGGCCATCGCCTGTTCGGCGTGGTGCTGGGCAGCCGCACGGCGGCGATTCGTGACGACCTGATGGCCAAGTTGCTGGATGACGGTTTCGAAGGGCGCTCGACCTCGCCCGAGCTGGTTGCTGCGGCGGCGGGCGAGCGCGGCACCAGCCGTGCATTGCACATCCTGGAAGAACTGTCGCCGATTCCGGCGGCCGAGGCGCATCCGGTGCCGGGAATGCCGATGCATCGCCGGCGTCGCGCACATGCGCATCATGTGCAGGTGGCGGCCGTCAGTCGCGCGTGCAAGAGGCACCATTCGGTTGCCGAGTGTCGCCGCATCGCTGCGCGGCATGCGAAGAAGCATTCCGTTCGCCTTGCCTCGCGGCATCGCTCGCACCGGCCGGTTGAAGTGGCCTCGCGTCGCGATACGGACGGCTGAGCCGCCGCGCCGGTTCTGCCTTCGATACAAAGAAAAAGCCCGCGGCAAGCCGCGGGCTTTTTCGTGCAGCAGCGGCGAGCTGCTTACTTCAGCTTGGCATCGGCGCGCAGCGCCTCGGCCTTGTCGGTCTTCTCCCACGAGAACGCCGTGTAGCTTTCGCCGTTGGCGCCCTTGATCTCCACCGGCTTGCGGCCGAAATGGCCGTTGCTGGCGGTTTGCTGGTAGATCGGGTGGATCAGGTCGAGCATCTTGATGATGCCGTACGGGCGCAGGTCGAAGTGCTTGCGGATCAGCTTTTCGATCTTCTCGTCCGGAATCTTGCCGGTGCCGAAGGTGGTGACCGAGATCGAGGTTGGCTCGGCCACGCCGATGGCGTAGCTCACCTGTACCTCGCAGCGGTCGGCAATGCCGGCGGCCACGATGTTCTTGGCCACGTAGCGTGCGGCATAGGCGGCCGAACGGTCCACCTTCGACGGGTCCTTGCCGGAGAACGCGCCACCACCGTGACGGGCCCAGCCGCCGTAGGTGTCGACGATGATCTTGCGGCCGGTCAGGCCGCAGTCGCCCACCGGTCCGCCGATCACGAACTTGCCGGTCGGATTGATGTGGAACTTGGTGCCTTTGTGCAGCAGCTTGGCCGGCAGCACCGGCTTCAGGATGTACTCGCGCACAGCCTCGATCAGGTCTTTCTGCTTCACGCTGGGATCGTGCTGGGTGGACAGCACCACGGCGTCGATGGCGACCGCCTTGTCATCCTCGTAGCGCAGGGTGACCTGGCTCTTGGTGTCCGGGCGCAGCCACGGCAGCGGCGAGTTCTTCTTCTTGCGGATCTTGGTCTGCTGCTCCACCAGGCGATGCGCATAGTGGATCGCCGCGGGCATGTACTCGCTGGTTTCGTTGGTGGCGTAGCCGAACATCAGGCCCTGGTCGCCGGCACCCTGTTCCTCGGGCTTCTTGCGGTCCACGCCCTGGTTGATGTCGGGCGACTGCTTGCCGATCAGGTTCAACACGCCACAGGTGGCGCCGTCGAAGCCGACTTCGCTGGAGTTGTAGCCAATGTCCAGGATGACCTTGCGGGTCAGGCTTTCCAGGTCGATCCAGGCGCTGGTGGTGATCTCGCCGGCGACGATCGCGACGCCGGTCTTCACCATGGTTTCGCAGGCCACGCGGGCGCGCGGGTCCTGCGCGATGATCGCGTCGAGGACGGCGTCGGAAATCTGGTCGGCGACCTTGTCCGGATGGCCTTCGGAGACCGATTCGGAGGTGAAGAGGAAGTTGCTCATCGCGGCATTTATCCTTCTTTACGGATAAAGAGATGGAAAGGGGTTGGACATGATACAGCCTGTGGCCGGGAATTTCATCGGGAAGCATCGGCCGGGTTGATTTCGTTCATGTTACTCCCGCGAGTCTCCGAGGGCAGCCATCCCTGGCCGCCCCAAGGTGCATCAGTGGAGAGGGTGATTCAGGCGGCGACCTCCAGTTCGCTGCGAACCTCGCGCGCGGCAGCGACCATCGCGTTGAGCGCCGGGGTCACCTCGGCCCAGCCGCGGGTTTTCAGTCCGCAATCGGGATTCACCCACAATTGCGCCGGATCGAGCACGCGTAGCGCCAGCCGCAGCAAGTCGGCCATTTCCTCGCGGCCGGGCACGCGCGGCGAGTGGATGTCGTACACGCCGGGCCCGATACCGCCCGGGTAGCGGTAGCGCTCGAAGGCGTCGAGCAGTTCCATGCGCGAGCGGCTGCTTTCGATCGAGATGACGTCGGCATCCAGCGCGGCTACCGCATCGATGATCGCGTTGAATTCGCTGTAGCACATGTGGGTGTGAATCTGGGTGGCGTCGGCCACGCCGCCGGCGGTGATGCGGAAGCAGGTGACGGCCCAGTCCAGGTAATGCGCCTGCTCGGCATGGCGCAGCGGCAGGCCTTCGCGCAGGGCTGGTTCGTCGATCTGGATGATGCCGATGCCGGCAGCTTCCAGGTCGTGCACTTCGTCGCGCAGGGCCAGGGCCAGCTGGCGGCAGACGGTTTCGCGCGGCAGGTCGTCGCGCACGAACGACCATTGCAGCACCGTCACCGGACCGGTAAGCATGCCCTTGACCGGCTTCTCGGTCAGCGACTGGGCGTAGCTCGACCAGCGCACCGTCATCGGTGCGGGACGCGCCACGTCGCCCCAGATGATCGGCGGTTTCACGCAGCGCGAGCCGTAGCTCTGCACCCAGCCGTGGCGGGTGAAGGCGAAGCCGTCGAGCTGCTCGCCGAAGTATTCCACCATGTCGTTGCGCTCGGGCTCGCCGTGCACCAGCACGTCGAGGCCGGCCGCTTCCTGCTGCTGCAATACCTGGTGGATCTCGTCGGCCAGCACCTGTTCGTAGGCCTTGTCGTCGAGGCGGCCGGCGCGATGATCGGCGCGGGCGCGACGCAGCGTTTCGGTTTGCGGGAACGAGCCGATGGTGGTGGTGGGCAGCAGTGGCAGCGGGCGCACTTCGGCCTGCACGGCGCGCCGGTGCAGGTAGGCGGAACGGCGTTGCGCCGCCTGCGCACTGAGGCCGTGCAGGCGGGCGCGGACGTCGTTGCGCTGCACGCCGGCGGCGCTGGCGCGGTCGGCGAGGCGAGCGGCCTGTGCCTGCAGCGCTTGCGCGGCCTCGTCCTGACCATCCAGCGCGCGGGCGTAGAGCTGTTGTTCCTCCAGCTTCTGCACGGCGAAGGCGAGCCAGCCGCGCAGCTCGTCGGGCAGGCCGGTTTCCTGTCCGGCATCCAGCGGCACATGCAGTAGCGAGCACGATGGCGCCAGCCACAGGCGATCGCGACCAAGCTTGTCCAGCGCCTTGTGCAGCAACGGCAGCACTTTGCGTGGCGAGCTGCGCCAGATGTTGCGACCATCGACGACACCGACGCTGAGCACGCGCTCGGCAGGCAGGGCGGCGAGCACCGCGTCGAGCTGCTCCGGTGCGCGGGCCAGATCGATATGCAGGCCGTCCACCGGTAATTCGGTGGCCAACGCAAGGTTGTCGTCCAGCGCGCCGAAGTAGGTGGCAAGCAGGCGCTTCGGCGACGCACCGAGTGCCAGCGCCGCGTACGCGGTGGCGTAGGCGTGGCGCGTGGGCGCGTCCAGGTCCAGCGTCAGGCAGGGCTCGTCCAGCTGCACCCAGGCCACGCCGGCTTCGTGCAGTTTTTCCAGCAGCGCGATGTAGGCGGGCAGCAATGCATCGAGCAGGGCCAGCGGATCGCTGCCGTCGGTAGTCTTGGCCAGTTTCAGGAACGATACCGGTCCGAGCAGCACCGGCCGCGCGTCCAGGCCCAGCGCCTGCGCCTCGCGGCATTCGGCCAGCGGCTTGTCGCCGGCGAGGCGGAAGCGCTGGCCGGCGTGCAGTTCGGGCACGAGGTAGTGGTAGTTGGTGTCGAACCACTTGGTCATTTCCAGCGCGTGCAAACCATCGCCGCCGCGCGCCATGGCGAAGTAGCCGGCCAGCGGATCGGCGGCGAGCAGGGCGCGGTAGCGTTCGGGCACGGCGTCGAACAGCACGGCGGTGTCGAGCACGTGGTCGTACAGCGAGAAGTCGTTCACCGGCACGCTGTCGACGCCGGCGTCACGGGCCAGATTCCAGTGGCGTGCGCGCAGGTCGCGGGCGGTGTCGAGCAGGGCGGCGGCGTTGCCATCGCGCCAGTAGGTTTCGAGGGCGCGCTTGAGTTCGCGTCGGCGACCCATGCGCGGAAAGCCGAGGCAGGTGGTGCGTGTCATGTGGAATTCCTCTTGCGTAATGGTGCAAAGAGGAACGAAGGGCGATTGCGTGCCGTGAGGCGGGCGCAAGCGTCGACCTTCGCCCCCGCGGGCGAACCGGGCCACATGGCAGGACTGCGTCGCCAGGCGACCGCCTTCCCGCCACGAAACCCAGGCCGGACGAGGCGCGGCCTTGCGGGGCGCGCTTCGGCCAAGGCAGGTCTTCGGGCTCGTGGATATGGCTCAGGACACCTGAGCCGCCTAATGCCCGCCGCTTCCCGAACCAGATTTCCTGGCCCAGTGCGATGGCGGGGGTCGTTTCCACATACCGCTGCGGGGCAGCGCCGGATTCGCACCGGCTTCCCTTTTCATTTCATCTCTCTATTCGGATAAAGGGATGAAAACCTTGGCGTGGCGAAGATTAGACGTATGGACGTCCATCTGTCAAACGCCGTGATGGCTGCGCTGCAAGCCCTCCCTTGATCGCTGGCCTGGAGCATGAGGCGCTGTCACGCCGTTGACGCATGGGCGCAACGCCAGCGTCCGGGAAATCGCGCAATCTTGCGACGGGCCAAGCCGACGGGTACCGACATGCAAGCCATCGAACAGCGTCTGCAGCAACGTTATCCAGACTGGTTCCGCGGACGTCGCGGGCACCTTGCAGCGCCACTGTTGCGCACCGTGGCGCGCTGGTCGCGGTTCGACCATGTCGACGCCTTCATGGCCGAGCATGGCCATCTGCGCGGCTTCGACTTTGTCCATGCCGCGGTGCGGCGACTGGTCACGGACCACGCCGTCACCCCGGCGAGCCTGGCGCGCATTCCGTCACGCGGAGGATTGCTGGTGGTCGCCAACCATCCCTGCGGCGGCCTCGACGCGATGGCCTTGCTGGACATGCTGGGCCAGGTCCGCCAGGACGTGCGGATCGTCGCCAACGACGTGCTGACCCTGATCGACCCCCTGTCGGAACTGCTGCTGCCGGTGCGCGTGTTCGGCGGCGGCGCCGGCGTGGCCGATCTTCGCCGGGTGCGGCGCGCGCTGCGCGACGGACAATGCGTGGTGGTGTTTCCCGCCGGCGAAGTGTCGCGACTGGGGCCGCGTGGCGTGCGCGACACGCGCTGGCAACCCGGCTTCCTGCGATTTGCGCGAAGCGCCGGGGTGCCGGTGTTGCCGGTGCGCATCGAGGCGCGCAACTCCGCCTTGTTCTACGGCGTCTCGGCATTCTGTCGTCCGGCATCGACCGCCCTGCTGCCACGGGAAATATTCGCGCGGCGGCGTCAGCCGGTGCGCTTGCACGTCGGCATGCCGCTGTCGATCGCGGCGGACATGGACGAACGGGCGGCAATCGGCAGCATTCGCCAGGCGCTGTATGCGACCGGTCGCGGCGAGGCTGTCACCGTGGCCGGTCCCGCGCCACTGGCGACGCCTATCGATGCCCGCGTGCTGGCGGCGGCCGTGGCGGCCACCGAACTGCTCGGCAGCACCAGTGACGGCAAGCAGATCCGCATGGCGCGTGATGCCGGCGGTTCGCCGTTGCTGCAGGAAATCGGCCGGCTGCGCGAGTTGACCTTCCGCGAAGTCGGCGAAGGCACCGGGCGCAGCCGCGATCTCGATGCCTACGACGCGTATTACGACCACATCCTGGTCTGGGACGCGAGCGCCGCGCGCATCGCCGGCGCCTATCGCGTGATGCGCGGTGCCGCAGCGATGGCAAGTGCCGGTCTGGCCGGCTTGTACACGGCCTCGCTGTTCCGTTATGCGGACGCGGCGGTGCCGCGGCTTGCCGCTGGCCTGGAACTGGGGCGCAGCTTCGTGGTGCCGGACTACTGGGGTAGCCGCAGCCTCGACTATCTGTGGCAGGGCATCGGTGCCTACCTGCGTCGCTATCCGGGCGTGCGCTATCTCTATGGTGCGGTGTCGATCAGCGCCGCGTTGCCACGTCGCGCCAGCGAACAGGTGGTGGCCTATTACCGATGCTTCTACGGCAGCGGGGAGGCGCTGGCCAGCGCGCGTCGTCCGTTCGCCTTCAAGCATGCAGCACCGGCGTTTGACGGACTCGACAGCGCTACGGCCTTCGGTGCGCTGAAGGTCGCGCTGGACCGGCTTGGTACCTCGGTGCCGACGCTGTACAAGCAATACACCGAGCTGTGCGAACCCGGCGGTGCGCGCTTCCTCGCCTTCGGCGTGGATCCGGATTTCAGCGGTTCCATCGATGGCCTGATCGAGGTGGACCTGGAGCGGCTGCGACCACGCAAACGCCAGCGTTATCTCGAAAATCGGCAAGGCGCGGCGGCATGAAGCGCGTGACAACCCCAGGCGAGCGGCGCTTGCGGGCTGTCTTCATCTCCGATGTGCATCTGGGCACCAAACACTGCCATGCGGCCGAGCTGGCGGATTTTCTCGACGGCTTGCGCTGCGAACGGCTCTATCTGGTGGGCGACATTGTCGATCTCTGGTGGATTGCCCGGCGACGTACACGCTGGAACGGCGCCCATGCGCGCGTGATCGAAGCCCTGCATGCCTTGCATCAGCGCGGCACGGTGCTGATCTACGTGCCCGGCAATCACGACCGGCCGGTGCGTCGCCTCTGTGGCCTGATGGTGCCGGGCATGCGCGTGCGGCGGCGCGCGATCCATGAGACCGCCGACGGGCGGCGCCTGCTGGTGACCCACGGCGACGACTACGACAACGTCACCCAGTTCGGCGGCTTGCAGGAACGCCTGGGCGACTGGATCTATTACCGCATCCTCAGTTGCGACCGCTTGCTGAACCTGGCACGGCGACGGCTCGGCCAGCGGCACTGGTCGCTGTCGGCATTCGTGAAGCGACAGAGCGGCGCCGCCGAACGCTATATCGCGCGCTTTGTGCAGGCCGGGCTGGATGATGCCGCGCGGCGCCAGCTCGACGGCATCGTCTGCGGGCACATTCATCGTGCCGGACTGATGCAGCGCGACGGACTGGTATATGCCAACGATGGCGACTGGGTGGAGAGCCTGACCGCATTGACCGAAGACGCGGATGGTGTGCTGCGCCTGCTCAGCCATCACGGCGAGCTGCTGGCCGAAGTTCCCCCGCGCCTGCGCCTGACCTCGGCCACCTGCGAGGAACTGGCGGCCTGATCACGGCGCGGGCAACTTGCGCGGCGGTGCATAATCAGGCCGTGTATCCGCCAGGGTGATCTTCGATGAATCTTCTGCGCACTCGCGGCATCGTCCCGCGGCTGGTTGCCGCATTTGCATTGCTCGCCATGTCAGCCTGGGCGGTGGCGCAGGTGCCGCCGCCTGCGCACTGGAAGAGCGACATCGCCACCTTCGTCGCGCATGATCGCGTCGACCCGCCGCCCCAACACGGCGTGCTGTTCATCGGCAGTTCGTCGATCCGTTTCTGGGCGCCCACGCTGGCCCACGACTTTCCCGGCGTGCCGGTGATCGACCGCGGCTTCGGCGGCTCGGCCATCGCCGATGCCACCTATTACGCCGATCGCATCGTGACGCCTTATCACCCGCGCCTGATCGTGATGTACGCGGGCGACAACGACATCGCCGGTGGCGATTCACCGCAGCAGGTGATCGGCGAATTCAAGGCCTTCGTGGCACGCGTGCGCCGCGATCTGCCGGGCGTGCCGGTGGCTTTCATCTCGATCAAGCCCAGCGTGGCGCGATGGACGATGTGGCCGGCCATGCGCGAGGCCAACCAGGGCATCCGGCGCTGGGCCGCCACGCAGAAGAACGTGCGCTATGTCGACACCGCATCGAAGATGCTGGATGCGCACGGCCAACCGCGACCGGAGCTGTTGCGCGACGATGGCTTGCACATGAAGCCGGCCGGCTACGCGATCTGGATCGCGGCACTCAGGCCGGTGCTGGCCGACTACGGATTTCACGCCACGGAACACTGAGAGCGGCTTGCGCCGCTCAGGCCGCCATCGCCACGCCGGCCGCCAGCGCAGCGAAGTAATCGCGGGTGAGGCGCAGCTGCTCCTGCGCTGATTCGGCGCGATTGGCTACCTCGCGGAAGGCGGCGTTCTCGGGGCGGTCCTTGGCGTACCAGCCCAGGTGCTTGCGCGCGATGCGCACACCGGCGTGTTCGCCGTAGAACGCGTAGAGGTGTTCCAGATGGCCGAGCAGGATCGTTGCCACTTCGTCCGGCGTGGGCTCGGGCAGCTTTTCGCCGGTGGCCAGGAAGTGGGCGATCTCGCGGAAGATCCAGGGCCGGCCCTGCGCGCCGCGACCGATCATCAGCGCGTCGGCGCCGGTGGCGGCGAGCACGTGGCGGGCACGCTCCGGCGTGGTCACGTCGCCGTTGGCGAATACCGGGATGCCGATGGCGGCCTTCACTGCGGCGATGGTGTCGTACTCGGCTTCGCCTTCATACTTGTCGGCGCGGGTGCGGCCGTGCACGGCCAGCGCGGCGATGCCGCAGTCCTCGGCGATGCGGGCGATGCGCAGCGCATTCCTGTTGTCGCGGTTCCAGCCGGTGCGGATCTTCAGCGTCACCGGCACCTCGACGGCATCGACCACCGCCTTGCAGATTCGCGCCACCAGCGGTTCGTCCTGCAGCAGGGCCGAGCCGGACCACACGTTGCATACCTTCTTGGCCGGGCATCCCATGTTGATGTCGATGATCTGCGCGCCGTTGGCCACGTTGAAACGCGCGGCTTCGGCCAGCACCACCGGATCGGCGCCGGCGATCTGCACGCTCACCGGTTCCGGTTCACCCGAGTGGTTCATCCGGTGCAGCGACTTGCGCGTATGCCACAGCTTGGGATCGGCCGTGGTCATTTCCGACACGGCCAGGCCCGCGCCCAGCCGCTTGCACAGCAGGCGAAACGGCTTGTCGGTGACGCCGGCCATCGGGGCCAGCACCACGGGCGGGTCGATCAGATAGGGGCCGATCTGCATGCGGCCATTGTAGTCGGCCCAATGTCCAGCACTTGCACCTGGCGTGCTGCGGGCCACAATATCCGGACGGGGAAGCCATGGGATGGGCGTTTCGATGCAGGGGAGCGTGATCGCAGGATGGATGCTGGCAGTCGCGCTGGTGCATGGCGGCGGCATGTCCGTGCGCGACGCGCAGCGCTACCGCACCGAAACCGATCCGCATGGCCTGATCACCGAGCTGCAGTCGCAACTCGACCAGGGTGGCCAGGGCCTGGCCGGCGCCGTCCTGCGCGAAAAGCTGTGGCTGCTCGGTACCGCCGCGGTGAACGTCAATGACGGCGCGGCGTTGCACGAGGCCACCACGAGGCTGGACGAGCTGGCCGGTCGCACGCATGACCCGGCCGCCGCTGCGGATGCCGGCTTCCTGCGCTCGCGTCAGTTGATCGCCGCCAGCCAGGGCGACGGCATCAGCGAGGAATTGCAGGCCGCCGCGCTGGTGCAGGGCACCACCGATCCGGTGATGCTGGGGCGGCTGCACTACACCTTGTGCGACGCCTACGCGATGAGCGAGGAGTTCACCAAGGCGATCCCGCTCTGTCGCCGGGCCATCGCCACCTATCGCACGCAAGCCGATGCATGGGGCATGGGCAATGCCGGAAACGACCTCGGCATCGTCTACACCCACTTGCACCGTTACGACGAGGCGATTCCTGCCTACCTGGAAGCGCGCAGGCAATTCGCCAGCATCGGCGCAGGGCAGATGGTGGTGCTGGTGGGCGACAACCTTTCGCAGGCGTACCGGAAAACCGGGCGCGTACGCGAGGCATTGGCGTTGTCGCATGCCTCGCTGGCACAGGAGCAGGCGGCCGGCCGGGTCAGCGATGCGCTCAGCTCGCGCGCCGACATTGCGCTGGATTACGCCGCGCTGGGCCAGCCTGGCAAGGCGCTGGCACTGATGGATGCCGTGGTGGCCGATGCGCGCGATGCCCATCTGCAAGGCCTGCTGCCGGACTTCGTGCGCACGCGCAGCGAGATGGAGCAGCAGCAGGGAAAGTTGCGTCCGGCGCTGGCCGACGCGCGCGAGGTGATCACCGCACTCAACCAGCGCAATGCCGCCGTGCTGCGCTCGGAGGAAGCCCGGCTGGAAGCGCGCTATGCCACGCGCGAGAAGGAGTTGCAGATTCTCGCGCTGCAGCGACAGAACCAGGTGAAGGACCTGCAACTGAAGGCGGCCCAGGCGGAGGCGGCGCGTCGAGACGAGGAGCAGCAGCGCCAATCGCTGCGCATCATGTTCGGGCGCGGGGTGGTGGTGGCCTTGTCGTTGATGGCCTTGCTGCTTTACCTGCTGCTGCGTTCGCAGCACCGGCACGCCGTCGAATTGCGTGCGCAGGCGCTGCGCGATCCGCTCACCGGTATCGAAAACCGACGCGCTTTCCAGCAGCGCGCGATGGACCTGCTGGCCGAATCGCGCGGATTTTCGGCGTCGACGTCGGCGCACGTGCTGATGCTGATCGACGTGGACCACTTCAAGCGCATCAACGATGGCGCCGGCCACCCGCAGGGTGACGAAGTGCTGCGGATCATCACCGACGGCCTGCGTCGGGCGGCGGGCGATGTCGGCCACGTCGCCCGCATCGGCGGTGAGGAATTCGCGGTGCTGTGCCCGGGGTGCGGCGCCATGGCCGGCATGCGCCTGGCCGAGACCTTGCGTGCGGAAGTGGCCACGTTGGCACTGCCGCCGGAAGCCAAGGTGTCGACGGTGACCATCAGCATCGGCGTGGCCGTGTTCGACGGCACCCGTTGCCATGACCTGTCGAGCTGGATGCGCGCCGCCGACATGGCCATGTACGAGGCCAAGTCGCACGGTCGCAACCGCGTGGTGGCCAGCGCGCTGGCCAACTGATCAGTGCGTCGAAGTCAGTGCGTCGGCACGACCTTGCGCGCCGCGGCCGGATCGTGCCGGTGCCTGAACAGCGGCACGAACAGCAGCGCCATCACCAGCGCATAACCGGCGAATGACAGCCAGATGCCGCGCCAGTCCTTGCAGATGGTCAGCATGTCGTTGCAGCTGTGGTTGGTGAAGAAGTGATCGATCACGAAGCCGGCGATCAGGCTGCCCAGCACCGCGCCCACGCCGTTGGTCATCAGCATGAACAGGCCCTGCGCGCTGGCGCGGATCTTCGGATCGGCCTGGCTTTCCACGAACAGCGAGCCGGAGATGTTGAAGAAGTCGAACGCCATGCCGTAGATGATGCACGACAGCACGATCATCCACAGGCCACCGGCCGGGTTGCCGAAGCCGAACAGGCCGAAGCGCAGCACCCACGCCAGCATGCTCATCGTCATCACCGCCTTGATGCCGAAGCGCTTCAGGAAGAACGGGATGGTGAGGATGAATGCGGTTTCGGAGAACTGCGAAATCGAGATGATGATGGTCGAGTACTTCACTGCCAGCAGGTTGGCGTAGGCCGGCACCTTGACGAAATCGCTGAGGAAGGCGTCGCCGTAGGCGTTGGTGAGCTGCAGTGCCGCGCCAAGCAACATGGCGAAGATGAAGAACACGGCCATGTTGCGGTTCTTGAACAGCACGAACGAGGTCAGGCCCAGCCGGTCGACCAGGCTGTGGCCCGAGGCGGCATTCAGCTTGGGCGGGCACTTGGGCAAGGTGAAGGCATACAGGCCAAGCAGCAGCGAGGCGGCCGCAGCCACGTGGAATTGCGCGGGCGAGGCCTTGAAGCCGAGCAGGCTGGTCGTCCATGTGGCGGCGATGAATCCGACCGTGCCCCACACGCGGATCGGCGGATAGGTGCTGACCACGTCCTCGCCGTTCTGCTTGAGCGCGTTGTAGGCCACCGTGATCGCCAGCGAAATGGTCGGCATGTAGAAGCACATGTTCAGCAACATCACCCAGAACATCTGCTCCGGGTCGGTCACATGCGGTATCGCAAACAGCACCACCGCGCCGGCGATCTGCAGCAAGCCGTAAAGACGCTCGGCGTTGATCCACTTGTCGGCCACGATGCCGACCAGCGAAGGCATGAACAGCGAGGCGATGCCCATGGTGGAGAAGATCGCGCCGAAGCTGGTGCCCGACCAATGCTGGGTCTGGAACCACCACGTGCCGATGGTCAAGAGCCACGCGCCCCAGATGTAGTACTGGAAGAAATTCAGGACGATCAGGCGGAGCTTGAGGCTCATGAGATGCGGATTCCCCTGTAAGGCCGGGGTCGATCCCGTGGCCATGATGTTCTATCAGATGAGGTTAGACGACGCTGGCGTCAGGCGGCAAGGTGCAATGCGGCAGGTTCGATCAGCCGGCTCGATCGGAGTCGGCCAGCGCATTTGCCACGCGCTCGCGCAGGATCGGCAGCAGCTCGGTTTCGAACCACGGATTGCGGGTCAGCCACAAGCGGTTGCGCGGACTGGGATGCGGCAGCGGCAGCAAGCCGCGCGCCAAGTGTTCGCGCCAGGCCAGCACCGTGTCGGTTAGCGTGCGCCCGCGATGCTCGCCGAGCAGGCCGGCTTGCGCGTATTGGCCAATCGCAAGCGTCAGCCGCACTCCCGTCAACAACGGGAACAGGCGAGGATGCCAGGCGGGTGCGCATTCCGGGCGCGGCGGCAGGTCGCCACCCTTGCCGGTGCCGGGAAAACAGAAGCCCATCGGTGCGATGGCGATTTTGCCGGCGTCGTAGAACGTATCCCGGTCGATGCCGAGCCAGTCGCGCAGGCGGTCGCCGCTGGGGTCATTGAACGGAATCCCGGTCTCGTGCACCTTGCGTCCCGGCGCCTGGCTCACGATCAGCAATCGCGACGTTGCCGACGCCTGCACTACCGGACGCGGTCCCAGTGGCAGGTGTGCCGCGCAGATTCGGCAGGCGCGGATCTCGGCGAGCAGGCGATCGAGCGGTGCAGTCATGCGATGCCATCATCCTGCGCGTGGAGTGCGGGAGGGCGGGCGATGGCGAACAGTTCGGCGCCGAGGCAGGCGGTACGCAAAGTGGCAAGCACGGCAACAGGACCATTCATGCGTCCATTATTCCACCGATGCCGTTTCATTCCACTTCGAACGCGCCACGCAGCCAGTGCATGCGCGCGTCGGCGGCCGGGCCGTCATAGCTGACCACGTCGAAGCGGCAGGGGCGTTGTGCATCGCGTGGGTGTGCGGCCAGCCACAGTTGCGCGGTGCGGATCAGCTTGTCGCGCTTGCCGCGGGTGACCGAGGCGGCGGCATCGCCGTGGCCGGCGCTCACCCGGTAACGCACTTCGACGAACACCACGGTGTCGCCGTCGCGCATCACCAGATCAAGCTCGCCGTGGCGCGTGGTGTAGTTGCGCGCCAGCAGCTTCAGGCCGGCGCGCTCGAGTTCCGCGCCGGCGCGCTGTTCGAAGGCGGCGCCGGCAGCGCGCATCAGCCGCCGGTCGCGGGTGCGGCAACCGGTGTGGCGGCAGCGCTGCTGGCCGGGGCCGGCATGTTCGCCGGCGGAATCGGCATGCCGGCGGCTGGCATCGGTGCGCTGCCCGCCGGGGCGGGAACGGCATTCATCTGCAGGTCGCCGCCGATCGGACGGGCCACGCCATCCTGGAATTTCGCCCAGATCAGCACACGTCGCACGCGGCCGAACGCGTCGGCTGCGAGCTGGCCGCTGGCGCCCGGCAGGTAGCTGCCCGGGTGCTCGCGCATCCAGCCGATGTACGGCACCAGGTTCCATGCATCCATGCCGAAGGCGAACAGCCGTGCGGAGCCGCCGCGGGCGGCAGGCAGCAGGGCGGCGATGTCGCCGTGGCGGGGCAGGCCGGTCTGCGCGTCGAACAGCCACGGCGCATCGCAGAACTCCACGCCATTGAGGTCGTTGTCGTCGCCCGGATCGTCGCTGCCTCCGTAGATATGCGAGGTGGCGAATACCGGCAGGGTGACGCGCGCCACGCGCAATTGCGGCAGCAACAGGCGGGCCTGTTCCGGGCGCATGCTGATGAAGATGCCGCTACCGCCGAGGCTGGCGGCGGCTGGTGCACTGGTCGTGCCGGCGGCAGCCGGCGCGGGCGCGGGCGTGGTGCTGCTGTCGGTCATGCTCAGGCCGGCAATCGCACTGTGATAGTTCACGCTGCCGCTGGTGATCTGCGCCTGGCCGACGACCTGGCCGCCACGGGCGACCAGTTCGGCCTTGAAGGCACCGGCGGCGCGTTTGGCGAAGTCGTCGTCGGAAATGATCACGTAGGCGCGGGTAATGCCGCGCTCGATCATGTGATCCGCCACCTGGGCGCCCTCGGTTTCCGGGCGCAGTGCGAACTCGGTGGCGCCGGAAGCGGGCAGGGTGTCGTTGTCGGGATGGTTCAGCGCCAGCACCGGCACCGGCAGCGAGGACTGCGCCAGCACGGCGCCGACCGCGCCGCGGGTGAGCGGGCCGACGATCAGCTGGGCGCCGTCGGCAACGGCCAGTTGGTAGGCCTTGACCGCGCCATCCGGGGTGCCGACGCTGTCGTATACGCGCACGCTCGGCCGCGGGGCGTGATTGCTGGCGGCGTTGAAGTAGGCGGCGAAGAAGCCTTCGCGAATGGCCTGGCTGACGCCAGCGAAGTCGTTCCCTTCCGGCAGCAACAGGGCCAGCTTCGCCGGCACCTTGTAACCCTGGCGCACATTGGCGCCGGCGCCCGGCAACAGGGTGCCGACAGGCTGGCCCAGGTTGGGCTGGGCTTGGGCTACCACCACGCCGAGCCGGGTCAGCGCCTCGTTGATCCACGGCAGCATGCGATCGCCGGGATGCATCGCGGCGGCGCGCTGCTTGAGTTCGTCGACGCCCTCCTTGGTCAGCAGGTCGATCGCCTGCGTACGGTTCTGCGTGCGGTCGAGACCGTGCAGCAGTCCATCCATTTGCACGCGGGTGCGGCCGGCGCCCCAGTAATCATGGCTGGCGGCCATCGCCTGTGCGCGCAGTTCCAGCTGTCGGGGCTGCAGCGCGGGCGGTACGCTGACGCCGGGCTGGCTGGTCAGTCGCAGCGCGGTGGCCGGATCGTGCTGGCGCAGCGCGATTTCGGCGCGCAACAGGTCCAGTCGCACCGGTTCGTCGCCCTGCAGCTGCGTGCGGTCGATACTGGCGATGATCGGTGCGGCGCGATCCAGCGCGTCTTCCTGGCGATAGTCCTCGGCCGCAAGCAGGCGATAGTGGCTGGCGCGGCCTGGATTCTGCGCGGCCAGTGCCAGATAGGCCTGCGCGGCCTGGTCGAACTGACCCTGGCTGGCCAGTGCGGCGGCCTGTTGCGCGGCGGCAGTTTCGGCAGGCGAGGGCGGCTTGATGCCCGGTACGCAGGCGCTCAGCGCCAGCGAGAACAGCACGGTAATGGCCGCGGCGCGGTACGAACGCATGTACATTCCTCGGTCGGTATCGACAGGATCGGCGATTGCGCGATCATAGCCGATCACATTGCCGCTTCGCGGCGAACTGGAGCGCACGATGTCATCCACCACGCCCGGCTGCCTGTGGGTGGTCGCCACGCCGATCGGGCATCGCGACGATTTTTCGGTGCGCGCCATCGAGACGCTGCGCAGTGTTTCGGTGATCGCGGCGGAAGACACCCGCCACAGCCGGCCGTTGTTGCAGCACCACAACATCGCCACGCCGCTGATTGCGCTGCACGAGCACAATGAACGCGATGCCGTGGATGCCGTAGTGCGTCGCTTGCTGAATAGCGATTCGGTGGCGTTGATCTCCGATGCGGGTACGCCGTTGATCTCCGACCCGGGTTTTCGGCTGGTGCGCGCCGCACGCGCGGCCGGCATCCGCTGCGTGCCGGTGCCCGGCGCGTGCGCGGCAATTGCGGCGTTGTCGGTGGCCGGCTTGCCCAGCGACCGTTTCGTGTTCGAAGGGTTCCTGCCGCCCAAATCCGCCGCCCGGCGCAGCCGCCTGCAGGAGTTGGCCGGTGAGCCGCGCACGCTGATTTTCTATGAATCATCACATCGCGTGGCCGAAAGCCTGGCCGACATGCGCGACGTGTTCGGCGGCGAGCGCGAGGCGGTGCTTGCGCGCGAGCTGACCAAGCTGTTCGAGACCGTGCTCGGCGAGCCGCTGATCGAGCTGGCCGCGCGCGTGGTGGCCGATCCCGACCAGCAGCGCGGCGAGCATGTGATCGTGGTGGCCGGGCGGGACGAGGAGGCGGACGCGAAACTGGCCGAGGGCCGGCGTGTGTTCGCCATCCTGCGCGAAGAGCTGCCGCCGGCGAAGGCTGCCAAGCTGGCCGCGGCGATCAGCGGCGCGCCGCGCAAGGAGCTGTATGGGAGCGAGAAGTGAGTGAAGAGGAGTGAGAGAAAGCCCGCAAGGATCGGCGCTTTTGCTCCCTCTCACTCCTCACTTCTCTTCACTCACTCCTCTATACTCCCCGGCGGAGTCGGCCGGACAGTCGCGTCGCACGCAAGTGCATCGAGGAAAGTCCGGGCTCCACAGGGCAGAGTGCCAGGTAACTCCTGGGCGGCGTGAGCCGACGGCCAGTGCAACAGAGAGCAGACCGCCGATGGCCCCGCAAGGGGATCAGGTAAGGGTGAAAGGGTGCGGTAAGAGCGCACCGCGTACGGGGTCAACGTCGTACGGCACGGTAAACCCCACTCGGAGCAAGACCAAATAGGGGGACGATAACGCGGCCCGCGTTGTTCCCGGGTAGGTTGCTGGAGCCAGGCGGCGACGCCTGGCCGAGAGGAATGACTGTCGCGTCGCAAGACGTACAGAACCCGGCTTACAGGCCGACTCCACCTTTTCCGGCCGCATCCCCGGTCGTCATCGACGGCCGGGGATGCGCGTGAGCGAGCGCATGAACGCGGGTTCAGCCAAGTGGCCTGGACCGATGACGCGAAAGCCTGCGACAAGCCGCGACGTTCCGTAAAAAATCCCCACCATTCAAGCACCTTTGGCAGCTTCCTCGAAATGGCTGGAATTTCGGCCACAACTTCGCCTTTCTCCTTGATTCACAAAAGAAAATCCCTTGACAGTCTCATGGGGCGAGACTATCGTGGGTTCCAGTGTGAAATCGTGGGAATAAGTGGAGTCATAGGATCGTGTTCCAGGGCGAAACCGCCATTACCGTCGACGACAAGGGCCGTCTGGCCATTCCGACCGCGTATCGCGAGTTGGTCGCCGGCGCGTGCGCGAATCGTCTGGTGCTCACCTACAACCCGTTCGAGACGGGTTGCCTGTGGCTGTTTCCCCACGACGAGTGGGAAAAGGTGCGTGATCAGGTGAATGCGCTGCCCAGCGTCAAGGCCGTGCATCGCGCCTTGCAGATGAAGTTGGTGGGTGCGGCGGCCATGGTCGAGCCGGACGGGGCGGCTCGCATCCTGCTGCCGGCCAGCCAGCGTGCCACGACAGGCATCGAGAAGAAGGCGGTACTGCTGGGCATGGGCAGCAAGTTCGAGTTGTGGAGCGAACAGGCCCACCTGGCCAAGATCCGCCAGACCATCGGCGAAGACGAAATCAGTGACGACATGGCCGACCTGCGCCTGTAACGGACGCGGTTGACGAAGAACACACGAGACGGGACGGGAGGTGCGGCATGGCCGAGTTGCGGCACATCCCGGTGATGCTGGATGAAGCGGTGGAGGGCCTCGCCGTGAAGGCAGGCGGGCGTTATCTCGATGGCACGTTTGGTCGCGGCGGTCACGCTCGCGCGGTGTTGTCGCGCCTGGGTCCCGACGGCCGCCTGTTGTTGATGGATCGCGACCCGCAGGCGATTGCCTGGGCGCGCGAAACGTTCGCGGGCGATCCGCGCGTGTCGATCCGCCATGCCAATTTCTCCAGCCTGGCCGAGTGGGACGAAACCGCCGCCGGGCTCGATGGCGTGCTGCTGGACCTGGGCGTGTCCTCGCCGCAGTTGGACGAGGCCGCGCGCGGCTTCAGCTTCATGGCCGATGCGCCGCTGGACATGCGCATGGACACCACCCAGGGCGAAAGCGCGGCGGATTTCCTGGCCCACGCCGACGAGCGCGAGATCGCCGACGTGTTGTGGGCCTTCGGCGACGAGCGCTTCAGCCGCAAGATCGCCCACGCCATCGTCGAACAGCGTGCCGAGGCGCCGATTACCCGCACCGGCGAGCTGGCCGCGCTGATCGAGCGCGTGGTCGGGCGGCGCGAGCCGGGCAAGCACCCGGCCACGCGCAGCTTCCAGGCTTTGCGTATCCGCGTGAATGGCGAGCTGGATGCGTTGCGCATCGGCCTCGACGCCGCCCTGGAGCGGCTCAAGCCCGGTGGCCGTCTGTCGGTCATCAGTTTCCACTCGCTGGAAGATCGCGCGGTGAAGCTGTTCATCCGCGACCATTCCGGCCGCGTGCAGGGCAGCCGGCGCGCGCCGCCGGTGGCGGCAAAGCCGGCCGAGCTGGCGGCAGTGGGCAAGGCGCAGTTTCCTTCCGATGCCGAGCTGGCGGTGAACCCGCGCGCCAGGTCGGCGGTGTTGCGGGTGGCGGAGCGGTTGTCCGCAGGCGGTGCCGCATGAGGCTGGTCGGCACGGCTTTGCTGCTGCTCCTGCTCGGCGCCGTGCTGTTCAGCGCGATTGGCGTGGTGTGGACGCGGCACCAGAGCCGCGCGCAGTTCGTGCAGCTGACCCAACTGCAAAACCAGCGCGATGCATTGAATATCGAATATGGCCGGCTCGAACTGGAGCAGGCCACCTGGGCCGAACCGCGCCGCATCGACAGCGAGGCGCGCAGTCGGCTGGGCATGCTGGCGCCACGCCCGCAGGACATCCGACTGGTGAGCCAATGAAGCGGCGCGAGCGCACTCCCGCCAAGTCCGCTGGTGGCCGTCGCCACGGCACGGGCCCCAGTGCGCGTCGCCGCATGCCGCTGGTCGTGGGTTTGCTGGTGCTGGCCTCGACGGGGCTGGTGGCGCGCGCGTTCGACCTGCAGGTAGTGCAGAAGCAGTTCTATCAGAACCAAGCCGATGCACGCTTCCTGCGTGAAGTGAAGATCCCGGTCTCGCGCGGCACCATTTTTGATCGCAACGGCGAGCCGCTGGCGGTGTCCACGCCGATGGTGTCGATCACCGCCGTGCCCGGCGAGGTGCTGGACAACGCCGACCGCATCCCGGCGTTGGCGCAAACCCTGGGCATCGACCCGGACCAGCTCAAGCAGTATCTGGAACGCCGCTCCACCCGCGAGTTTGCCTACCTGCGCCGGCAGATGAGCCCGGAGGCGGCCAAGGCCGTGCTGGCGCTGGATATCCCGGGCATCAACGGCCAGCGCGAATACAAGCGCTACTACCCATCGGGTGACGTCACCGCGCACGTGCTCGGTTTCACCAATATCGACGACCACGGCCAGGAAGGGCTGGAGCTGGCGTTCGACGGCTGGCTGGCCGGCAAGCCGGGCGCCAAGCGGGTGATCCGCGACCGCATGGGTCACACCGTGGAAGACGTGGAACAGGTGCGCGCACCGCAGCCGGGCAAGAGCCTCACGCTCAGCATCGACCGCCGCATCCAGTTCCTCGCCTACAGCGAGCTGAAGAGCCAAATCGAGAAAAGCCAGGCCGATTCCGGCTCGATGGTGATCCTCGACGTGGCCACCGGCGAGATCCTGGCCATGGTCAGCCTGCCCACCTTCAATCCGAACGCGGTGAACGACAGCACGCCCGCCGAGCGCCGAAACCGCGCCGTCACCGACGTGGTCGAGCCGGGTTCGACGATGAAGCCGTTCACCATGGCGGCGGGCCTGTCCAGCGGCAAGTACACGCCCACCACCCCCTTGATCGACACCGGCAAGGGCGTTTGGTACTTCCAGGGCCACAAGATTCGCGACGACACTGCCAACGGCATGCTCACGCCGACCGGCGTGCTGACCAAGTCCAGCAACATCGGCGCGGCCAAGATCTCGCTGTCGCTGGATACCAAGTTCGTCTACGAGACTTACCGGGCCTTCGGTTTCGGCAACAGCACCGAGAGCGGCTTTCCCGGTGAATCGTCCGGCTACCTGAAGATCGGGCGCGACTGGCGCCCGTTCGAGCAGGCGACGATGGCCTTCGGTTACGGCCTCAATCTGACCCCGCTGCAACTGGCCAATGGCTATGCCACGCTGGCCGATCACGGCGTGATGCACTCGCCCACTTTCATCAAGGGCGACGACAACCCGGCCCGGCAGATCGTGGCGCCGCAGGTGGCCGACGAAATCGTGAAGATGCTGGAGACCGTCACCGAGCCCGGCGGCACGGCCACGCGCGCGCAGATCGCCAACTACAGCGTGGCCGGCAAGACCGGTACCGCGCACCAGGCGACCGCCGGCGGCTATGCGAAGAACGCCTACAACGCGTTGTTCGCCGGCATCGTGCCGGCCACTCATCCGCGCCTGGTCGGCGTGGTGGTGATCAAGAATCCGCGCGTTGGCGGTTACTTCGGTGGCCTGGTCTCCGCGCCGGTGTTCCAGAAGGTGATGAGCGGCGCGCTGCGCCTGCTCGACGTGCCGCCGGACAACATCGGCCGCTGGTATGTCGGCGGCCCGAAGATGAGCAACGGCAGCCTGGTCGGCAATGCGCCGCCGCGTGATCCGGCCGGCGATGCCGCGGCCATGCGCGAAGGGGTTGCGCTGTGAACGCGCAGCGCATCGACCAGTTGCTGCACGGCATCGCCGATGTGGGCAAGCATGGCGATCTCGCCGTGACCGGCCTGAACCTGGATTCACGCCGCGTGCGCGAAGGTGATGCGTTCTTCGCCTTGCATGGCACGCGCGAACACGGCATCGCATTTGCCGCCGGCGCGGTGGCGCGCGGCGCGCGCGTCGTGCTGGCCGAAGCGCCGGCACGCGATCACGCGGTCGCGGGCGTGCCGGTGTTGTGGATCGAAAACCTGCATGTGTGGGTTGGCGAGATCGCCGCGCGTTTCTACGATCATCCCTCGTCGAAGCTGCGCGTGATTGGCGTCACCGGCACCAACGGCAAGACGTCCACCGTGCAACTGCTGGCGCAGGCACTGGCTTTTCTGGGTCATCGCGCGGCCACCATCGGCACGCTTGGCGCCGGCCTGCACGGCCAGTTGCGCGAGGGCGAGCGCACCACGCCGGACGCGATCAGCGTGCAGGGCCTGCTGGCCGACTTCCGCGATGCCGGCGCCAGCCACGTGGCGATGGAGGTGTCCTCGCACGCGCTGGACCAGGGCCGCGTGGCGGGCGTGGGTTTCGAGGTGGCAGCCTTCACCAACCTCACCCGCGACCATCTCGATTACCACGGCAGCATGGAAGCCTACGGCGCGGCCAAGGCGAAGCTGTTCGCGTGGCCGGGGCTGCAGGCGGCGGCGATCAATATCGACGACGCGTTCGGTCGCCAACTGGCGGCGCACTTGCCTGAAGGCGTGCGTGCACTGCGCCTGAGCGCGGCTGGTGATGCGACGGCCGACGTGGTCGCCGAGCAGGTGGTCACCTCGGCCGAAGGCATCGCCTTCGCGCTGCGCACGCCATGGGGTGCGCAGGCGGTTCGCAGCTCGCTGCTCGGTCGCTTCAACGTGGACAACCTGCTCGCCGTGGCGGCCTGCCTCGGTGCGCTGGGCGAACCGTTTGCACGGGTCGTGGCAGCGCTGGAATCGCTGCAGCCGATCAACGGCCGGATGAATCGCCTCGGCGGGCATGATGGGCTGCCGTTGGCGGTGGTCGATTACGCACACACCCCGGATGCGCTGGAGCAGGCGCTGACCGCCTTGCGCGCGCATTGCGACGGACGATTGATCTGCGTGTTCGGTTGCGGTGGCGAGCGCGACGCGGGCAAACGACCGCAGATGGGGGCGATCGCCGAACGTCTGGCCGACGTGGCGATCGTCACCGACGACAACCCGCGCGGCGAAGATGGCGACGTCATCGTGGCGCAGATCGTGGCCGGGCTGGCGCACCCGCAGCGGGTGCGCGTCGAGCGCGATCGTGCTGTGGCGATCCATGCGGCGCTGGGCATGGCGCGCCGCGGCGACGTGGTGCTGATCGCCGGCAAGGGCCACGAGACCTACCAGGAAGGCGCGGCCGGCAAGCGGCCGTTCGACGATCTCGCAGTGGCCCGCGAGGCGCTGGAACATTTCAACATGGAGCGGCACGCATGATGCGCCTGAGCGCCATCGCCCTGTGGACGCACGGCCAGCTGCTTGGCGCCGATGCCGACGTCGACGGCGTGGTCGCCATCGACACGCGCAAGCTCAGGCCCGGCGACCTGTTCGCCGCGTTCAAGGGCGAGCACGTGGATGGCCACGATTATCTGGACGAAGCGGCACGCCGCGGCGCATCGGCGGCGCTGGTCACGCGCAAGGTCGACAATCCGTTGCCGCAGGTATTGGTGGGCGACATGGAGGCGGCATTGGGCGATCTGGCCAGTGCGGTGCGCGCGCAGCGCGGTGCGCGGGTGATCGGCATTACCGGTTCCAACGGCAAGACCACGGTGAAGACGCTGACGGCGGCGATCCTGTCGCGGCATGGTCGCACCCACGTCAACAGCGGCAGCTTCAACAACGAGATCGGCCTGCCGCTGACCCTGTTGTCGATGCCGGTGGACGCCGAGTACGCGGTGCTGGAGATGGGCGCGGGCAAGCCGGGCGACATCGCCTATCTCGCTGCCATCGCACGGCCCGATATCGGCCTCGTGAATCTCATCGCGCCGGCGCATCTTGAGCGCATGGGCAGCGTGGAAGGCGTGGCCGAAACCAAGGGCGCGCTGTACCAGGCGTTGCCTGCGGACGGCGTGGCGATCATCAATGCAGACGACGCGTTTGCCGGCTTCTTTGCCGGGCTGGCCGGTTCGCGCCGGACGCTGCGCTTCGGCCTGGAGCACAAGGCCGACGTGGGCGCCGACATCGTCGAGCAGCGCGCGGATGGTTCGCTGTTCGTGTTGAGCACGCCGCACGGCGACGCCGAAGTGAACCTGTCGCTGCCGGGTCGGCACAACGTGGCCAATGCGCTGGCGGCGGCTTCGATCGCGCTGGCGCTGGATGTGCCACTGGACACCATCGTGGCGGGGCTGGAGCAGGCCGCGCCGGTGGTGGGGCGGTTGCGCCGGATCGACATGCCCGGTGGCTGGGTTCTGATCGACGACAGCTACAACGCCAATCCCAGCTCGATGGCCGCGGCGATCGACACGCTGGCCCTGGCCGCGGGCGAACGCTGGCTGGTGCTGGGCGACATGGCCGAGCTGGGTGCCGACGCGCGTGCCTTGCATGCCGGCGTGGGTACGCAGGCACGCGAACACGGCATCCAGCACCTGTTCGCAGTGGGCACCTTGAGCGCGGCGGCGGTCGAGGCATTCGGGGCGAACGGCGAACACTTCGCCGACAAGCCGTCGCTGATCGCTGCATTGCGGTCACGCCTGCATGCAGGCGTGACCTGTCTGGTCAAGGGCTCGCACTCGGCGGGCATGGAACAGGTGGTGGCCGAACTGGGCCAGCGCACCAACGGGGAGGGCGCCACCGATGTTGCTTGAACTGGCGGACTGGATGGCACGGCACTTCACCGCGCTGCACCTGTTCCAGTACATCACCTTCCGCACGATCATGGCCGCGTTGACCGCGCTGGCGATGTCGCTGCTGCTGGGCCCCATGCTGATTCGCAAACTGGCCGCGCTGAAGGCAGGCCAGGTGGTGCGCAGCGATGGTCCGCAGACGCACCTGGTCAAGGCGGGCACGCCGACCATGGGTGGCGTGATGATCCTGCTGGCGGTGGTGGTCTCCACGCTGTTGTGGGGCGATTTGCACAATCGCTATGTATGGACGGTGCTGGCGGTGCTGCTGGCGTTCGGCGCGATCGGTTTCTACGACGACTACAAGAAGCTGGTGTTGAAGGACAGCCGCGGGCTGGCCTCGCGCTGGAAATATTTCTGGCAGTCCGTGTTCGGCGTGGTGGCGGCGGTGTTCCTTTACCACGCCGCGATCCTGCCGGCGGAAACCGCGCTGTACGTGCCGCTGTTCAAGCACGTGGCGATTCCGCTCGGGTTGTTCTTCGTGGTGATCGCCTACTTCATGATCGTGGGCTTCTCCAACGCGGTGAATCTCACCGACGGTCTCGATGGCCTGGCGATCATGCCGACCGTGCTGGTATCCGGCGCGCTGGGCGTGTTCGCCTACCTGGCCGGCAACAAGGTGTTTTCCGAATACCTCGGCATCCCGTCGATTCCCGGCGCGGGCGAGTTGTCGATCGTGTGCGGCGCGCTGAGTGGCGCGGGGCTGGGCTTCCTCTGGTTCAACACGTATCCGGCGCAGGTGTTCATGGGCGACGTGGGTGCGCTGGCGATCGGTGCGGCGCTGGCCGCGATCGCGGTAATCGTGCGGCAGGAAATCGTGCTGATCGTGATGGGTGGCGTGTTCGTGCTGGAAACCGTCTCGGTGATGCTGCAGGTAGGCAGCTTCAAGCTCACCGGCAAGCGCGTGTTCCGCATGGCACCGATCCACCATCACTTCGAATTGAAGGGCTGGCCCGAACCCCGGGTGATCGTGCGCTTCTGGATCATCAGCGTGGTGCTGGTGCTTATCGGTCTTGCGACGCTGAAGGTGCGCTGATGGCGATCTTCGACACCACCCAGGCAAAACGCCGGCAAGGTCCGCGCGGGCAGTACGACTTGCTGTTGCTGGTCGCGCTGATCGGGCTGGCGTGTGTCGGCGTGGTGATGGTGGCGTCCAGTTCGATCGCGGTGGCCGACAGCCAGCACATCGGCGAGTTCTACTTCCTGAAGAAGCACCTGCTGTTCCTCACGCTGGGGCTGGTGGCCGCCGGCGTGGCGATGAAGACCGAGCTCAAGCTGCTGGAGAAGTTTGCCTTCCCGCTGCTGGCGCTGGCCTTCGCGCTGCTGTTGCTGGTGTTCATTCCGCACCTGGGCATGCGCATCAATGGCGCCAGTCGCTGGTTGAACATGGGCATCACCAGCTTCCAGCCGGTGGAGGCGGTGAAGCTGGTGCTGGTGATCTACATGGGCAGCTACCTGGTGCGCCATCGCGAGAGCGTGGAGACCCGCTTCCTGGGCCTGATCAAGCCGCTGATCGTGGCCGGTGGCATCGTCGGCCTGCTGCTGCTGCAGCCGGACTTCGGCTCGGCCATGCTGGTGATCGCGGTGACCATTGCCATGGTGTGGCTGGGCGGCGCGCGACCGATCTTCCTGTTCCTGATGGGGCTGCCGCTGATGCCGGCGCTGGTGATCGCGGCGACCAGCGAAAGCTATCGCATGAAGCGGCTCACCTCGTTCCTCGATCCGTGGAAAGACCCGTTCAACGACGGCTTCCAGCTGACCCAGTCGCTGATGGCGATCGGTCGCGGCGAGTGGACCGGCGTGGGCCTGGGTTCCAGCGTATTGAAGTTGTCCTACCTGCCCGAGGCGCACACCGATTTCATCTTCGCGGTGATCGGTGAAGAGTTGGGCCTGGCCGGAGTTCTTGCCGTGATGGCCCTGTTTGCGCTGGTGGTGGGGCGCGGTCTGTATCTCGGACTGAAAGGCGTGGACGTGGGCCAGCGCTTTGCGGGCTACGTGGCCTTCGGTATCTCGTTGATGATTGGCCTGCAGGCGATCGTGTCGATCGGCGTGAACTTGGGCGCACTGCCGACCAAGGGCCTGACCTTGCCGCTGATCAGCTACGGCGGTTCCTCGATGGTGCTGACGTGTGCGATGGCCGGCGTGCTGTTGCGCGCCACCTACGAGATCAATCGCGCGCTGGACGCGCGGCAGGGTTCGCATCGCGTGGCCGTGGCTGCCACGGCCACGGATGGTGTGGCCGCCGCCGCGCTGCCCGAACACGAAGCGGAGGCCGCGTAATGACGGCCGAACGCACGCCTGATACGACCACGCCCCGCATGGTGGACGGGCGCCCCGTACTGATCATGGCCGGCGGCACCGGTGGCCACATCTTCCCCGGCCTGGCCGTGGCCGACACCTTGCGTGCGCGTGGCGTGCCGGTGGCGTGGCTGGGTGCAGCCGGTGGCATGGAAACGAACGTGGTGCCGGCGCACGGCATCGCCTTGCACACCGTCGCGGTAGGCGGCTTGCGGGGCAAAGGCTGGAAAACCCGTTTGCTGGCGCCGCTGATGCTGGCGCGTGCACTGCTGGCCTCGCTGGCCGTGCTACGCAAGGTGAAGCCGCGCAGCGTGCTGTCGATGGGCGGCTATGTGGCCGGCCCCGGTGGCGTGGCGGCACGCCTGCTCGGTCGCCCGTTGCTGGTGCACGAACAGAATTGCGTGGCCGGCTATACCAATCGCAAGTTGGCCGCGCATGCGAAGCGCGTGTTGGCGGGTTTTGCCGAGGCGTTGCCGCAGGCCGAGTGGGTGGGCAATCCGGTACGCGAGACCATCGCCGCGTTGCCACCGCCGGACGAGCGCATGGCCGATCGGCACGGGGCCCCGCGCCTGCTGGTGCTCGGTGGCAGTCTCGGCGCGCGCGCGTTGAATCTCGCCGTGCCGGCGGCGCTGGCAAAGCTTCCACTGGCGGCTCGCCCGGAAGTCCTGCACCAGTGCGGCAACCGTGGCCTCGACGAGGCGCGCGAGGCTTATGCGAAGGCCGGCGTCGTGGCGCAGGTGGTGCCGTTCGTCGAGGACATGGCGGCCACCTACGGCTGGGCCGATCTGGCCGTGTGCCGCGCCGGCGCATTGACCATCGCGGAGCTGGCTGCGGCCGGCCTCGGCGCCGTACTGGTGCCGTTTCCGCATGCGGTGGACGACCACCAGACCCGCAATGCCGAGGCACTGGTGGCTGCCGGTGCGGCCGAATTGATCCAGGAACGTGATTTGAACATCGAACAACTGGCGCAGCGCCTTGCTGCGTTGCTGCACGATCGCGCGCAGCTGCGCGCCATGGCAAAAGCGGCGCGCACGCTGGCCAAGCCCCACGCGGCGGCGACCATCGCCAACGCCTGCCTGGAGGCCGCCGCATGAAGAGGCTGCTGGCGCACGAAGACCTGATGACCACCTTCAGTCGGGTGCATTTCATCGGCATCGGTGGCGTGGGCATGAGCGGCATCGCCGAAGTGCTGCACAACCTGGGTTATGCCGTGTCCGGTTCGGACAAGGCGAATTCGCCGACCGCGCAGCGACTGGCGGGCCTGGGCATCGACGTTCGCATCGGCCATGAAGCGGCGCACGTGGCAGGCGCCGAGGTGGTCGTCACGTCCAGCGCGATCAAGGCCGACAACCCCGAGTTGATGGCGGCGCGCGACGCGCGCATCCCGGTGATTCCGCGCGCGGAAATGCTCGGCGAGCTGATGCGCTTCCGTCGCGGCATCGCCATCGCCGGCACCCACGGCAAGACCACCACGACCAGCCTGGTCGCCAGCGTGCTGGCCGAGGCGAATTACGATCCCACGTTTGTCATCGGCGGCCAGCTCAACGCGGCCGGCGCCAATGCACGGCTGGGCACCGGGCAGTACCTGGTGGCCGAGGCGGACGAGTCCGATGGCTCGTTCCTGCTGCTGTCGCCGGTGATCGCCGCGATCACCAACATCGACGCGGATCACCTGGAGAACTACCACGGCGACTTCGCCGAGGTGAAGAAAGCCTTCGCCGATTTCCTGCACCGGCTGCCGTTCTACGGCCTGGCCGTGCTGTGCATCGACGACGCGGAAGTGGCCCGGCTGGCGCGGGACACCACGCGCCGGGTGATGACCTACGGCATCGAATCGACCGATGCCGACGTGCGCGCGCTGAACCTGCGCCAGTCCGGCTTCGAGATGCATTTCGACCTGCAATTGCCCGGTCGCGAGGAAACCTTGCCGGTGACGCTGAACCTGCCCGGCCGCCATAACGTGCTGAACGCGCTGGCCGCCGCCAGCATCGGCTGGCAACTCGGCGTGCAGCCCGAGGCGATCGCGCATGCGCTGGCGAGTTTCGAGGGTGTGGGCCGACGTTTCCATCGTCGCGGCGAACTGGCGCTGGATAAGGGCCACGTGCTGCTGGTGGACGATTACGGCCACCATCCCAGCGAGCTGGCGGCTGTGTTCGCCGCAGTGCGTGGCGGTTGGCCGGGCCGGCGCATGGTGGTGGGCTTCCAGCCGCATCGCTATAGCCGCACCCGCGACCTGATGGACGACTTCGCCAACGTGTTGGCCGAGGCCGACGTGCTGGTGCTCACCGACGTTTATCCGGCCGGCGAGGCGCCGATTGCCGGCGCCGACGGCCGCGCGCTGGCGCGTGCCGTGCGCGCGCGCGGCAAGGTCGACCCGGTGCTGGTGGAGCATCCGCGCGACCTGAAAGACACCTTGCCGGCGCTGTTGCGCGACGGCGATCTGCTGTTGTTGCTGGGCGCCGGCGACATCGGCGCCGCCGCCGTGGAGCTGGCCAAGGCCGGCGAACTGAGGACGAGCAAGCCATGAACCGGACGATCACCGATCCCGCACAGTTTGGCCGTGTCGCCGTGGTCATGGGCGGCAGCTCGACCGAGCGCGAGGTGTCGCTGGATTCCGGCCGCAACGTGCTGGCGGCGCTCAAGGCGCGCGGCGTGGATGCGCATGCCATCGACGGCATTCCCGCCTTGCTCGACGCGCTGCGTGCGGGGCATTTCGCGCGCGTGTTCAACATCCTGCACGGCCAGCACGGCGGTGGCGAGGATGGCGTGCTGCAAGGCGCGCTGGAGTCGCTCCACGTGCCGTATACCGGTTCGGGCGTGCTCGGCTCGGCACTGTCGATGGACAAGACGCGTTCCAAGCGCGTGTGGCAATCGCTGGGCCTGCCGACGCCGAAGTTCGTGGCCTTGCCGCGCGGCGCCGACGTGCACGCGGCTGCAGCCCAGGTGGGTTTTCCGCTGATCGTGAAGCCGGCCTGCGAAGGCTCCAGCGTGGGCGTAACCCGCGTGTTCGCCGAGAAGGATCTGGATGCCGCCGTCGAACTGGCGGCCCGCTACCCCGGCGACCTGCTGATGGAAACGCTGATCGAGGGCGACGAGCTGACCGTCGGCATCCTGGGTCGCGAGGTGCTGCCGTCCATCCATATCGTGCCCAAGGGCGCGTTCTACGATTACAACGCCAAGTACGTGGCCGAGGACACGTTGTATCTGTGCCCCGGCCAGGAAGGCGAGGCCGAGGCGGAGCTGCGTGGCCTGGCGCTGCGTGCGTTCGATGCGCTGGGCTGCTCCGGCTGGGGCCGCGTCGACGTGATGCGTGATCGCGCCGGTCGCAACTGGCTGCTGGAAGTGAACACCGCGCCGGGCATGACCTCACACTCGCTGGTGCCGAAGGCGGCCGCGGTCGCCGGCGTCGATTACCAGGCGCTGTGCTGGCGCGTGCTGGAAACCAGTTTCCGGGAGGGCGCATGAAGGGCCATGTCCGCCTTGCCGTCTGGTGCGTGGTCGTCGCGCTGGTGGCGCTGCCGATCGTCGGTGTGCTCAATGGCTGGTTCGCCGCCAGCCGCTGGCCGGTGACCAAGCTGACCATGCAGGCCTCGTTCAAGCATGTCGACGCGCAGCAGATTCGCGCGGCGATACTGCCACACCTCGGCAAGGGCTTCTTCGCGCTGGACCTGGGCGAAGTGCAGAAGGCCGTGGCAGCGTTGCCGTGGGTCGCCTCGGCGGAGGCCAGCAAACGCTGGCCCGATACCTTGCTGTTGCGGGTGTACGAACGCAAACCGTTCGCGCGCTGGAACGAGAAACAGTTGATCAGTCGCCAGGGCGTGGTGTTCAGCGTGCCGGAGGCGGCGTCCTATACCGCGCTGCCGGACTTGCGCGGCCCGGACGACCAGATGTCCGACGTGGTGGGTTTCTACGCCGATGCGTTGAAGGCGTTCGCCGGCACCGGGCTGAAGATCGCCGGAGTCACCCTCACGGACCGGGGCAGCTGGACGCTTGCCACCGCCGACGGCGCGCAGATCGTGCTTGGCGACCGCGCTCTGGCCGGTGCGCGCCTGCGCCGCTTCATCGACGCCTATCCGCAGGTGGTGGCCGGTCACACCGATCACTTCATCTACGCCGACCTTCGCTACACCAACGGCTTCGCCGTGCGCTGGCCAGAGCCGGCCGCAGCCGCCAAGACCGCCGCGCGCACGTGAGGACCTGAAGACCTATGAAATCGCGCAACGACAAACAACTGGTGGTAGGCCTCGACATCGGCACCTCGAAGGTGGTGGCGATCGTGGGCGAGTACGAGCCGGGCGAACCGATCGAAGTGATCGGCATCGGCACGCACATTTCGCGCGGCCTCAAGCGCGGTTCGGTGGTGGACATCGAATCGACCGTGCACTCGATCCAGCGCGCGGTGGAGGAAGCCGAGCTGATGGCCGGCTGCGACATCCGCTCGGTCTACGCCTCGATCTCCGGCAGCCATCTGGAAACCCGCAACTCGCACGGCACCGCGGCCATCCGCGATCGCGAAGTGACCCCCGGCGATCTGGAGCAGGTGCTGGAAGCGGCGAGTGCAGTGGCGATCCCGGCCGACCGCAAGGTGCTCTACAAGGAATCGCAGGAATACCGCATCGATGGTCAGGACGGCATCCGTTCGCCGGTGGGCATGAGCGGCGTGCGACTGGAAGCCACCGTGCACCTGGTCACCGGCGCGGCAGCGGCAGTGCAGAACATCAGCAAGTGCATCCAGCGCTGCGGCCTGTCGGTGGACGAACTGGTGCCCTCGGCGATTGCCAGCAGCAAGTCGGTATTGACCGACGACGAGCGCGAGCTGGGCGTATGCCTGGTCGACATCGGCGCTGGCACCACCGACATCGCGATCTACACGCAGGGATCGATCCGCCACACCAAGACGCTGCCGGTCGGTGGCGACCAGGTCACCAACGACATCGCCTATGGCGTGCATACGCCAACCGCGCATGCCGAGGAGATCAAGATCAAGTACGCCTGCGCGCTGGCCCAACTGGCGCATGCCGAGGAAACCATCCAGGTGCCCAGCGTGGGCGACCGACCGCCACGTCGGTTGGCGCGGCAGTCGCTGGCGCAGAGCGTGCAGGCGCGCTACGAGGAAATCTTCGAGATGGTGCAGGACGAACTGCGCCGTTCCGGTTACGACAGCCTGATCGCCGCCGGCATCGTGCTTACCGGCGGCGCCGCCCGCATGGAAGGCGCGCTGGAACTGGCCGAGGAAATCTTCCACAAGATGGTGCGCCTGGGCGTGCCGCAACACGTGAGCGGGCTGGGCGAGGTGGTGAGCAGTCCGCTGCATTCCACCGGCGTGGGCCTGCTGCTGCATGGCGCGCGTTCCGGCGGCATGCGTACCAGCGTGCCGATGGTCGGCAGCATGGGCGGCCTGGTCGGCCGCTGGCGCGACTGGATCACGCGGAATTTCTGACCGAGGGGGCGAACGCCCCACCGGTTGTTGCATCTGGCGGTGCAGGACGCATCGCCACGGGTGAAGGGAGTTCACCCACCACTGCGGGTCGACAGGAGTCGTTCCGCGGATAAAACGACAACGAAAGCTCTACGGAGGACGGGAAATGTTTGAACTGATCGAGTCAATGGCACCCAATGCAAACATCAAGGTCATCGGCGTGGGTGGTGGCGGCGGCAACGCCGTGGCGCACATGCTGAATGCCAATATCGAAGGCGTCGAATTCATCGTCGCCAACACCGACGCGCAGGCCATGAAGGGCTGCGGCAACCGCATGCACCTGCAACTGGGTGCGAATGTCACCAAGGGTCTCGGTGCCGGCGCCAATCCGGAGGTCGGCCGCCAGGCCGCGCTGGAAGATCGCGAGCGCATCGAGGAAATGCTGGAAGGCGCCGACATGGTGTTCATCACCTGCGGCATGGGTGGTGGTACCGGTACCGGCGCGGCGCCGGTGGTGGCCCAGCTGGCCAAGGAAAAGGGCATCCTCACCGTGGCCGTGGTCACCAAGCCGTTCCCGTTCGAGGGTCGCCGGCGCATGCAGGTGGCACTGAAGGGCATCGAGGACCTGTCCCAGCACGTCGATTCGCTGATCACCGTGCCGAACGAGAAGCTGCTGAGCGTGCTCGGTCGCGAAGTCACCCTGCTGAACGCCTTCAAGGCGGCCAACGACGTGCTGCAAGGCGCGGTGCAGGGCATCGCCGACCTGATCACGGCCCCGGGCCTGATCAACGTCGACTTTGCCGACGTGCGCACGGTGATGAGCGAGATGGGCCTGTCGATGATGGGTTCCGGCACCGCTCGCGGTGACGACCGTGCCCAGGCCGCGGCCGAGGCGGCGATCAACAACCCGCTGCTGGAAGACGTCAACCTGAATGGCGCGTGCGGCATCCTGGTCAACGTCACTGCCGGTCCGAACCTCACCATGCGCGAGTTCGACGAGATCGGCCGGGTCATCCACGACTTCGCCAGCGAAGACGCCACCGTGGTGATCGGCACCTCGCTGGATCCGGAACTGAAGGACGATGTGCGCGTCACCGTGGTGGCCACGGGCCTCAACCGGGCCGCAGTCCGTCAGCCGGTGCGTCCGGTGAGCACGCAGGCACAGGAAGTCACCATGCGTGCGCGTCCGCGCCCGATGGTGTTGCGCACGGGTACCGGTAACGAGGTCGTGGATTACGCGCAGCCGGAAGTGGTGGCCAGCAGTCCGCGGACCGAGGCACCGGCCAAGAGCGCCGACCCGGGCTTCGACTATCTGGACATTCCAGCGTTCCTGCGTCGCCAGGCTGACTGAACGGAGAACACATTTATTGAACGAAAGCCGGAGTGGTCGGTCTCTACAACCCAGTGCGATGACTCCGGGGCGATGAGCCCGGGATGGATTCGACGCCATCGTGTACCGGTGGCATGGCATGTACGACCTTGGCCGGCGGATGGCTTTGCGGGCGAGCCCGCGAAATTTGTGTGAATGCGAGTAGACGGTGCGCCGGGATGGCGCAAGACAGGGGGATCGGGCCAGGGATGTGGTCTCCGATCCGTCCGAGGACTCCGTGGCCGGCATCCCGTCCTGGCCCGGAGTCCTCGCGTCGATTCGCAAGTGCTTGGTCGGACTGACGTACTTGCCCGAATCGAAATGCGAATGAATCGCGTTATTCGATGAAAGGAAGATGAAGGCTTCAACAGACTGTACGGTACGGTTTGCTTTCTCACAGGTTAAGACTGTGTTAGCATCCGTCCCCTGATTGGCTGCTGCCTCTCTAATAGGTACCAACAACAATGATCAAGCAGCGTACGCTCAAGAACATCATCCGGGCCACCGGCGTCGGTCTGCATACCGGCGACAAGGTTTACATGACCCTGCGTCCGGCCGCACCGAACACGGGCATCGTGTTTCGACGCACGGACCTCAACCCGCCGGTCGACATCTACGCGCGTCCGGACAACGTGGGCGATACGCGTTTGTCCACCACGTTGAGCAACGGCGATGTGCGCGTCTCCACGGTCGAGCATCTGCTCTCGGCGATGGCGGGTCTGGGCATCGACAATGCCTACGTCGACCTGTCGGCGCCGGAAGTGCCGATCATGGATGGCAGCGCGGGCCCCTTCGTGTTCCTGCTTCAGTCCGCCGGCATCGAGGAACAGCCGGTGGCCAAGCGCTTCATCCGCATCAAGAAGCCGGTGAAAGTGCAGGAAGGCGACAAGTGGGCCAGCTTCGAGCCGTTCGAGGGCTTCAAGGTCGGCTTCTCGATCGAGTTCAACCACCCGATCATCTCCAAGCGCACCTCGCGTGCCGAGATCGATTTCTCCACCACCTCCTTCGTCAAGGAAGTGAGTCGCGCGCGTACCTTCGGTTTCATGCGTGACATCGAGATGCTGCGCGAACACAACCTGGCGCTGGGCGGCTCAATGGACAACGCCGTGGTGCTGGACGACTACCGCGTGCTCAACGAGGACGGCCTGCGTTACGAGGACGAGTTCGTCAAGCACAAGATCCTCGATGCGATCGGCGATCTCTACCTGCTGGGCCACAGTCTGATCGGCGCCTACAACGCGCACAAGTCCGGCCACGAGCTCAACAACAAGCTGCTGCGCACGCTGATGGCCGATGCCACGGCGTGGGAAGAAGTCAGCTACCAGGACGATCCGGCCACCGCGCCGATCTCCTATGCCCATCCGGCCCAAGCGATCTGAATCTTCCGCCCGGGTTATGACAAAGAGCCGCGCCGCAGGGTGCGGCTCTTTCGTTTTGTGATGGGCGTCACATTTGGTCTGCATGGGTGTTCACGCTGTGAACACGGCCAGGGCGGGCGCTCCGACAGGTCCATGGTATAAACCCGGGGTCGGTTTCGACGGCAGGTGCCCTCGAAACAGTCACCCCGACGCACCTTCCGCGGTCAGGACGGCGTATCGGGCCAGGATCTAAGCGGTTTCGGCGACGGACGCCAGTTCCAGGAACAGTGCCCGCAGTTCGGGGTCTGGGATCGATGCCGCGGCGGCCTTCAAGTGAAGTCCGGCTGCGGCCGAAAGCGGTTTTGATTGTTCCGGTTCAATGGCAGCCGGAGGAAGGGGGGCCACTTTCACGACGATCGAGCCGGCATGCACGCCAATGGCGTGGGCCGTGGCGAGGATTTGCGTCTGTTGCAGGCGCAGACGCGACGCCCAGGCCGGCGAGGTCGCCAGGAAAACAAGGCGGTCGTCACGCCTTTGCGCGAATCTGACCTGTTCGCGCAAAGGTGACGGCAACGTCTGGCGCAGGGCGCGGTCCAATGCATCCAGCTCACCGGCTTTTCGGGCCAGTGCAGCGAACGGACCACACTCGGCGATGGGCTTGAGCCCATCGCCGGTGCGGCGGGAAGCATTGGGTTCGTTGCGCTGCATGGGGGCAGACAAATCGATGTGGAAAGATATGCAAATCATACTCGTCTCACGTGCCAGGAAGGTGCCGAAAACACTGGATCTGGCCGATCGACGGCTGCGTTGGCGGCTGTTGGGCATGGCGGCGGCAGCGGTGCTGGGCTGTGCCAGCCTGGGCGCTGGCGTGGCGCTGGCCGTGGCCAGTCCGCGTGGCCAGGCGCTGGCGCAGATCAAGCACCTGCGCCAGCAGGTGAAACAGCAGGACAGCCAACTGGGCGACATGCGCAAGGACGCCCAGCGTCAACTTGATGCGCTGGCCGTGAAACTGGGCCAGCTGCAGGCGCAATCGACCCGGCTCAATGCGCTGGGCGAGCGACTGGCCCAGGTCGGCAAGCTCGACAACGGCGAGTTCAATTTCGACCAGGCGCCGCCGGTCGGCGGTGTCGAGGACGTGACGGGAGGCGGCTACATGCTGCCGCAGGCGCTGGGATCGAGCATCGACCAGCTGGCCACCCAGTTCGATACCCAGCAGGCGCAGCTTTCCGCGCTGCAGAGCCTGCTGCTCAACGCGCGCATCGATTCCGATCTGAAACCCACCGGGATGCCGGTCTCCGGCGGCTACATTTCGTCCTATTTCGGCATGCGGCCGGACCCGTTCAATGGCCGCGTCTCGCTGCATTCCGGGCTGGACATCGCGGTGCCCTACGGCACGCCGGTGCACGCCGTGGCCGAAGGCATGGTGACCTTTGCCGGGGTGCGTCGCGGTTACGGCAACGTGGTGGAAATCGACCACGGCAATGGCTACATGACCCGTTACGCTCACAACAGCAAGCTGCTGGTGCATCCGGGCGAGCGAGTGCGGGTAGGGCAGGCGATCTCCAGGGCCGGCTCCACCGGGCGCTCGACCGGTCCGCACGTGCATTTCGAGGTCTGGTACAAGGGTCGCGTGGTCAATCCGCTGGCCTATGTGCGCAGCCATCGCTGAGCAGATGCCGCCTTGGAACGCGGGCGGTAGCACTCATCCGGTCTGCGAAGCCTGCCGCGCAACACATGTTTCCGCCGCTGCCTGCCCCGTGGAACTGCCATGGGGCGGCGAACCGTCGATAATCTGCCCGTGCATGGCAGGCTTTTCGCCTCGAATGGTTCGACCATCCTCGCTCCCGACCTTGAAACTTCGCCGGCGCGTCGCCACTCCAAGTCAGGTCGGGCGATGGTGTGGGGGCGTCGTCACGGATCCCTCGTTTGGGATAGCCGACCGACCCTAGTATCATCACCCCTTTGTCCAGTCGGGATTTTCCCGGCGGGTCACTCCTGTCTCCTGATCCGGAAGATCGATGTTCAATCGTGCCCTGACGAGCGTTTTTGGTAGCCGTAACGAACGTGTGCTGCGCCAGCTCTCCAAGACTGTCGCGCGCATCAATGCGCTCGAACCCGAGTTCGAGAAACTCAGCGACGACGAGCTACGCGGCAAGACCGAGGAATTCAAGCAGCGCATCGCCGGTGGCGAGTCGTTGAACAAGGTCCTGCCGGAAGCGTTTGCGGTGGTGCGCGAGGGCGCCAAGCGCGTGCTGGGCATGCGCCACTACGACGTGCAGATGATCGGCGGCATGGTGCTGCACCAGGGCAAGATCGCCGAGATGCGCACCGGCGAGGGCAAGACCCTGGTCGGTACGCTGCCGGTGTACCTGAATGCGCTGGAAGGCAAGGGCGTGCACGTGGTCACCGTGAACGACTACCTGGCCCGCCGCGACTCGGCGCAGATGGGCAAGCTGTACAACTTCCTCGGCCTGACCGTGGACGTGGTGTGGCCGGGCATGGATCACGCCGACAAGCATGCTGCCTACGCCGCCGACATCACCTACGGCACCAACAACGAATTCGGCTTCGATTACCTGCGCGACAACATGGCGCTCTCCAAGGACCAGCGCTACCAGCGCGGCCTGCACTACGCCATCGTCGACGAGGTGGACTCGATCCTGATCGACGAGGCGCGCACGCCGCTGATCATCTCCGGGCCGGCCGAGGATTCGCCGCAGCTTTACCTGGCGGTGAACAAGGTGGTGCCCCGCCTGGTGCGTCAGCAGGAAGAGGACGGCGCCGGCGACTACTGGGTCGACGAAAAGCAGAAGCAGGTGCATCTGTCCGAAGAGGGCATGCAGCATGCTGATGAGCTGTTGCGCGAAGCGAAGGTGATCGACGTCGACAGCGGCCTGTACGACTCGAAGAACCTTGCCATCGTCCACCACCTGAATGCCGCGCTGCGTGCCAACGCGATCTACCAGCGCGACGTGGACTACATCGTGCGCGACGGCGAGGTCATCATCGTCGACGAATTCACCGGCCGCACGCTGGCGGGTCGACGCTGGTCCGATGGCCTGCACCAGGCGGTCGAGGCGAAGGAAGGCGTATCGATCCAGCGCGAGAACCAGACCCTGGCCACGGTGACGTTCCAGAACCTGTTCCGCATGTACAAGAAGCTGTCCGGCATGACCGGCACGGCCGACACCGAGGCGTTCGAGTTCCAGAGCATCTACGGCCTGGAAGTGGTGGTGATTCCCACCCACAAGCCGATGATCCGCAAGGACAACCCGGACATGGTGTTCCTCGGCCAGGAGCAGAAGTACAAGGCGGTGATCGCCGACATCCAGGATTGCCACAAGCGCGGCCAGCCGGTGCTGGTGGGTACCGCCTCGATCGACGTCTCCGAATTGCTGGCCGAGCTGCTGACCAAGGCAAAGGTGCCGCACGAGGTGCTGAACGCCAAGCAGCATGAGCGCGAGGCGCAGATCGTGGCCCAGGCCGGCGCGCCCGGCGCGGTCACCATCGCCACCAACATGGCCGGTCGCGGTACCGACATCGTGCTCGGCGGCAGCCTGGAAGCGGCGTTGGCGGCGCTGCCGGAAGATGCCAGCGACGTCGACCGCGCCCGCGTCAAGGCCGAATGGAAGAAGCTGCACGAACAGGTGCTGGCTGCCGGCGGCCTGCATATCGTGGGCACCGAGCGGCACGAGTCGCGGCGTATCGACAATCAGTTGCGCGGACGTTCCGGTCGCCAGGGCGATCCGGGCTCCTCGCGCTTCTACCTGTCGCTGCAGGACAACCTGCTGCGCATCTTCGGCGGCGAAGGGCTGGTGCGCTGGATGAAGCGCTTCGGCATGAAGGAAGACGACGCGCTGGAAGACAAGATGATCAGCCGTCAGATCGAGAAGGCGCAGCGCAAGGTCGAACAGCACAACTTCGACATCCGCAAGAACCTGCTCGAATACGACGACGTTGCCAACGACCAGCGCAAGGTCATCTACAACCAGCGCGACGAACTGCTGGAAGAGGACGACGTCTCGGCCACCGTCGCGGATATCCGCGAGGACGTGGTGACCCAGCTGGTGCGCGGCCATGTGCCCGCCGACAGCATTGACGACCAGTGGGACATTGCCGGGCTGGACCGCGAACTGGAGAGCGAGTACGGCATCACCGCCGATCTGAAGCACTGGATCGAGCAGCACTCCGAGATCGATGCGGACGGCATCCTCGAGCACGTGCGCGGTCTGATGGACGACTTGTTCCGCGCCAAGGAAGAGCAGATCGGCGCCGAAAGCATGCGCCAGCTCGAGAAGCACATCATGCTGAGCGTGGTCGACAACGCCTGGAAGGAACACCTGGCGAGCATGGATTACCTGCGCCAGGGCATCTACCTGCGCGGTTACGCCCAGGTGGACCCGAAGCAGGCGTTCAAGAGCGAGTCGTTCGAACTGTTCGCGCAGATGCTCGACCGCATCAAGCATGAGCTGATCCAGATGCTGGCGCGCATCCGCATTCGCAGCGAGGAAGAAGTCGCCGCGATGGAAGCCGAGCAGCAGCGCATGGCCGAACGCCTGCAGCGCCAGATGCAAGCCAGTGGCGGCGGTGCACCGGTCGGTGCGCTGGGTGCCGATGCCGGGATGCAGGCTGCGTCATCGATGGCGCCACCGGCCGTTGCCAGCGGCCCCAAGGTGGGGCGCAACGATCCGTGCCCGTGCGGCTCCGGCAAGAAGTACAAGCACTGCCACGGCCAGTTGGCCTGACGTCAAGCGTGAGTAGAGAGATAAAGCAGGAGTGAGTGGAGAGAAGTGAGGAGTGGGAGAGAGCGCGAACGTGCAGTTTTTTTCCTCACTCCCGCCCACTCGCTCCGATCATGAAGAGTGAGAGCGAAGCGGCGCTTTCTCTCACTTCTCGCTCCTCAATCTTCACTCCCCGCTCTTGCGTGCGGTGAACATCGCTGACTCCAGTTTGAAGTCCAGCGTGGCCGGATCGACGGCGTAGTACTGCTTCACTTCATCCGGGGCATTCGCGAGTAGATGTCGCGCCGCGGCTTCCAGTACCGGCGGCGTGCGCATGCGCGCCAGCCAGCTGTTGACGTCGATGTCCAGTCGCCAATCCTGCTCGTCGGTGAGCTCGAAACCGGCGGTGGCCAGCATGTCGCGCCACTCGGCCCGGCTGTAGTCGCGTACGTGCGAGACGTCGCGCAACACTTCCAGTGATTGCAGGTGGGTGTCGAGCAATGCCGCCCCCACGCCTTGCGGACCCACGACATCGATCATGCAAAGCTGGCCGCCCGGCTTGAGCACGCGTGCAACTTCGCGCAGGGCAGCCGCCGGATCGGTCCAGTGGTGGGCGCTGTAGCGGCTGGCGACCAACGCGAAGCTGGCATCGGCGAACGGCAACCGTTCGGCTGGCCCCTGGCGGGTGCGAATCGAGCCCAGCCCTCGCGTGGCGGCCGCCGCGGCGACCACGTCGAGCATGTCTGTGGAGAGGTCGTAGGCCACCAGTTCGGTGACATGCGGCGCCATGGCGAAGCTGGCGTGACCGGCACCGCAGCCGAGATCGAGGACGGTCGCGCCGGCGGCAAACCGTTCGGCCATGTCGCCGAGCTGCTGCAGGTCCTTGCCTTGCGCATGGACCGTGCTGGTCAGGTAAGCCTGTGCCTGCGCGCCAAACTGCTGCGCGACCGTGCCTTGGTGTTCCATCGTGGGAGGCTCCTCGGGTGGGGAGCGATCAACCTAGCATGGCGGTGGCGGCACGCCTCAACGCCGGAAGAAATGTCATAAGAGCCTGGCCGAGGTTCTTCCGTAGCGAGCGCACCTACCCGCAGCTTCGCCGAAGCCGTGTAGGAGCGCACCCTGTGCGCGAATGCTTTTCGCTCCGGTCAAGCGCCAGAGCATTCGCGCACAGGGTGCGCTCCTACGCCGCCGCCGCCGCCGCCGCCGTTGCCACGCCGCGATCGGGGCGTGCCGGAAAAGCCCGCTCAGTCACCGCCACCCGGCGGACGCTTGCGGTGGGGCTCGGCGTCGACGGTGATGTATTGCGGTTCCTCGCCGTCCAGGCGCAGTGCCGTCAGCTTGCCGCCCCAGACGCAACCGGTGTCGATCGCATGCACGCCCAGACCGGCGAAGCGGCCCAGTGCCGACCAGTGGCCGCAGACGATGCGGGTGTCGCGTCGACGCATGCCGGGCACCTCGAACCACGGATACATGCCGGGCTTTTGCGTGCCCGGTGTGCCCTTGCCCTCGAAGTCGATGCGGCCGTTGACGTCGCAGTAGCGCATGCGGGTGAGCGTGTTGATGGTGGCGCGCAGGCGCTCGATGCCCTGCAGGCGGTTGTTCCACGCGGCGGGGCGGTTGCCGAACAGGTTTTTCAGCAGACGGCCCCGGCGCGGGCTGGACAGCTCGCGCTCCACTTCCAGCGCGCAGCGTTGCGCCTGCTTGAGCGTCCAGATGGGCGCGAGGCCGGCGTGGATCATCGTCCAGCCCAGCGTCTCGTCGTGGTGCAGCAGCTTCTGGCTGCGCAGCCAGTCGAACAACACTGGCGCGTCCTCGGCGAACAGCACTTCGCGCAGCTCCGGGTTCACCCGGGCTTGTGCGTCGGGCTTGCGTTCGGCGATGGCGAGCAGGCTGAGGTCGTGGTTGCCCAGAGTCACCACGCTGGATTCGCGCAGCTCGTGGATCAGTCGCAAAGTATCCAGCGAGCGGCCGCCACGATTGATCAGGTCGCCGCAGAACCACAGGCGATCGGCTGCGGGGTCGAAGCGCAGCTTTTCCAGCAGGCGCTGCAGTTCCGGGTAGCAGCCCTGGACGTCTCCGATCGCGTAGGTGGCCATGTCAGTCCGCTTCCGTCAGTGCAGCGTGCGCGGGATGGACAAGGTGAATTCCGGAATCGGTGCCTCGAAGCGGGTGCCGTCGTCGGCCAGCATCTGGTAGCTGCCGCCCATGATGCCGACCGGGGTTTCCAGCACCGCGCCGGAGGTGTATTCGAAATCGTCGCCGGGACGCATCCACGGCTGTTCGCCGACCACGCCGTCGCCACGCACTTCTTCCACCTTGCCGTTGGCGTCGGTGATCAGCCAATGCCGCGTGAGCAACTGCGCGGGCACGTTGCCGGCGTTGCGCAGGGTGATGGTGTAGGCGAACACGTAGCGGTTGTCGCCGGGGCGCGACTGGTCGGGCACGAAGCGGCTTACGACCTGCACGTCGATCGTGTAGGAAGATTTCTCGGTCATGGCTGGATTGTACGGGTTGCCGATGTGCATGGGCAGCGAATGGAAGCCGCCGGCGCGCATGGCGTTCAGATGGAGGTGTCCACCTTGGCCAGTCGAACGAAGTCGGCTGGCGACAGGGTTTCGGCACGCGCCTTGGGGTCGACGTCGGCGCGGCGGATGGCGTCGGCATCCAGCAGCTGGCGCAAGGCGTTGCCCAGCGTCTTGCGTCGCTGTGCAAAGGCGGCCCTGACCACGGCGTACAGCCGTTCCGGGTCCGCATCATGGCGCTGCACGGGCGTGAGCGGGATCAGCCGCACCACCGCCGAATCCACCTTCGGCGGTGGCCGGAACGCACCGGGTGGCACGTTGAACAGCGGTTCGACCCGGCAGGCCAGTTGCAGCATCACCGACAGGCGGCCGTAGACCTTGCTGCCCGGTTCGGCGGCCATGCGATCGACCACTTCCTTCTGCAGCATGAAGTGCATGTCCTGGATCGCGGCCGCATGCTCGACGCAATGGAACAGGATCGGGCTGGAGATGTAGTAGGGCAGGTTGCCGGCGATGCGCAGGCGCGGCACACCGTGGCGGTGCGCCAGCGCGGTGAAGTCCACCTTCAGCACGTCGGCATGGATGATGGCCAGTTCGCCAACGGCTGCGGCGCGCTCCTGCAGCCCCGGGATCAGGTCGGTGTCCAGCTCGATCGCGGTGAGTTTGCCGGCGGCAGCCAGCAGGGGCAGGGTGAGCGCGCCTTCACCCGGGCCGATCTCGACCACGAAGTCGTCGGCGCGTGGCGAGATCGAGCTGACGATGCGTTCGATGTAACGCCGTTCGTGCAGGAAGTGTTGGCCGAAGCTTTTCTTGGGGCGGGCGGGGGGGGTCATGAGGGTTTTCGCAAGAGTGGCCCCTCACCTCGCTCCTCTCCCCGGCGGGGAGAGGATGGACGAGTGGCGCAGCGCGCCACGAGTTCCAAGGCGAGCTTGGCGGCGGCAATCAGGCTGGCTGGATCGGCCGTACCACTGCCGGCCAGATCCAGCGCGGTGCCGTGATCGACCGAGGTGCGGATGAAGGGCAGGCCGAGGGTGAGGTTGACGGTGCGGTCGAAGGCCTCGCTCTTGAGTACCGGCAAGGCCTGATCGTGGTACATCGCCAGTACCGCGTCGTAGCGTGTTCGCTGGGCGGGAACGAAGGCGGTGTCGGCAGGCAGCGGGCCGAGCAACTGCATGCCTTCGGCACGCAGCGTGTCCAGCAGCGGGATGACGGTGTCCAGTTCCTCGCGACCGAGATGACCGCCTTCGCCGGCATGCGGATTGAGGCCGAGCACGGCGATGCGCGGTTCGGCCAGCCCGAATTTCGTGCGCAGTTCGCCGTGCACGATGCGCAGCACGCGTTCCAGTGTGGCGCGGGTGATCGCGGCCGGCACCGCGGCCAGCGGCAGGTGGGTGGTGGCCAGCGCCACGCGCAGTTCGGGACTGGCCAGCATCATCACTACGTCGGCGTGGGCGCGTTCGGCGAAGAATTCGGTGTGGCCGCTGAAGCGGATGCCGGCCTCGTTGATCGAGGCCTTCTGCAGCGGCGCGGTGACTACGGCGGCGTAGCGTCCCTGCATGCAGCCGTCGGCGGCCTCGGCGAGGGTGGCGAGCACGTGCCGGGCGTTGCGCGGGTCGGGCTGGCCCGGGACTTCGGGAACACCCAATGGCACGTGATGGACACGCAATGTGCCGGGTGGGCGCACTGCGATATCGCTGCCGTCGTCGTCGCGCAGCTCGATGGCCGCGCCGCAACGCGAGGCGGCGCGTTCGAGCAGGTTCCGATCGGTCACCGCAACGAGATTGGCCGCCAGCGAGGTGGCGGCCAATCGGATCAGCAGTTCGGGGCCGACACCCGCGGGCTCGCCCGCGGTGACGGCGAGCCGGGGCAGCGCCTGCGTGCTCACGACCGCGGTGCGGCTGCCGCCGGGGTCACGAGGATGCCTTGGCGTTGCCTTCGTCGGGCTTGGCCAGTGCGGGGACCAGGATCTTCACGTACGAGCTGGAACGCAGCTGGCGCAGGTAATCGTCGTAGGCCTGCTCGGCCTTGCGGTTGCCGATGGCCTGGCGGGCCTGCTCGCGCGCGGCCTTCTCGGTGACGTCGGTCTGGCGTTCGCCCAGGCGCTTCACCAGATGCCAGCCTTCGGCGGTCTGGAACGGCTTGGAGACCTCGCCGTCCTTGAGCTGTGCGATCTGTTGACCAATGGCCGAGCCCCAGGCGTTCTGCTGGAACCAGCCCATGTCGCCGCCGTTGTTGGCGGTGGTGTCGTCGTCGGAGTCTTCCTTGGCCAGGGTGGCGAAGGAGGCATGCTTGTTGACGAGGCGGTTGTACAGCGACTGGGCCTTCTGCTCGGCCTGCTGCATGGACACCACGGCGCTGGGCTTGATCAGGATGTGCAGGGCGTGGAATTCGGTGGCGATCTGCTTGGGCGGCTGGCGCTCGCCGACCAGCTTGATGATGTGGAAGCCGGTGGGACCGCGCAGGGCCGGGCTGACATCGCCGGGCTTCATGTTGGTGATGGTGTCGACGAAGGCCGGCGGGATGGCGTCCATGCGGCGCCAGCCGAGGTCGCCGCCGTCGAGCGCGTCGGAGGCGTCGGAGTAGCGGATGGCGGCGGCATTGAAGTCCATGCCGCCCTTGATCGCGTCCAGCGCGGCCTTGGCCTTGGCCGCGGCAACCTGGATATCGGTGGCGCTGGCACCGCTGGGAATGTTGATGTCGATGTGCGCCAGGTGCACTTCGCCGGCCTTGTAGGTCGGGCTGTTGAGCAGGTTGTCGACTTCGCTGTCGGTGACCGAGACGGAATCGTGCACCACGCTCTGGTGCAGGCGCTGCACCACCAGCTGGTCGTGCAATTGCTGGCGGAACGCGGCGTAGCTCTGCCCGGTCTGCTGCACGGCGGCGCGCAGCTGGTCGGTCGTCATCTTGTTCTGCTGGGCCACGTTGGCCACGGCCTGGTCGACTTCCTGGTCGGAGACCTGGATGCCCTGTTCGTCGGCACGCTGCAATTGCAGCTTCATCAGGATCAGGCGATCAAGCACCTGCCGGCGCAACACGTCGGTGGGCGGCAACTGTTCGGGGTGCTGTGCATATTGCTGCTGCACGGCCTGCACGGCCTGGTCCAACTCGCTTTCCAGGATCACGTTTTCCTCGACGACCGCAACAATGCGGTCGAGCGGTTGCTCCTGGCTGGTGGTGCCCTGTCCAGCTGCGGCCTGCGGCAGCAACTGGGCATGGGCGAGTGGCGGGATCGCAAAGGCGATCGCCAGCAGGAGTAACGCGAAGGTCTGCTTCATCAGTCGGGGGCCTTCAATCGCCAGTGGCGACAGGAGTTTATTGATAGCCAAGAATACCACGGCGCAGGTAGGTCTCGGTCTGGCCGTTGAATGCGCCCATGCCCTTGAATTCCAGCTCGAACATGATCGCGTTGTTGGTTCCCGGGTTCGCGGTGGTCGTGGTGGGAACCAGGCCGTCGTAGCCGTTCACGTAGTGACGGCCCAGCAGGCTCAGTTTCACGCAGCAGCTTTCGTACTGGATGCCGGCCATGGCTTCCACCGTGCGCTTGTCCATCACCGAATAGGTCCAGTGACCGAGCAGGCGCCAGCGATCCGAGACGGGATAGACCACGGAAGCGTCGTATTGTTCCAGCAGGCTGCGCCGGAAGCGGTAGGAGAAGTTCAGCACGCCGTCCAGGCCGATGCGGCGTTGCAGTTCCACCGTGCCCATGTCGGTCTGGCGGCTGTGCGGGTTCCACTGGTAGGAGCCGTTCAGGCGCCAGTCGTCGCTGAGCTGGCTGCCCAGTTCCACCACGTAGTCCGAACCGGCGAAGTCGGTGGCGGTGGTACCGGTGAGCGGCACCTTCTGCGGGGTGAAGTAGCGGATCTGGCCGAAGCTGAGCGACAACCGCTCCACGCCGCTCTCGTCGAGCAGGCGGGTGGTCACCGCTGCCGTCAGGTTGTTGGCGTTCATCTGGCGATCGGCGCCGGAGTACTGGTTGGGCGAGAACAACTGCCAGTAGTCGAACGACATCAAGGTGGTATCGAACAGCGGCAGGTTGCTCTGGTCGCGGTACGGCGCGTACAGGTAGTACAGGCGCGGTTCCAGCGTCTGCGTGTAGTTGCTGCCGAACAGCGAGGTGTCGCGCTCGAAGATCAGTCCGCTGTCGAGGCTGGCGATGGGCAGCGAACGACTGGGCGTGCGATCGGTGAATGGCGAAGCCTGGCTGGCGGCAAGCGGGCCGTAGAAGCCGTAATTCTGGTAACCGTTGCTGAGCTGGTAGGCGGTATAGCGCCAGGCCACCTTCGGGCGCACGAACCACGCGGCGCCCTGGAAATCGGCGCCGATGAACGGGTACAGGTCCAACCGATCGCCTTCGACCACGTCCTGCTTGCGGAACGCCACCGCCTCGCTGCTCAGGCCGGCTTCGAGCCAGCGGTTGAGCGGGATGTCGAGGTTGAACGTGGCGCGCGGCCAGCGCTTGTACTGCACCACGCTGTCCGGCAGCGACGGGTCGACGTTCTGGTAGTAATCGGCGCCGAACGAGGCGCTCCACCAGTTGCCCGAACCGTTGATGTAGGCATTGGACGCCAGCGTGCCGGTGGAGATGGTGTACAGATCGCTGCCGAAGTCGCGCAGGTAGTTGCGGTCCGACGCGCGGTTGATGCTGGTGCCGAACGACCAGCCCGGCCACAACGCGGTGCTGTCGGTGTATTTCATCAGCCAGCGATCACGGCCCAGGGTGTCCGTGGCGGTGGGCGACAGCGTGGTGTCGTCGAAGCGGTCCTTGGCCAGGTACTCGAAGTCGAGCTGGCCACTCGTTCCCGGGAACAGGTAGCGTGCCTGGCCGGCCAGCATCGGGCCACGCAGCGAATACATGCGTGGCTCCAGCGTGGCGTCGTAGTTCGGCGCCAGGTTCAGGTAGTACGGAATGCTGAACGTGTAGCCGCCACGCGTGGTGTGGCTGAAGGTCGGATACAGGAAACCACTCATGCGCCGGTTGTCGACGGGAAAGCTCATGTAGGGCAGATACAAGAACGGCACGTGCCCCAGGCGCATGGTGGCATCGCGCGCCACGCCGCGGCCGGTTTCCTTGTTGATGGTGAGTTTCTTGGCGCGGATTTCCCACAGGTGGTGGCCGATGTCGCAGGTGGAATAGGCCACCCGGCTGTAGCGGCTGTGCTGGGCGTCCAGCATGTGCGCCTGATCCGCCGTGCCGTTGCCGTGCGACAGCAGCATCTGGAAGCGCAGGTTGCCGTCGGCGATGCCACGGTTGGCGTTGGTGTTGCCCTTCATGTGGTCGGCGGACAGCAGCTCGCCGGCTTCCTGGTAGCGCACGTCGCCGCGGGCGTCGTAATCGGTGGTCTCGTCGTTGTAGTCGATGCGGTCGGCCTGCACCTGCTGGTCGGCGCGGTCCATCTTCACCCGGCCGGAGAGGTGGTAGACGGTCTGGTTCGAGCTGTCCACATGCTCGGCCTGGACGAAGGTCTTCGCGGTCGGGCGCAGGTCGGTGTTCTGCGGCAGGCTGGGGTCGTAGAATTCCAGCATCGCATTGGGGCGGCACAACGCGAAGTTGTCCGGCCGCGGCGGGCAGATGAAGGTGCCCAGCGGGCAGACGGTCTCGGTGCCGTCAAGCGTGGACTTGGGGTGTTTCAGGCCCTTTCCGCCACTGGCATCGGCCTGGGCACTGATCAGGGCCATGGCGGCGGCAACCGCCAGCAGGCGACGGGGAGGCAGTTGGCGTAGCGTGCGCGTCACGATGGCAATCTGTCGACGGGAAGACGCAGTAAGCTAACAGAAAGGGCCTGCCTGCGGCAGGCGCGCGCTATCTGTTTCGTGTGGGGACGAGGCATGAATACGACTTCCAATCCGCTTCCGAATCCCGTTCCGGTACACAAGACCGACTCGCAATGGCAGGTCGATCTGACACCAGAACAGTACGCCGTGTGCCGCTGTTCGGCTACCGAACCGCCGTTCAGCGGGCGCTGGTATCGCCACCGCGAGGCGGGTATCTACGTCTGCGTGGCGTGCCGGGCAAAGCTGTTCGCCTCCGAGGCCAAATTCGATTCCGGCTCGGGCTGGCCGAGTTTCTTCCGGCCGATGGCGCCCTCGGCAGTGAGCCTGCGCCGGGATGAAAGCCAGGGTCGGCATCGGGTGGAGCTGCGCTGCGCCAATTGTGATTCGCACCTGGGGCACATGTTCAGCGACGGTCCGCGGCCGACCGGCCTGCGCTACTGCGTCAATTCCGTGGCGCTGGATTTCCTGCCGCTTTAGGGATGGCCTGATCAATCTGCTTTTTCCGGTCATTCCTGCGGCTGTTGAGAGCCGCTGGGATGACGAGCAAAATCAGAACATCCTCAGGTCGCGAAGGTCAATGCCGGCTTTGAACAAATCGGCTTGCCACCCGATCCCGGGCCGGCGGCATCATTCCATCAGCTCTTCGACATGCGCGGCGGCGCTGGCCGCCAGTGCCGTCGGCGCGTAGCCGCCTTCCAGCGTCGAGACGAGCCGTCCGCCGGCATGCACGCGGGCAAGTTCGACCAGTTTCGCGGTGATCCAGGCGTAATCTTCGCTGCCCAGTTGCAGCCCGGCCAGTGGATCGTCGCGATGGGCGTCGAAACCGGCCGAAACCAGCACCAGCTGCGGTTTGAACGCGTGCAATCGCGGCAGCAGCAGGCCGTCCCACAATTCGCGGAAGGCCCACGAACCGTCGCCGGCCGACAGGCAGCCATTGACGATATTGCCGACGCCACGCTCGTCTTCGCGGCCGGTATTGGGGTACAGCGGCGACTCGTGGCTGGAAGCGAACAGCACGCGCGGTTCGCGTTCGAAGATGGCCTGCGTGCCATTGCCGTGGTGCACGTCGAAATCGGCGATCGCCACGCGCTTGAGGCCGTGGGCCGCCAGCGCGTGGGCCGCCGCCACGGCCACGTTGTTGAACAGGCAGAAGCCCATCGCATGGTCGGGTGTGGCGTGGTGGCCAGGGGGGCGAACGGCGCAGAACGCATGGCGACATTCGCCGCCGATCACCGCGTCCACCGCCGCCACCATCGCACCGGCCGCACGCAGCGCCGCCTCGGCCGAGCAGGGCGACATCAGGGTGTCCTCGTCCAGTTGCAGCAGCCCGTCGGAAGGGGCCGCGTCCAGGATGCGCTCGACGTGACCGGCCCGATGCACGCGCAGCAGTTGCTCGCGCGTGGCACGCGGGGCTTCGATGCGATCCAGCGCGGCGAAGCGGTCGTGATCCAGTGCGTGCAGCACCGCCGCGAGCCGTGCCGGCGATTCGGGATGGCCGGGGCCGGTATCGTGCTGCAGGCAGGATGGATGGGTATAGAGCCGCAGCATGCGGTTACCGGTCAGGCCGTCGGCTTGCGCCGGCGCTCGTGCTGCCACAGCACCTCGCCGTGGCCATCGGCCCGGGCCAGTACGCGGCACAACACGAACAGCAGGTCGGACAGGCGGTTGAGATAGCGCTGCGGTTGCGGCCGCACGTCTTCCTCGCGCGCCAGCGCCGTCACTTCACGCTCGGCGCGGCGACAGACGGTGCGCGCCAGGTGGCAGCACGATGCGGCCATGCCGCCACCGGGCAGGATGAATTCCTTCAGCGATGGCAGTGGCTCGTTGAAGCCGTCCAGCACGGTTTCCAGGCGCGTGATGTCGGCGTCGTCGATCATCGCCATGCCCGGGATGCACAGCTCGCCGCCGAGGTCGAACAGCTCGTGCTGGATCTGGGTCAGCGCTTCGCGCACGGCAGCGTCCACGCCATTGCAGGCCAGCACCATGCCGATCGTGCTGTTGAGCTCGTCGACGGTGCCGTAGGCGCTGACGCGCAGCGAATCCTTGGCTACCCGCGAGCCGTCGCCGAGGCCGGTGCTGCCGTCGTCGCCGGTGCGCGTGTAGATTTTCGAAAGGCGGTTGCCCACGTCAGTGCTGCGTGTGGCCGGTGTGCTGCAGCGTGCGCGACAGCTGGGTCACCAGCACGTGCAGCACGGCCCCCAGGCCCACGTACAACGCGGTGACTTCGAGGAACGGCAGGTACCAGTCGCCCAGGTTGACGAACCATGCGCCGAAGCTGCGCGGCGCCGGCACGTTGGCGCTGATCCAGTAGAAGCTGCCGTTGGAAATCAGGTAGCACACGGCCTCGCTGACCAGCAGCGCCAGCACGGCCAGGCCGAGCGTGGGCATGCGCAGGCCAAGCTGGTGCCGGGCCAGCCAGCTGCCGCCCAGCCACAGCGCGCCGTAGGCGGCAATCAGGAACCAGTAGGCCGGCGACACGCAGTATTGGCTCCAGAAGTTCATGCCTTGCTGCGTGATCACCACGAAATCGACCAGCACGGCTTCGGCCATCAGCAGCGGGAAAGCCCAGCGTGCGGAGCCGCGCAGCCAGAAACCGGCGAGGAAGAATATGGCCCACGACGCATCGGGCAGCACGTCGAAGTGATGGATGCGGGTGACCGCCATCGCCAGGGCCAGGGCGATGAAAATACTCACGCGTTGGATGTACGGCTTGTCCATGGCAGGGCTCCGTGGGAATGCATGCGGGGAATCAGGCACCCAGTTTAGCCCAATGCGCCGTCGTCGATGCAGCCGCCGTGCGCTCGCGCGTATCATCGACGGCATGAGTCCCGAGCAAACCTCCACTTCCCGAACCGGTGTGCTGATCGTCGGTGGCGGCCTGGTCGGCGCCAGTCTGGCCATTGCGCTGGATGCCGCCGGCATCGCCGCCACCCTGGTCGAGGCGGCCGCCCCGCGCGCCGGTGCCCAGCCCAGCTACGACGAACGCAACCTGGCGCTGGCGCGCGCTACGGTCAATGGCCTGGACGCCATCGGCGTGTGGACGCATGCCGCGGCGAACGCCACGCCGATCCGGCATATCCGGGTCAGCCGCGCGGGCGAATTCGGCAGCGCGCGCATCGACGCGGCGAAGCAGGGCGTCGATGCCCTGGGCTGGACGCTGCCGGCGCGTGAACTGGGCGAGGCCTTGTTGCGCCGGCTCGATGCCTGCACCCGGCTGACCCGGCTGGCGCCGGCGACACTGGAAGCGCTGGAATCGCACCCGGCCGGCTGGCGCGCGCGCATCCGCACCGCCGACGGCGAGCGCACGGTCGACGCAGCGCTGCTGGTCGGCGCCGACGGCACCGAATCCTTCGTGCGCAGCCAGCTCGGCATCGACGCCGAGCGGCTCGATTACGAGCAGACCCTGTTTGTCGCCACTGTCACTCCCGAGCACGATCACGCGAACCGCGCTTTCGAGCGTTTCTCCGACGCGGGCCCGGTGGCGCTGTTGCCGCTGGCCGAACGTCGCTGCGGACTGGTGCTTACCGTGCCGGGCGAGCAGGCGGAAACGGTGGCGGCGCTGGGCGATGGCGATTTCATCGCGCTGGCGCAGCAACGTTTTGGCTGGAAGCTGGGCCGGCTGACGCGCCCGGGCAAGCGGCACCCCTACGCGATCCGCCGCGTGGCCGCACGGCAGTTGATCGGCCCGCGCGCGGTGCTGGTCGGCAACGCCGCGCAGACCGTCCACCCGATCGGTGCGCAAGGTTTCAACCTCGGCTTGCGCGATGCGCTGACCTTGTCGGAACTGGTCGCTGCGGCGGAAGATCCCGGCGCGGCTGACCTGCTGCAACGCTACGCCGCGCGCCGCGCGCCGGACCGCGAAGGCACCATGGCGATGAGCCACGGACTGGTACGGCTGGCCTGCCTGGAACAGCCGTTGCTGGCGCCGCTGCGTTCGCTGGCGCTGCTGGCCTACGACCGCGTGTCGCCGCTGCAACACCTGCTGGCACAACACGGCATGGGCTTCCGTGGCGAGCCGCCGCACGCCGTGCTGGAGCGCCTGCCATGAACACGCTTCCCGAACGTCGCCGCGCGCCGGCACTGGATATCGCCGTGGTCGGTGGCGGCATGGTCGGCGCCGCTGCTGCGCTGGCGTTGGCGAAGGCCGGCTTTTCCACCGCGCTGCTGGAAGCGCGCGAGCCGACGCCATGGCAGGCGGGCGACGAAGTCGATTTGCGCGTGGTCGGGCTCGCGCCGTCGTCCATCGAGTTGCTGGATGGTCTGGGTGTCTGGACGTCCATTCGTGATGCGCGATCCAGCCCTTATGCGCACATGCATGTATGGGACAGCGAAAGCGGCGCCGCCATCGACTTTTCTGCCGCGGACGATGGGCGCGACCTGCTCGGCCATATTGTCGAGAACAATCTGGTGCAGTGGACGCTGTGGCAGGCGCTGGAGGCGGCCGGCGGCCGCTCCGGCACAGCCACGGGCGGCGTCCGTCGCCTGTGCCCGGCCGAGGTGCGGGGTTTCGAGGCGCGGGAGGATCGCGTGGTGCTGGAACTGGCTGATGGCGAAAGTCTGTCCGCGCGTCTGCTGGTGGCCGCTGACGGCGCCGCTTCGCCATTGCGCGACATGGCCGGCATCGCTACCCGTGGTCGCGACTACGCGCAACGTGCAGTGGTGGCGCATGTCGTCACCGAGCGGCCGCATGAAGCCACCGCATGGCAGCGCTTCCTGCCCACGGGGCCGTTGGCGCTGCTGCCGCTGGCCGATGGGCGCAGCTCGGTGGTGTGGTCGCTGCCCGAGGGCGAAGCGCAACGCGTGTTGGCGCTGGACGATGCGGCCTTCATGGATGCGCTCGGCATCGCCAGCGATTTCCGCTTGGGTCGTGTGGTGGGCACCACGCGGCGCGCGGCGTTCCCGCTCAAGTTGCAGTTGGCCGAAACCTATCAGTCCGATCGCTTCGTGCTGCTCGGTGATGCCGCGCATGCAGTCCATCCCCTGGCCGGGCAGGGCGTGAACCTGGGGCTGCGCGATGTCGCCGAATTGCGCGATACGCTGCGTGCCGCACGCGATGCCGGGCGTGACATCGGCGCCGAACATGTATTGCGTCGCTACGCGCGTCGCCGACGCAGTGCCGATACGCTCGATGCGCGCGGTTTCGACGCGCTGGCACGCATCTACGCTTGGCAGTCGCCGCCGCTGGTCGCCGCGCGTGGACTGGGCGTGCGCCTGCTCGATCGACTGACGCCATTGAAGCGGCGCATCGCCGCGCACGCCGCCGGGCTGTGAGCTTTTCGCCTCCCCCTGCAAGGCAGGGGGAGGTCGGGAGGGGGTAAAGCTTTTCGCGTTCTCCGAGAAGCCCCCTCCCCAACTCTCCCCTGCTCGCAGGGGAGGGAGCAAACCAATCTGGCCGGAGGATTCGTCATGCGTCTCGCCCGTTGCTGCAGTGTGCTTTTGCTTTCCGTGCTTGCCTTCGCCGCGCAGGCGAAGATGGTCCATCGCGCCGTGGACTGGACGCTGGGAAGCACGCATTTCCACAGCGTGCTGGTCTATGACGATGCGACCGCCGCGAAACGTCCGGGTCTGGTGATGGTGCCGAACTGGTTCGGCGTGAATGCGGCGGCGGTGAAGAAAGCCGAGATGATCGCCGGCAAGCGCTACGTGATCCTTCTCACCGACATGTACGGCGCCGGTGTGCGTCCGACGAATACCGATCAGGCGCAGGCGGCGGTGAAGCCGCTGTATGCGGATCGTTCGCTGATGCGCAAACGGGTCAACGAGGCGCTGGCGCAGCTGCGGGCGCAGGCGGCTTCGGCGCCGATCGATACCTCGAAGCTCGCCGCCATCGGCTTCTGCTTTGGCGGCGCAGCCGTGCTGGATCTGGCGCGCAGCGGAGCGGACGTCGCCGCGGTGGTGTCGTTCCACGGCGACCTCTCCGGCGGTGACCCGGTGCAGGCGAAACACATCAAGGCGCGCGTGCTGGCCATGAATGGCGCCGACGACACCTGGACGATGCCCGCTGCCGACAAGTTTCTCGACGAGATGCGCCAAAGTCCCGCCGGCTGGCAGTTCGTGGTGCTCGGCCACGCCGTGCATTGTTTTACCGAAGTGGGCGAAAACGAACCGGGCTGCAAGTACGACGCCAAGGCCGCGGCGCGCAGTTATCGTTTGATGCACCAGTGGCTGAAGTCGGCGTTTGCCGGCAGCCCATAGGGCACCTCGAATAACCGCTTTTGTAGGAGCGCACCCTGTGCGCGAATGCTCTTGGCCTCGGTCAGACACCCGAGCATTCGCGCACAGGGTGCGCTCCTACAAGGCTTTCGGGGCACCCCTCCAAACCTTCATCGGGGCAGCGGGGTTTCGAGGTTCCCGAAAACCCGCCGCAGGCGAGCAGCTTCGCGATAGCGTTGAAAGCTCCGGCAAGGAACCTCAGGACGTGCGCTGCACCGAATAATCAGCCAGCGCGACCAAGGCATCGCGATGCGTGGAAGCGGGTAGGCTGGCCAGGGCCTCGCATGCAGCCTTGGCATGCGCCACCGCGCGTTCGCGGGTGCGTTCCAGCGCGCCGGAGTCGCGGATGGCGGCGATGATGTGATCCAGCGAATCCAGGCCGCCGTGTTCGATCGCGTGGCGCAGCGATTGCACCTGCTTGGCGTCGGCGGTTTCCAGCGCGTAGATCAGCGGCAGCGTGGGTTTGCCTTCGGCCAGGTCGTCGCCGATGTTCTTGCCCAGGGTGCCGGCGTCGCTGACGTAATCCAGCAGGTCGTCGGCGATCTGGAAGGCGTAGCCCAGTTCCATGCCGTAGCGACGCAGCGCGGCCACCTGGTCTGTCGGCAAGCCGCCGAGCAATCCGCCCAGTTCGGTGGCGGCGGCGAACAGCACCGCGGTCTTGCGCTCGATCACCGCCAGGTACGCGGCCTCGTTCACGTCGGCGTTGCCGATGTTGAGCAGCTGCAGCACCTCGCCCTCGGCGATGGTGTTGGTGGTGTCGGCGAGGATGCGCATGATGCGCATGTCGTCCAGTTCCACCATCAGCTGGAACGAGCGCGAATAGAGGAAGTCGCCCACCAGCACGCTGGCGGCGTTGCCCCACAGCGCGTTGGCGGTCTTGCGGCCACGGCGCAGATCCGATTCGTCGACCACGTCGTCGTGCAGCAGGGTCGAGGTGTGGATGAACTCGATGACCGCAGCCAGCTTGATGTGCTGCTCGCCCGTGTAACCCGCGGCGCCGGCCGCCAGCACGTGCAGCATCGGGCGCAGCCGCTTGCCGCCACCGGCGATGATGTGGTCGGCGATCTGGTTGATCAGCACCACGTCGGAGGACAGCCGCTGGCGAATCAGCGCATCGACGTCGCGCATGTCGGCGGCGGCGAGTTCGCGTACGTCGGCGAAGTCGCGCATTGATCCGGGAACGTGTTCGGCGGACGAGCTCATGGACGGCCTGCAAGGAGTTGAAGCGCGATTATAGGGGGTTCAGCCTTGGCTGTATGCGGCCTGACGGAGCCACGATGCGAACAATGTCGCGGTCTGCGGGCCTCGTGGCGTTGTGTCACATGGGGACGATCGGGGCACATGCCTATAATCGGACTTCCAAGCCATCGCCGGACACCCGCCCACGTGAGCAAGCTCAGCAAGCGCGAACTGAACACCTCCCTTGCCTTGTCCAGCGTCGTCGGGCTGCGCATGTTCGGGCTGTTCCTGATCATGCCGGTGTTCACGGCTTATGCGCTGCACATACCGGGGGCGACGCCGCTGCTGGTGGGCCTGGCGATCGGCATCTACGGTTTTGCGCAGGCACTGCTGCAGGTGCCGGTGGGGCTGATCTCCGATCGCATCGGTCGCCACCTGACGATTACCGTGGGCCTGCTGGTGTTCGTCGTCGGCAGTGTGGTGGCGGCCATGGCGCATGGCATCAACGGCATCATCGTCGGACGCGTGCTGCAAGGCATGGGTGCGGTGTCCGGTGCCAGCCAGGCGCTGGCGGCCGACCATTCGCGTGACGACAACCGCAGCAAGGTGATGGGCATCATCGGTGTCAGCATCGGGCTGGCCTTCATCCTGGCGATCATCCTCAGCGCACCGTTGGCGGCCATCGCCGGACTGCCGGGTCTGTTCGGGCTGACCGCCGTGCTGGCACTGGGCGCCATCGTGTTGCTGTGGATCGTGGTGCCGCGGCCCGAACAGCGCCGCGCACCGGCGGCGGCTCACGGCGGGGAAGTGCTGCGCATGCTGGTGAAGCCGCAGTTGCTGGTGCTCAACGCCTCGATATTCATGATGCACACCATGCTCACCGCCGCTTTCGTGGCGTTGCCGTTGATGCTGGCGCGCAACACCGGCATCACGCTGGATCGCCAGTGGGAGTTGTACCTGCCGGTGATGCTGATCTCCGCGGTGGTGATGGGCGGCGTGCTGCGCCGGGTGACTTCGGTGGCCGGCAGCATGCGCCTGATCCTGCTGTGCGCACTGGGCCTGGGGCTGGCCCTGGTCGGCTTCAGCGCCGCCGGGCACGGCCATGTCCTGCTGTGGGTGGCGGCAATCGTGTTCTTCAGTGCCTTCAATCTGCTCGAAGCCAGCCTGCCCAGCCTGGTGTCGCGACTGGCGCCGCAGCACATGCGTGGCGCAGCGTTGGGCGCCTATGCCACCAGCCAGTTCCTCGGTGCCGGCATCGGCGGCGTGATGGGTGGCGTGGTGCTGCAGCACCTGGGTCTGTCCGCGGTGTTTGCCGTGGCCGCCGTGCTGCTGGTGATCTGGCTACCGCTGCTGTGGTGGGGCCGCAGCCGGGTGATCGCCGCCGGCGCACCCGTGGCGGCCTGATCTTCCACCGGTAGGAGCGCACCCTGTGCGCGAACGCTCTGGCGTTGCCCGAAGCCAAGAGCGTTCGCGCACAGGGTGCGCTCCTGCCGAGGAAAGGCCGGGTTGCGGGTGATGGTGGACAATTCCGCGGGCCTCTTCGGTCGGCATTTGCCTACACCGCTCCAAGGCATGGTCCGTGCGCTCCGATACCCGGGGCCGTGCTAGCATCCACCTCCGTATTTCTGGCATTTCACGAAGGGCGATTCCATGGCACGTGGCATCAACAAGGTCATCCTCGTCGGCAACCTCGGCGCCGACCCCGAAACCCGCTACAGCGCCGGCGGCACCGCCATCACCAGCCTGCGCATCGCGACCTCCGAGTCGTGGATGGACAAGCAGAGCGGTGAGCGCCAGGAGCGCACCGAGTGGCATCGGGTGAAACTGTTCGGCAAGCTGGCCGAGATCGCCGGCGAATACCTGAAGAAGGGCCGCCAGGTCTATATCGAAGGCTCGCTGCGCACCGACAAGTACACCGACAAGGACGGCGTGGAAAAGTACTCCACCGACATCGTGGCCAACGAGATGCAGATGCTCGGTGGTGGTGGCGGCGAAGGCGGTGGTAGCGGCGGTGGTGGCGGTTTCCAGCGTGAACGTCCGCAGGGCGGCGCTTCGCGCCAGGGCAGCGGTGGCGGCAACTATGGCGGCGGTGCCCCGCAGCGCCAGTCAGCCCCGTCTCCGGCCGACAACGGCGGCTTCGAGGACGACGACATTCCGTTCTGATTTGCCGCTGCGTTGATCCAGCGTTTCAACAGAAGCCCGCCGTTGTGCGGGCTTTCTGTTTCATGGGCTCGGCGCAGTCATTGCTGCCGGGAGGTTGGGCGCGCGCGGCCGGCCTGGCGATAGTCTCCCGGGGTGATGCCGAAGCGGCGGTGGAACAGTTCGCCGAAGTGCGAGGGCGTGGCGAAGCCCAGCGCATCGGCGATGGTGGCGACGCTTTGCGTGGTTTCCAGCAGGCGACGGCTGGCCAGGTGCAGGCGGTGGGTGCGCACGTAGTCGCTCCAGCTCATGCCGACCTGTTGCTTGAAGCGGCGGCTGAAGTAGGCCGGCGACAACGCACACAACGCCGCGGCCTGCTCCGCGCCGGGTGCCTCGGCGGGATGCCGGCGCAACTGGTCGATGGCCGGACGCAGGCGTTGCAGGCCATGGACGTCGGCGGCGAGCTTTTCGCCTTCGATGTCCGGTGCGCGGACGATGGCGCACAGCAACAGCTCGGCCAGCGGCAGCGCCAGCGGGTCGGTGGGCTCCAGTGCCAGCAGCCAGTCGGCGAGCGATTCCAGGCGCTGTCGCAGGGTGCGGTCGGGCCGCGCACAGAAGGATTGGCGCAGGCGCTCCATGCCCGGCTTGTGCGCCAGCCGCTCGCCCACATCCGCTTCGACCTGCAGCAGGATCCAGTCACGCGGCCCGGCTTTCAGCGCGAAATCGTGCTGGTGCATCGATGGCACGAAGACGATGGCATGCGGGGTCAATGCATAGCGACGGCCATCGGCATCGAAATGCCCGCCGACCCGGCCGAACAGCACCAGCTCGTGCACGTCGTGGAAATGCACGAAGGGATCGCTGGCATTCGCTTCGCGGCCTTGCCGTATGCGCTCCACGCGCACCGGCGACCCCGGTTGCAACTCCACCGGTTCGCAGATGGGACGATCAAGATGGGGAAGCGCCATGACGGAAGCCCGGCTTGCGGCGGTAAGGCTCGATTGTCACCGAAGGGCGGCGCGAAAAACACCGGCATGCGCAGCCTTGCTTCCTTTCTCCGGAGAGGATGTCCGAAAACCAAAGGCATCGCCCGCGAGCTGGCTCCTGCAAACCGCTTCTGCCTGGGCTTGCCGTTGCTCAGTCCCAGCGATTGAGGTGAGGGCCGAACGCGGCGCGCTGCTTGCGGACCACGCAGAAGCGATGGCCGGTCGGCGCCTCCATCACCCACCAGCGATGACGCACGAAGGCGATGCGTTTTGCGCCAAGGGCTTCCAGTCGGCTGGCTTCGGCATCGATGTCGTCGGTTTCGATGTCCAGGTGCACGCGGCTTTCGTGATCCACTTTCTGCAGCAGGATGATCGGTTCGTCGTCGTCGGTTTTCAGTTCGGCGTAGCGGCCGTCGCCATCCTGGTCGAGCGTGATGACGTCCTTGCCCAGCGCGGCGCTCCAGAAGCGTGCGCCTTTGGCGAGATCATCCACCTGGCTGTCGAGAACAAGAGCGCAGAGTCGGCTGTGATGCATGGGAATTTCCCCCGGGGATGCTGGCCGTGATTCTCGCGCTGTCGCCGTGAAGGAACATGCAGTGTGGCCGCCCGCACCAGGGTGGCTATCACTGTAGGAGCGCACCCTGTGCGCGATGCTCTGGCAGCGACAAGGATCAACAGCCATCGCGCACAGGGTGCGTTCCTGCGACAGGAAGGACGCGGGCGGGGCAAACGAATACGGGGCGCCCGATGGCACCCCGTTTCGTGTGCGATGACGAGCGGTTGGCTCAGTTCGGCATCGACAAGTCGTCCAGCAACGCCTTGAGGAAGCGCGCGGCTTCGCCGCCGGTGGCGGCGCGATGGTCGAAGGTGAGGCTGATCGGCATGCGGCGGTGCACTTCGATGCCACCCATCACCGCCACCACGTCGTGGCTGAGCTTGCCGGCGCCGATGATGGCGACGGTCGGCGGCACCACCACGGGCGTGGCGTAGCGACCGGCGAACATGCCGAAGTTGCTCAGGCTGATGGTGTAGCCGGACAGTTCCGACGCCGGAATCGTGCGGTCTTCCACCTGCGTGCGCAGGCGCTTGATCGCGGCGCGGATGCCGGCGGCATCGAGCACGTCGGCGTTGCGCAGCGCCGGCACGAACAGGCCGTCGTCGGTGTCCACCGCGATGCCGATGTCGACCTGCGGGTGCATCGTGCGGCTGAGGTTCTTGCCGTCGAACCATGCGTTCAGCGCCGGCACCGCCTTGCAGGCGGCGACGATGGCGCGGATCAGGCGCGCGGTGATGTCCTGCTTGCCGATCCAGGCGTGCAGATCGGCGTCGTCGACCAGCGTGGTCGGCACGACCTGGGCGTGGGCATCGGCCATCACGCGGGCCATGTTGCGACGCACGCCCTTGAGCTGCTCCGGCTGGCCACTGGCGGTGACCGACGGCGGTGCGGTGCGCACGGGCTTGCCGGCCAGCGAGACCGGGCTGCGCTGCGGCTCGGGCTGCGGCAGTTCCGGCGCCAGGTGGCGACCGGCCGAGGCGGGCACGGCACGGGCCGGGGCGGCGCCCAGCACGGCACTGCCATTGGCGGCGGCGTCCTTCACGTCCTTCATGGTGACCACGCCGTCGGCGCCGCTGGGGCGCACGCGGGTGAGGTCGACCTTGAGCTTCTTCGCCATGGCACGCACGGCGGGCACGGCCTTGACGCCGCCCACGCTGGCGGCCTGTTCGACGTGCACGGTGTTGCCGCTGACCATCGCGCCGACCACGGTGCCTTCGTCTTCGCGCACGGCGGTGGTGGCGGGCTCCGGGGCTGGTGCCGGTGCGGCAGCTTCGGTCTTCTTCGGGCCGTGGTGGTGGCCGGTGGATTCGGCCTCGGCACGCTGCTTCGCGTTCGGGTCCAGTTCGAATTCGGCCAGCGCGGCGCCGGTTTCGATCACGTCGCCGGTGGCGCCGTGCAGTTTCTTCACCGTGCCGGAGTAGGGCGAGGGCACGTCGACCACCGCCTTGGCGGTTTCCATCGACACCAGCGGGGCGTCGAGCTTGATGGTGTCGCCTTCCTTCACATGCCATTCGACGACGGTGGCGTCGGGCAGGCCTTCGCCAAGGTCGGGCAGGTGGAATGTCTTGATATCAGCCATGAGCGGATTTCCAGGTATGAGTTTTCCGATTTGCTCCCTCCCCTGCTGGCAGGGGAGGGTTGGGGCGGGGTGCTCTTGGGTTACGGACGTCAGATCAAGAGCTTTACCCCCACCCGACCTCCCCCTGCACGCAGGGGGAGGAGCCAAGAGCGTCAGCTTGCTGCCAGCGTGCGTTTCGCCGCGTCGACGATGCGCTCCACGCTGGGCAGGTACTTCATTTCCAGGCGGAACAGCGGGATGTGCGTGTCCGGGCCGGTGACGCGTTCGACCGGGGCGAGCAGGTCGTAGAGGCATTCCTCGGCGATGCGGGCGGCGATCTCGGCGCCGAAGCCGGCGGTCTTGGGTGCCTCGTGCACGATCACGCAGCGGCCGGTCTTCTGCACCGATTCGGCGATGGTGTCGAAGTCCAGCGGGGTGAGCGTGGCGACGTCGATCACTTCGGCGCTGATGCCCTGCTTGGCCAGTTCGTCGGCGGCTTCCAGCGATTCCTTCACCTGCGCGCCCCAGGTCACCAGGGTCACGTCGGTGCCGTCGCGCAGCACGAAGCACACGTCCAGCGGCAGCGCCTCGCCGTCGTCCGGCACTTCTTCCTTGTACTGGCGGTAGATGCGCTTGGGCTCGAAGAAGATCACCGGGTCCGGATCGCGGATCGCGGCCAGCAGCAGGCCGTAGGCGCGCGCCGGCGAGGACGGCAGCACCACGCGCAGGCCGGGGATGTTGGTGAACAGGTGCTCGTTCGCCTCGGAGTGATGCTCCGGTGCGCGGATGCCGCCGCCCCACGGGGCGCGCCACACGGCCGGCACGGTCAGGCGACCGCGGGTGCGATTGCGCATGCGTGCGGCGTGGCAGGCGATCTGTTCCATCATCGGATAGATGAAGCCCTCGAACTGGGCTTCGGCGACGGGCTTCATGCCTTGCACAGCCAGGCCGACGGTGAGGCCGGCGATGGTGGTTTCGTCCAGCGGCGTGTCGATGACACGCAACTCGCCGTACTTTTCCTGCAAGCCCTGGGTGGCGCGGAACACGCCGCCGTTGACGCCGACGTCCTCGCCCAGCACCACGACGCTGTCGTCGTGCTTCATTTCGTAGGCGAGCGCCTGGGTGACGGCTTCGATGAGAGTGATTTGTGCCATGACTCAGTGACCCTTGTTTTCAAGCGAGAGGACGTAGTCGCGCTGTTTGGCGAGATCGGCGGGGACTTCGGCGAAGGTGTAATCGAACATCGCCGTGACCGGCTGCGTCTTCGTCTCGAGGTAGGCATTCACCTCGTTGTCCATCCACTCGTCGCACTCGGCCTTCCAGGCCTCTTCCTTCGCGTCGTCCCACACTTTCTTGGCCACCAGCCAGTTGCGCAGGCGCTTCATCGGCTCGCGTTCCCAACCGTCCTTCACTTCCTGCTCGCCGCGGTAGCGGCGCGCATCGTCGGCGGTGGTGTGGTCGCCGAGGCGGTAGGTCACCGCCTCGATCACGCTGCCGCCCTCGCCGTTGCGAGCGCGCTCCAGCGCGTCTTCCATCGCCTTGCGCACGGCGATGATGTCGTTGCCGTCGACCTGGATGCAGAACAGCCCGGCCGCAATGCCCTTCTGCGCCAGCGTGGGTGCGCCGGACTGGATCTTGCGCGGCACCGAGATCGCCCACTGGTTGTTGACGATCACTGCCACCAGCGGCAGGTTCTGCGCGCCGGCGACGTTGATGGCGCCGTAGAAATCGCCCTTGGACGAGCCGCCGTCGCCGATGGTGCACACGGCCACGCGCTTCTCGCCGCGGATCTTGAACGCCATCGCGGAGCCGGCGGCATGCAGGCACTGCGTGGCGATCGGCACCGACCAGGCGAAGTCGTGGCGGGCCGGTTCCTTCTGGTAATCGTTGCCGCGCTCGTCGCCGCCCCAGTACATGTAGACCTCGCGCGGCTGCACGCCGCGGTACAACTGGGCGCCGTACTCGCGGTAGCTGACCGCCAGCACGTCTTCGGGCTTCATGGCACTGCCGATGCCGACATGTGCGGCCTCGTGGCCGAGGCAGCTGGCATAGGTGCCCAGCTTGCCGGTACGCTGCAAGGCGATCGACTTGGCGTCGAACACCCGCGTCGACAACATCAGCTTGTACAGCTCGACCATGTGGTCGAGATCCTTGGCGAAGGCGGGCAGATCCTTGCGGACTTCCTTGCCTTCGGCATCGAGATACTGCAGGTATTCGATTTCAAACTTGGCGGCGATGGACACGACTCGCTCCCGGTGGACTGAGGGGGTAGGGGCGGGAAGCGGCGGCCCATCCAGTGGGGCCAGACACGCAAAAATCCCTTGAAAAGACGGCAATTGATAGCAGGGGCACATGCTGCGCTGCAAGGTATGGTGCAGCATGCGGGGGCGTACGGCCCGAGCCCGGACTGGCGTTACCATGAACGTCTTTGGGGACTTGCGGATCACCATGACGGACAACCAGCGCGACCTTGAGGCGGGTATCGAACGCAGCCTCGACGGGCGCATGACCTATGCCGGCTATCTGCACCTGGACACCTTGCTGTCCGCGCAGAAGCCATTGAGCCAGCCGCCGTACCACGACGAGATGCTGTTCATCGTGCAGCACCACGTGGCCGAACTGTGGCTGAAGCTGTTGATCCACGAGTTGCGCGCGGCCATGGCGTTCCTGCGCGACGACCGCGCCAATCCGGCCCTGAAGGTGCTGGCGCGAGTGAAGCAGATCCAGCGCCAGCTGTTCGAGCAGTGGGCGGTATTGGAGACGATGACGCCGCACGAATACCTGGCGTTCCGCGATGCGCTGGGGCCGTCGTCGGGCTTCCAGTCGGTGCAATACCGCACGGTGGAATTCATGCTCGGCAACAAGAACGCCGACATGCTGCCGGTGTTCGCGCATGACCCGGTGGCGCAGGCGGGGTTGCGCGCCACGCTGGAAGCGCCGGGCATGTATGACGAGGCGTTGCACTGGCTGGCGCGGCGCGGACATGCGGTGCCGGCGGACCTGCTGCAGCGTGATGTCACGCAGCCATGGCAATTCCGCGACGATTTGCTGCCGGTGTTCAAGCGCATCTACGAGGCGCCGGAATCGTTCTGGGCGGAATTCCATCTGTGCGAAACGCTGGTGGATATCGAGGAGAGTTTCCAGCTGTGGCGTTTCCGCCACATGAAGGCGGTGGAGCGGATCATCGGACACCGCCGCGGCACCGGCGGTTCCTCCGGCGTGGGTTTCCTGAAGAAAGCGCTGGACCTGACCTTCTTCCCGGAATTGCTGGATGTGCGCACCGTGCTTGGCACGGCGTGAACTTTTGCTGCTGCGGGCGATCCCATGCACGAGCGCCCGGGCCCATGCCCCGTAGGAGCGCACCCTGTGCGCGAATGCTCTTGGCCGGGCCTCGCGAAAAGCCTTTCGCGCACAGGGTGCGCTCCTGCCGGGGCTTCATGACGGGTCCGGCGAAAAATCGTGAACAGGCTCCGAGAATCGCAGAGCCACGGGGAAAGCACGCATGAACCAGGCGCAAGCCGTCGCATCACCGAGCCAGCTCGGTGCCAATCGCTGGGGACATCCGCGCCAGTTGTGGATGCTGCTCGGGGTCACCGTCTGGTTCAATTTTGCCTTTTACGGATTCCGCGCCTTTCTGGCGCCGTACATTGCGCAGCATTTCTATGCCGGCCTTGGTGCCGCCGCCGCGCAGCGACAAGCGGATCTGCTGGGCAGCGGCTTTCTCGCGCTGTTGTATGCCACCCCGATTGTCGGTGGCTATGTGGCGGACAAGGTCCTCGGCGAGACGCGGGCGTTGGCGATGTCATTCTGGTTGGCGGTGCTGGCGCTGTTGCTGATGGCCTCGCCAACATTGTTCGGATTCGAGCTTGGCATGGCGTTGTGCGCGCTGGCGATCGGCCTGAGCATTCCGCTGACCGTGCTGATCGGGCGCAATTACGCCACCGACGACGCGCGCCGTGATGGCGGTTACACGCTGTATTACCTGGCCATCAACGTGGGTTCGTTCATCGCGCCCATCGTTTGCGCGTCATGGATCGGGCGCCACTACGGTTACCGCTGGGGCTTCGTTGCCGCGGCGGCGGGCATGGCGCTGAGCGCAATCTGGTTCCAGTGGCGCAAGCACAAGCTGGACCCGGTGTTGCCCAAGGGCGATCACCTGCACGGGCCGATGGCCAGCGTGTGGGTGCTGCTGGGGGTTGCCGTGCTGGTGTATCCCACCGCGCTGTTGCTCGGTTATCCCGAAGTGTTGCGCGGAGCGATGTACGTGCTGATGGGGCTGCTGGTGCTGTACTTCGTGGTCAGCTGCGTGCGCCGGCGCGATCGGGTGCAGACCCAGCGCTACCTGGCGCTGCTGGTGCTGTTCGTGGGACTGGTGGTGTTCTGGGCGTTGAGCCTGCAGGGCGTCACCTCGCTCAACTTCCTGGCGCGCGACTACGTGGACGCGCCGTGGGATTTCAGCTGGTTCCAGTCGGCCAATCCGCTGTTCATCCTGATCTTCGCGCCGTTCCTGGCGATGCTGTGGCCGTGGCTGGAGCGACGCGGTCGCGATCCGTCGACGCCACGCAAGTTCGGCATCGGCATCTTGCTGGTGGCGTTGAGCTACGGCGTGCTGGTGTATGCCATCGATCACCTGCAGGGCGCGGACGGCCACATCGGCTGGTGGACGCTGGTGCTGTGCTACCTGCTGCAGACGCTGGGCGAGCTGGCGTTGTCACCGATCGGGTACGCGCTGGTCGGTCAGCTGGCGGCGCCGGAGGAGTCCTCGCTGGCGATGGGTGGCTGGTTCTTCGGCGTGGCCATTGCCTACCAGCTGGCCGGCTGGATCGCCACGCTGACCACACACGCGTCGGCGACCGGAGCATCGGGCGGGATTGCCGAGTACGCCAGGGTCTACGGCCACGTATTCGTCTGGGGCTTGGGCGTGGCGGTGGTGTTCCTGCTGGCGGCGCCACTGGTGCGCAAGCTGATGCACGGCGTGCACTGAAAAACGGGAAGTGAGTGGAGGGGAGTGAGGGGTGAGAGAAGGCCAAAGCCCGCAACATGCCACGTCCTGGCTCTCTCTCACTCCTCACTCCCCTCCACTCACTCCTTGCTCTTGTGCTACATGTTGCGCCTTGCGAAACATCCGAAGGGGATCGCGTGAACGACACCACGACTGCTGGCAACGCACCAGCCTATCCGCAACTGCTCGGCCACCCGCGTCCGTTGTGGATGCTGTTCATGACCGAGTTCTGGGAGCGCTTCGCGTTCTACAGCGTGAGTTGGGCGCTGGCGCTGTACATCGTGGCGCAGTTCTATCACGGCGATGCCTCGGGGCAGGCGTGGGCCAGCGCGATCTTCGGTTCGTATACCGCGCTGATCTACGGCACCGGCATCTTCGGCGGCTGGGTGGCGGACAAGCTGATCGGCTACCAGCGCACCATCCTGCTCGGTGCGGCGGTGATGGCGGCCGGCCTGTTCGCGCTGGCGGTGCCGACCAAGCCGGTGCTGCTGCTGGGGCTGGCGCTGGTGATCGTGGGCGACGGCCTGTTCAAGCCGAACATTTCCTCGATGGTGGGCCAGCTTTACGCGCGCGACGATGATCGCCGCGATCGCGGCTTCACCCTGTTCTACATGGGCATCAATGCCGGTGCGCTGGTGGCGCCGCTGCTGACCGGCTGGATGGCGGCGGAATTCACCGGCACCTCGATGCAGCAGAACTACAAGCTGGTGTTCCTGGCGGCGGGCGTGGGCATGCTGCTCAGCCTGTTCTGGTTCTGGTTCGGCCGGCGCCAGTTGGGTGCGGTGGGACGACCGGCGCCGGGGCAGGCCAGCCGCTGGCGCGTGCTGTGGGTGGCGATCGGTTCGCTCGTGGCGGTGCCGCTGGTGTATCTGCTGCTGGCCAAGGTTGGTGCGAGCGGGCTGCAGTGGCTGCTGGGGCTGCTGTTCGTCGGCGTGTCCGCCATGCTGATTGCCGAGGCGCTGCGCGACGGGCGGGTGCAGGTGCATCGCGTGCTGGCGATGCTGATCATCTTCGCTTTCAACGTGCTGTTCTGGATGTTCTATTACCAGCTCGGCACCACCTTCAATTTCCTTGCCGAAAACCTGGTGGATCGCACGATGTTCGGCGGCTGGGTGTTCCCGGTGGGCTGGTTCCAGTCGGTCAGTCCGCTGGCGATCATCGTGCTGGCGCCGGTGGTGGCGCTGACGTGGGGTTGGCTGGGCAAGCGGCACTGCGAACCGTCGATTCCGCGCAAGTTCGGCCTCGGCCTGATCTTCAACGCGGTGGGTTTCGCGATCCTGGTGTATGCGCTGTCGCGCCTGCTCGGCGCCAGCGGGTTGATCCCGTTCTGGCCGCTGGTGATGTGCTACGTGATGCAGACGGTGGGCGAGCTGTGCCTGTCGCCGATCGGCCTGTCGATGGTGACCAAGCTGGCGCCGCCGAAACTGGTGGGCTTCGCGATGGGCGGCTGGTTCCTGTCGCTGGCGGTGGGCGGCAACCTGTCCGGCCTGTTCGCCAGCCGCATCACCGGCGCGCACGGGCTGACCGCGTCGGCGGCATTGTCCGGCTTCACCTTCAGCTTCTGGGTGCTGGCCGGCTCGGGCGTGTTGCTGCTGCTGATCGCGCCGCTGGTGAACCGCTTGATGCACGGGGTGAAGTAAGCCTCCGGTTCACGCCGGTTTCCGGCGTGAACCCTTGGAGCGTGGACGCTTATGTTTCGACCAGGGAAGCATCGGGTGCGTTGGCCATCACGGAGGCAATGCCGTTGTCGCGGGATCGCTCGCTTTCGTACATTTCGCTGCTGCCGATCACCTGGTGATTGGCAGCCTTCAGGTTGAAGTGGAACTTGCCGTTGACGGACGTCTTCTTCTCGAAGCGGGAGGCATCGGCCGCGTTCTTGCGCACCGACTCGATGCCGTTCTGCGCACCGCCCTTGTCGCGGTAGCCTTCGCTCTTGAGGATGATCTCGCCGTTGCCGGCCTTGAGGTTGAAGTAGATCTCGCCGTTCTTGCCGGTGAACAGGGTGAATTTGCCACTCATCGCGTTGCTCTCCTGGGGTTGGCTTGGGTCAGGGTTCAGCGTCATTCGCACAGCGGCAATTGCCTTGCAGGAATGACGGGCGGGGGCATGGAACGAATCATCGTTCGTGAAACCTGGACTCACGAGCGTGATTTTTTTGACAAACGCGTGCGTGGCCGGTCCCGTCGAGGTGTCGGGCGGGATGTCGTACACTGGCTTTTTACTTGCGCAACGCAGCATGCAGACTCGAGTCCTTACCGGCATCACCACCACCGGCACGCCCCATCTGGGCAACTACGTGGGCGCGATCCGTCCGGCGGTGGCGGCCAGCCGCCGCGCCGATGTCGACGCGTTCTACTTCATGGCCGACTACCACGCGCTGATCAAGAGCGACAATCCCGAGCGCATCGAGCGTTCGCGGCTGGAGATCGCGGCGACGTGGCTGGCTGCCGGGCTCGATCCGGGTCGGGTGACGTTCTACCGCCAGTCGGACATCCCCGAGATTCCCGAGCTCACCTGGTTCCTCACCTGCGTCACCGCCAAGGGCCTGCTCAATCGCGCGCATGCGTACAAGGCGTCGGTGGACAAGAACACGGAGGCTGGCGAGGACTCCGATGCCGGGGTCACTGCGGGGCTCTACATGTACCCGGTGCTGATGGCGGCCGACATCCTCGCGTTCAATGCGCACAAGGTGCCGGTGGGGCGCGACCAGATCCAGCATATCGAGATGGCACGCGATATCGCGCAGCGCTTCAACCACATCTACGGGCGCGAATTCTTCGTGCTGCCCGAAGTGCAGATCGAGGAGCAGGTGGCCACCTTGCCGGGGCTGGACGGTCGCAAGATGTCCAAGAGCTACGACAACACCATTCCGCTGTTCGCCGGTGGCGCCAAGCATTTGCGCGAGACGATCATGCGCATCGTCACCGATTCGCGCGCACCCGGCGAGCCGAAGAATCCGGATGATTCCGCGCTGTTCACCATTTACCAGGCCTTCGCCAGCGCCGACGAAACCGCTGCGTTTCGCCAGTCGCTGCTTGATGGCATCGGTTGGGGCGAGGCCAAGCAGCGGCTGTTCGAACGCATCGAAACCGATGTGGCACCGATGCGCGAGCAGTACGAAGCATTGATCGCCAAGCCGGCCGCGATCGAGGACATCCTGCATGAAGGCGCGCAAAAGGCGCGTGCCACCGCGACGCCGTTGCTGGCCGAATTGCGCGAGGCGATCGGCCTGCGTTCGATGGCGCGCATCCAGCCGTCGCAGAAGGCAGCCAAGGCCACGCCGGCGAAAGACAGCAAGCCGCGCTTCGCCAGTTTCCGCGACGATGAAGGCCAATTCCGCTTCCGCCTGTTCGCAACGGATGGCGAAGAATTGCTGCTGTCGGCGCCGTTTGCCGACCCCAAGGCCGCCGGCATGCTGCAGAAGCGCCTGCGCACGCTCGGTGGCGCGGCCGCCGAGCTGGCTGCGGACGCGCAGGGCGCCCACCTGAGCCTGGATGGCAACGTGGTGGCCAGCACGCCGGCGCAGGCCGATGCGGCAGCGCGCGACGCGCTGTTGCAGCGCTTGCGTGACACGCTGGACCAGCTCGCCGCGCAAGATTGACGCGGGCGCACGACGGAGTCGCCGCATGCGCTATCTCGCCCTGATGTTGCTGGCCCCGGTGCTGCTGATTTTTGCGTGGTTGTACTGGTGCTATCCGAAAAACCTGCGGCGCACCTGGCCGCGTCGGCTGTTCGACATCATCGTGCTGCTGCTCGCGGCGGTGCTGGGCGTGCACATGGCCACGCTCGGTTTCGAAGCCGTGCCGGTAGCGGAGTTGAACGAATTCGGACGCGTCAGCGGCGGCATCTGGAAGCAGGTGTTGCCGGCGCTGTACGGCTACGGTGCCTTCAGCGCCGTGCTGGCGCTGGGATTGCTCGGGCGCTTCGCGCTGTTCCGCCGGTAGTGACATCACCACAACCTCGGGCAGGAGCGGCTTCAGCCGCGATGCTTCTGACACGGGTGGTGAAAAGGCATCGCGGCTGAATCCGCTCCTACATAAACGCGGGGCGGGATATCGGCCTTGGCTTACTCCGGCGTGCCCACGATGCGAACCTGCATGGGCTGCAGTGTTGCGTCGGGCGATGTGGTGGCGTGGTTGCCTAGCAGATCCGTCCACGTGGTGGCGCGGGTGAGCTTCGGGTCGAGCCGTGGTTTTGCATCGGTCTTGCCCAGATTGACCAGCAGCAGCGTGCGCTGCGAGCCGTCTTCGCGCAGGATGCACAGCACCGTGGTGTTGTCGTCGCACAGGATGCGCTGGCTGCCTTCGCGCAGTTCCGCTCGCGCCTGGCGCAATGCCAGCAGCTTGCGGTACCAGTGGTAGAGCGAATCCGGCCGGGCCTTTTCTTCCTGCAGCGAGACGCCGTCGTTCGAGCGGTTGTAGCGGTCCGGCCACCACGGCTTGCTGCCTTCGTACCAGATCGCCGAACCGGGGGCTTGCAGGTTTGCCTGCCAGCGGAACGCCTCGCGCACGGGAATGCCGATGCCGTCGGACAGCGGGATGCCGCCGGATTTGCCGAAGTTCTTCGGCTGCATGCCGCGCATGCCCAGTTCCTGTCCGTAATAGATCAGCGGGTCGCCCTTGAGCATCAGCTCGATCGCGGCGGCAGCGCGCGCCTTGGCCTGGTCGTCGTGGAACAGCGACATGGAGCGGTCGACGTCGTGGTTTTCCAGGAAGATCACCTGATGTTTGCCCGCTGGCGTGGCGGCATCGGTGGCGCGGATGGCCTTGACGATGGCCTGCTTGTCGAGCGAAAGCAGCGCGCCGCGCAACGGGAAGGCGAACACCATGTTGACATGGCCTTGCGTCAACCACTTCGTGCCGTAACCCCAATCGGCCTGCTCGGCGAGGATGCCGAGATCCGGCCGGCGTGCTTTCAGGGCGTGGATGATCGGTGCCCAGAAGTGCGCGAACAGGTCCTTGTCCAGCCCCTTGTGATCGAGGTCGTCCATCATGTGGTCGAGGCGAAAGCCGTCCACGCCGTCGTGGCCGCTGCCGTCGCCATGCGGATCGGCCCAGAACAGCAGCAGCTTCTGGAAATACGCTTTCACCGCCGGGTTGTCGAGGTTGACCATGGCGATGCCGTAGGACTTGCCGGTGTAGCTCAGCCATTTTGCGCGGCCCATGAAGGGCTCGGCGACGCAGTGACTGGCGTCTTTCCACAGCAGGTAGTCGGCGTATTTCGCGTGCGGTTTGCAGATCGATTTGCGCCACCACGGATTGCCTTCGGCGACGTACTGGAATTCCTCGTCCAGATACACCTTCAGGCCTTGCGCATGGGCCGCACGAATGAAGGCGAAATAATCGGCCATGGTGCCGTAGGCCGGGTCGATGGCCTTGAACGCGGTGGCGAAATAGTTGTGGTAGTACGGCGAGGGCTGCAGCGGCGTGAGCAGGATTGTGGTGGCACCGAGATGCTTGATGTAGCCGAGTTTGGAGGTCAGCCCCTTGAGGTCGCCGATGCGGTCGCCGTTGGAGTCGCGGAAACTGCGGAAGAAGATCTGGTAGAACACCTGGCTGCCAGCCTGGGTGGTTGCCGGCGGTGCAGTGGTTGTTTGCGATGCGGCGGGCGCAGGCATCGCGGTCATGGCCAGCAGGCTGGCGGCGAGCAGGGTGAGCAGCGGTCGTGCGAGGTTCATGCGTCGTCCTCGGTTGCGTGCAGCACAGCGCCGAAGAAGCGCAACGTGCTTTCCAGCGTGGTCGTCCAGTAGCGCCAGTCGTGGCCACCGGCGCTCTCGGCGTAATGGTGCGCGATGCCGGCACGTTGCAGTGCGGCGTGCAGTTCGCGGTTGCTTTCCAGGTAGGGGTCGTCGAGGCCGCAGTCGATGCGCAGCGGTGGCAGCGTGTCGCCGGCACCGGCAAGCGCAGCCAGCACGCTGCGATCCGCGGGCGCCGCGCTCCAGCCGTCGCGGCGCTCCTCGATCAAGGCGTCGAATTGCCCGGCACGGGTTACCGCCGACAGTGCGGCGGCGGCGGTGAGGCGCCGTGGATACTTGCCGGCCAGTCGCAGCGCACCGAAGCCGCCCATGCTCAGGCCCGCCAGCAGCAGCGGCGAGCGCGAAGTGCAGCCATCGATCACCTCGCGTGCGAGCGCGGGCACTTCGTCGATGATCCAGCGTTCGCTGTCTTCATCCGTGTGGGCGACATAGCCTGCGCCGTCGCCCGACAAGCCATCCGAGGGCATCAGCAGCGCCACTGGTGGCAGCGCACCTTCGTCGATCAGGCGCGCGGTGGTGAGATGTGCCGCACCCTTCAACGCCCACGCCCAGTGCGATCCGTAAACGCCGTGCAGCAGCACCACGATCGGCACGTCGACCACGCCGCGCGCCGCAGGCGGCACGAACAGGGTGACATCGGCCCGTCGTCCCAGCGCCTTGCTCTTGACGGTGGCGAAGCGGAGTCCGTCCGGCGCGATGGATGGATCGGATGACTCGAGCGTGCGAAAGGTGTCCTCGCTCATGGGCGCCTCACCTGACCTGCTTTCACAGGAGCGCAGCCTGTGCGCGAGAGGCTTTTCACGGTACCCAACCAAGAGCATTCGCGCACAGGGTGCGCTCCTACCCGGACTCGGAGAGATACGTGGACGCTGGACATGGCTCCGGATTCGTTCATGCGATGCGCAACACGCCCTTGCTGCTGCGTCCCTCCAGCATGTCGTCGAAGGCTTCATCCAGCGCTTCCATCGGATAGCGATGGCTGATCAGTCCGGCGAGTTCGAGCCTGCCTTGTGCGACCCAGTCGAACAGGCGCGGGAAGTCGCGCGAGGGAACGCAGCCGCCGTACAACGGCGCGAGGTAGCGCTTGTTCCAGAACAGGTCGGTGAGCTGCAGCGTGGCCGGGCCGTGCGCGCCGCTCACCTGCAAGGCGTTGCCGCCGTTGCGCGCGAGTTGCAGCGGCAGGAAGGCCAGCGCGGGCAGGCCGGTGGCCTCGAAGGCGTGGTCCACGCCGCGGCCGTCGGTGAGCGTGCGCACATCGGTGACGAGCTGGGCGTGTCCGGTGTCGCCATCGCCTGCCAGCATGGTGTGGGTGGCGCCGAGTTCGCGCGCGCGGTCGAGGCGTGCCGGTACGCGGTCGATCGCGATGATGGTGCGCGCACCGGCGATCCGCGCGCCCTGGATCACATTGAGCCCCACGCCGCCGCAGCCGAGCACGGCCACCGAATCGCCGGGGGCGACGGCCGCCACGTTCACGGCCGAACCCACGCCAGTCATCACCGCGCAGCCCATGATGCAGGCGATATCCACGGACAGGTTGGGCGGCAACGGCGTCACCGCTTCGGCACGTACCAGCGCATAGCGCGAGAAGGTGCCGAGGTGGAAGGAGCGTTCGATCGGCTGCCCGCGCCAGCGCGTGCTGCCGGGGTGGGCGCGGCTGGTGCCGAGGCGTGCCACGTCCAGTTCGTGGGTGCGTTCGCACAGCGAGGCGGCGCCGCGTGCGCACTGCGGGCAGGTGCCGCAGGGGATCGCCCAGTTCAGCAGCACGGGTTGCGCGATTTGCAGCCCTTCCACGCCGTCGCCGAGGGCTTCCACGTAACCCGCGCCTTCGTGGCCCAGCACCAGCGGGCCGGGCCAGCGCAGCGAGGCGTGGTCGGTATGGCAGACGCCGGCGGCGCTGATCAGCACGCGCACCTCGCCCGGGCCCGGCGGGTCGACCTCGATCGTCTCGATGCCGAAGCGGCCCTGACCGTCGGTGATGATCGCCGGGCCGCGGACGACATCAGGCGTCATGTCGAGAACTCGAACAGCACCGGGTTTTTGGGCGTATCGATCACCGCATCCACTTCCGCGCCGGGGCACCAGCGTTCCCAGTCAGCCTGCTGCATGTGGTTGTCCGGCGCCTTCAGGCGCATGTCGCGATCCATGTAGATCACCGTCATCACCGCGCGCGGCTGGGCGGAGCGGTTGGGGCCGGCGCGATGGAAGGTCCAGCCCGAATGGAAACTCACCTCGCCCAGCGCGAACGGTTCGTCCACCACGCGGAAGCCGTGCGCTTCCATGTTCGCGGTGATCGCGTGTTCGCTCTCGTCGGAAATGCCCAGGTCGCGGCCGAATTCCACGTGCTGGCTGCCGGCGAAAAACGCCAGCGGCCCCATGTCCTGCGGCGCCGCCTGCAGCGGCACCCACGCGGTGATGGTGCGATCGCTGGCCACCGGCCAGTAATACTGGTCGGCGTGGGCCGGCGTGATGCCGCCAGCCGGTTCCTTGTACAGCGACTGGTCGTGGTACAGCCGCACGCCGTCCACTTGCATGAGCGCCGCGGCGAGCCCGGCGAGGCGCTTGCCGAACACGAACTCGCGCACGGTGTCGCTTTCCTCCCACAGATTCATCACCTGCAGGAAGGCGCGATCGTACGTGCTGCGTTCTTCCAGCGGTTTCGTCTGTGTGTTCAGCGCGATGGTGAGGCGGGTGATCTCCTCGCCGTAATGGCGCAGCTCGTCGGCGTTGAACACGTCCTTGAGCTTGATGAAGCCGTCGCGCCGATAGTCGGCGATCTGCTGCGGCGACAGCGGATAGGGTCGATCGAGATCGATCGTCATGTCGTGGTTCCTGTCATGAGCATGCGCGGTGGCTGCTGCGCGATGGACTTATCGTAGGAACGGCGGCGTTCGCAAACATCGGCGGGACGTGTCGAATGACGCGCCGAAACTGTCGGATTCATGACCTGTCGCGGACCTTCATACGCTCCCGTAGGAGCGCACCTTGTGCGCGAAAGGCCCTCGCGGAAGACTTGCGCAATCCCCTGTCAAAGGCATTCGCGCACAGGGTGCGCTCCTACGTGCCAGTACGCTCGGTTGGCTGCACCCGAAGCGTGAATAGCCCGGCAGCGACCAGACTGGCGCCGCCCAGCACCAACGCCCATACCGGCTGGCCATGGAAGAACAGCTTCAGTAATCCACCCAGTACGCTGGCCGCGATCAACTGCGGGATCACGATGAAGAAATTGAAGATGCCCATATAGACGCCCATCTTGGCGGCGGGCAGGTTGTCCGACAGCATCGCGTACGGCAGCGACAGGATCGATGCCCAGGCAAAGCCCACGCCCAGCATCGGCAGCAGCAACCAGTTCGGGTCGCGGATGAACAGGAACGCCAGCAAGCCCGCGCCGCCCAGCCACAGGTTGACCAGGTGACTGACGCGCAAGCCCCAGCGCCGCACCATCAGCGGGATGATAAACGCCGCCAGCGCGGCGCAGCCGTTGTAGGCGGCGGACAGCACGCCGACCCAGTTGGCGCCCTCGTTGTACAGCGCCGAATGCGGGTCGGTGGTGCCGAACTGCACCTGGGTCACAGTGGCGGTGGTGTAGATCCACATCGCGAACATCGCGAACCACGAGAACAGTTGCACCCAGGCCAGTTGGCGCATCGCCACGGGCATCACGTGCAGGTCGCCCAGCACGTGGCCGAGCATGCCGCGCTTTTGCGCCAGCACCGGACGTAATGTCAGCGTTGCTTCGTAGCCGATCAGCAACAGGCCGTAGACCACCAGGCCGCCGGCGAGCAGGTACATCTCCTGGCGCAGTTGGAAGTGCGCGATCAGCAACGCGCCGAGCACGCCGGCCAGCAACCACGCGGCGCCATTGCGCCAGATGCCGCGCAGGTCGGGCAGCGCGCTGTTGTCGGGTACGGGATCGAAGGCCTGCAGCTGTTCCGGCGGATACTCGCGCGTGGTGAACACCGTCCACAACACCGCACCCAGCAACGCCACGCCGCCGGCGTAGAACGCATACTTCACGGTGTCGGGGATGCCGCCGTCCGGCGCCACGTTGCTGACGCCCATGTGCGCCAGCAGCCACGGCAGCATCGAGGCGATCACCGCGCCCACGCCGATGAAGAAACTCTGCAGCAGGTAACCGCGCGGGCGCTGGCGCTCCGGCAGCTGGTCGGCGACGAAGGCGCGGAACGGTTCCATCGCCACGTTGAAGGTGGCGTCCATCAGCCACAGCAGCACCGCCGCCATCCACAGCACGCCGGCATTCGGCATCCAAAACAGCGCCACGGTGGCAAGCACCGCGCCGGCAAGGAAGTACGGGCGGCGGCGACCCAGGCGCGTCCAGGTGCGGTCGGAGCAGTGGCCGATGATCGGCTGCACGATCAGGCCGGTCAGCGGCGCGGCGATCCACAGCACCGGAATCTGTTCCAGCGACGCGCCCAGGGTCTGGAAGATGCGGCTGACGTCGGCCGTCTGCAGCGCGAAGCCGAACTGGATGCCGAGGAAGCCGAAGCACATGTTCCAGATTTGCCGGAACGACAGCTCGGGCTTGGCGCGTGTGGCGCCGGGTTCGGTCAACACGAAAGCGTCCGATGGCGGGTTGCGGCGGTCGGCTTCAACGGTCGTCTCCTGGGAGCTTGTCAGGCTTCGGTGGCCGCGTTCGCGGGTGTCCGCCCTAGGCTAGGCCGTATCGCGGTGCAACAACCAGCGCTTGCATACGTATTCATGGCTGGAGTGCCTGCATGCGGCGGGCATACGGAGGCACCAGCGGACCATCGGCGCTCGTGCTCCCTCCCCTGCAAGGTGGCAGGGGAGGGTTGGGGTGGGGTGCTCTTGACCGTGGGCGTCGAGGTACGCCGTGAACCCCCTCCCAGCCTCCCCCTGCTTGCAGGGGGAGGAGCGGGGACCAGTCGCTGGTGCGTCGGGAATCAGTCGTCCCGCGGCGGTGCCGGCGTCTTCAGCTTGCGCAGCGGCTTGCCCTTGTGCAGTGCCACATGGTCGGTCTTGTCGCTGCGGATTTCGTACTGCGGATCGTCTTTGCTGGCGTGGTGGGTATAGCCCTTCCAGTTCACGTCACTGGTGTGCACCTTGGTGATGGTGCCGCGTACGCGACCGGCTTCGGAGTTCCAGCTGACGTGGTCGCCGACCTGGTATGTGCGTGCCATGGCAGGTTCCTCGCGGATGGAGTGGTCGGGAGAGATCAATCCCGGGTAGATCAAGCCTTCGCCACATGCTTGCGCCGCCGGCGTCATCGCGGCGTGTTCGGCGTGATGCGGGCCGAGGATGTGCCACACCTCGCGGCCTGCATGCAGCAGGTAATCGGTGACGATGCGGCGGTGGCAGCGCCACCACACCGCTTCGGCGCACATCACCGCACAGCGGCGCCTGGCCGAGCAGGCCAGCAGTTCGGCCAGACCTTCGCGGAAAGCTGCGGTGAGCGCGTAGTCGGCGTAACGGCGAAAGGCGGGATGTTCCCACCAGGTGTTGCGCGACTCAGCCGTGCGGCCGCCGCGCCGGCCACCCAGCGTGGCGATGTGCCGATAGCCGATGCCGTGTGCGGCCAGGGTTTCGCGCAGCGTGTCCTGGTCGTACTGCGGATGGCGGCGCGAACCGGGCAGGCGTCGCACGTCCACGATTTCTTCCACGCTGTTTTCGGCCAGCAGGGCGAGGAAGTCCTCGATCGGGCGGGTCGAGTGGCCGATGGTGAAGACGGGTAGGGCGGGTGACGTGGGCATGTCGTGCAGCGTGCCACGGGAAGGGTCGAGGCGATGTCACTGCGTAGCCGGTTGTAGGAGCGCACCCTGTGCGCGAAGCTTTCCGTCATGTGACGAAGAGCCTCGCGCACAGGGTGCGCTCCTACAGGTGGCGTCGAGATTTCAGGGCTTGCCGCCACTCCGGATCAACGCCAGCATTTCGTGGCAGGCGCCCATGGTGTGGTAGTCGGTCTTGCCGGCGGGGCTTTTCTCGTCGTCGTACTTGCGGTTGTCCTGGGTGAGGATGCGATACCAGGCGCCGTAACGATGGTCGACCAGGTGCTGCCACGCGTAGGCCCACAGCTTGCCGTACCACGCGTCGTAGGCGGACTCGCCACTGGCCGCGTGCAGCAGGCCGGCGGCAGCCAGCGATTCGGCCTGCACCCAGAAATACTTGTCGCCGTCGCAGACGCTGCCGTCGGGGGCGAAGCCGTAGCACAGGCCACCGTGCTCGTTGTCCCAGGCGTGTTCGACGGCGGCGTCGAACAAATGGCGCGCGGTGGGCAGCAGCCACTCCGGCGCCTGGCGTCCGGCAACGGGCAGTTCGCGCTGCAGGATCATCAGCAGCTTGGCCCACTCGGTCTGGTGGCCGGGCTGGAAACCCCAGGGACGGAACAGGTTGCGCGGGTCGTCCTTGTTGTAGTCCGGGTCGATGTTCCATTGCAGGTCGTAGTGTTCCCACACCAGTCCGCCGGCCTTGGCGGCCTGGCGACGGGTCATGTGGTCGGCCAGCAGCAGGGCACGGTCGAGGTAGCGTTCCTCGTGGCTGGCCTGCCATGCGGCGAGCATCGCTTCGCACATGTGCATGTTGGCGTTCTGGCCGCGGTAGTCGCTGAAGTGCCAGTTCGCGTCGGCCTCGTCGCGATACAGGCCGGCGTCGGCGTCCCAGAAACGCTGTTCGAGCAGATTCCAGGTTTCGTCCATCCACGGCACGGCTTCGTCGAAGCCGGCCTTGCGCGCGGTGGCGTAGGCCAGCAGCACGAAGGCGACGCCGTAGGCGTGGTTGGTGCGATCTTCCGGCTGGCCGTCGCGAATCGTCCAGGTGTAGCCGCCGGTTTGCGGGTTGCGGTGCGTTTCGCGCAGGTAGCGCAAGCCGTGGCGGGTGGCGTCGAGGTAGTCGCGCTGCAAGGTCGCGTCGCCGCCGAATTCCATCGCGGCCATCGCGTAGTTGAAGACGAAGCGCGTGCTGCTGACCAGGTGGCGATGGCTGCGATCGTAGATCGCGCCGTCGTCCTTGAAGTACTGGAAATAGCCGCCGGCCGGATCGATGACGTGCGGGTGATAGAACGCCATGGTGTCGGCGATGTGCTGACGCAGGACATCGGCCGAGCGGAAGTCGGGCAGCGGTTCGGCGGGAAGGTGGGGGGGCATGCGTGGCGAATTCATGAGTGGCTGATTCAAGAGTGAGTTTCCATGAAGGCCTGGACTTCGGCGTCGTCGGGCATCGCGGTGAACGAACCCTGGCGCGTCACGGTGAGTGCACCGGCGGCAGCGGCGAAGCGCAGCGTGGAATGCAGCCGCGGCAGCTCGGCAACCAGGGCGGGCAATTCGTTGGGATTGATCGCCTGCACGGCGAGTCGGTACAGCAGGCTGCCGACGAAGGCATCGCCGGCGGCGGTGGTGTCGACCGCAGGCACGCGGTAGGCCGGCAGCTCGCCATCCGCATCCGGTGCGAACCAGCGCAGCGAGGCGTCGCCGTCGGTCACCACCAGCAGCCGCGTGTGGCCCTGCCACAGGCGTTCGAGCACGGCGGCTTCGCCATCGGTGGCGAGGTAGGCGAATTCCTCGGCGCTGAGTTTCACCAGGTCGGCCAGGGTCAATGCATCCCACAGCGTGGGATGCGCATCGGCACCGGCCGGCCACAGCGCAGGGCGCAGGTTGAGGTCGAAGCTGACCAGCGCGCCGGCGGCGCGAGCGCGGCGCATGCCTTCGCGGGTGGCTTCGGCCAGGGCCGGGTCGGTCATGCTGTTGGAGCAGACGTGGAAGATCGCGGTATCGGCGAAGGCTTCGGCGCGGAAATGGCGCGGCCGGAACAGCAGGTCGGCCGAGGGTGGCCGGTAGAAGCTGAAGCTGCGCTCGCCACGTGCGTCCAGTGCCACGAAGGCCAGTGCGGTATTGGCTTCATCGGTGCGCACCACGTCGTCCACACCCACGCCGGCGCGATGCAGGCTGTCCAGCAGCAGGTCGCCGAACAGGTCGCTGCCGAGCATGCCGGCGAAACGGGCTTGCCCACCCAGGCGCGCCACCGCCACCGCCACGTTGGCCGGGGCGCCGCCGGCGAAGGGTACGAAGGCGCGCGGGTAGCCGTGGCCATCCGTGCCTTCGGCATGGAAATCGATCAGTGCTTCACCAAAACAGAGGATGGATCTCATGTCAGACGGATGCCTCCGTGGTGGGCGCCGCGGCAGGCGTTGGCGTGCGGATCTTCGAACCCGACACGCCATAGAACACGATGTAGGCGTAGCACAGCAGCGGCAGCACGAAGGCGTGCTGCAGGCCGATGTGGTCGGCCAGTACGCCGAGCAGGTACGGGATCACCGCGCCGCCCACGATGGCCATGATCAACAGGCTCGACGCCTTGCTGGTCATCGGCCCGAGTCGCTCGATGCCGAGTGCGAAGATGGTCGGGAACATGATCGAGTTGAACAGCCCGATGATGATGATGCTGAACATCGCCACGTTGCCGTGGGTGCTCATGGTGGTGAGCACCAGCAGCGCGTTGATCACCGCAAAGACACTCAGCAGCTTGCGTGGCGACAGGAACGCCATCAGCCACGAACCGAGGAAGCGCCCGACCATCGCGCCGCCCCAGTAGAACGAGGTGTAGTAGGCCGCCTGCTGCTCGCTGATGTGGCCGATGTCCGGCATCGCCAGGTAGTTCACCATGGCGCTGCCGATCGACACTTCCGCGCCGACGTAGAAGAAAATGCCGAGCACGCCGAACAGCACGTGCGGATGACGCAGCACGTCGGCATAGGTGTGGTGGCCCACGTCGGCCTGGTCGGTGGCTTCGCGCAGGGCGGGGAGGCGGAACAGCCACACGAACACGGCCAGCAGGAACAGCACGATGGCCAGGCCGATATACGGCCCCTGCACGGCATGCGCCTGCTGCGCCTGGTAGGCGAGCTGGTCGGCGCCGGCCATGTGCGCGATGTCGTCAGGGCTTTTCACCACCGCCGACAGGATCAGCTTGCCGCCGAACCACAGCGCCAGCGCGGTACCCAGCGAGTTCAGCGCTTGCGCCAGGGTGAGGCGGCTGGAGCTGGTGCGCTCCGGGCCGAGCAGGGATACGTATGGATTGGCGGCCACCTGCAGCACGGTGATGCCGGTGGCGAGCACGAACAGCGCGCCGAGGAATGCGTCGTACAGATGCAGCGCCGCGGCGGGCCAGAAGCCGAGCGCGCCGATGCCGGCGATGGCCAGTCCCGCCACCACGCCGTTCTTGTAGCCCAGCCGGGCGACCAGCTTGCCGGCCGGCAGCGCCATCAGGAAGTACGCGCCGAAGAAGGTCGACTGCACCAGCATCACCTGGGCGTAATCGAGCTGGAATGTCGATTTGAGGTGCGGAATCAGGATGTCGTTCAGTGCGGTCAGCAGACCCCACATGAAGAACACCGTGGTGATCACGCCCAGGGCCATCGGGAAGTCGGTATAGCGCTGGCCTCCGCCGGGGGCGGGCGTGGACTGGCTGGCAGGCGGTGCAGTGAAGGCCATGCGGATTCTCCCTGGAATCAGGCGGCGGGTGGTGGGCAGCTGCTTTCGCGCACGACCAGCTTCACCGGTGCAATGGTGTGGCCGACGGGCGTGTCGGGATGTTGCAGACGCTGCATCAGCAGCGCGGCGGCTTGCTTGCCGCGTTCGCGCGGCACGGTGGACAGCGTGGTGAGCGGCGGCATGCTCACCTGTGCTTCGGCGATATCGTCGAAGCCGGTGATCGCGAAATCATGGCCGGGGCGGCGACCGTGCTGGTACAGGCCCAGCATCAGGCCCAGCGCCACGGCGTCGTTGTAGCAGACCGCCGCGGTGGGCGAGGTCTTGCCGGCGAACAGCGCCGCGGTCTGGCGGGCGGCGTCCAGGCGGGTGGGCGCGCTTTCGACCATCCAGTGCGATTCCACGCGCAGTCCGGCCGCGTGCATCGCCTGTCGATAGCCCTCGCGGCGCTGGCGGCACGAGCTGGAGTCGCGATGGCCGCCGAAGAAGGCGATGCGCTTGTGGCCTAGTGCGATCAGGTGCTCGGTGGCCATTTGCGCGCCGCGCTGGTTGTCCAGCGCCAGCGTGTCCCAGTGGGCGATCTCGGGCACGCTGCCGTCCAGCTCGCAGTTGAACAGCAGCAGCGGCATGTGGCTGCCCACCGCCGCCAGTACCTTGCGTGCATCGCTGCCTTCGGCCGGCGACAGGATGATGCCGCCCGGACCGTGTTCCACCAGCGAGCCGAGCACGGCCTCTTCGCGCGCGGGCGATTCGGCGGTGCTGCCCAGCAACGTGACGAAGCCGGCGCCGGCGACCGCTTCGTCCACGCCGGCGGCGAATTCGGCGAAGAACGGGTTGGCCAGGTCGTTGAGCACCAGCGCGATACTGGATGACGTGCGGCGGCGCAGATTGGCGGCGGCGCGGTTGTAGACGTACCCTTGGCGGCGCAGTTCCTCTTCCACCCGCGCTCGCGTGTGTTTGTTCACCAGCGGACTGCCCCGCAACACCAGCGACACGGTGGCGCGCGAGACATTGCAGCCAGCCGCGATATCGCTCAGGGTGACCTTGCGTCGAACCTGCGGAGTGCTTCCCATCGTGGATGTTCCCCGGTTTGTAACGATCCAAATGTAACCGAATCTTGCCGATTGCGGGAGATTCGTGATAGCTGCAGTGCAGCATGCAGGCTTTGCCGGTGGGTGCTAGCTTGCTGCATTTATAACGATCCAAATGGCCGGCTGGCCCGCAACCGAGGAATCCCGATGACCCGTCGTCCATCCCGCTTCTGGCTTCCCGCCTTGCTCACCGCCGCGGTCGGCCTGTGGCCGGCGCTGGCGTCCGCCGCCGCGCCCGGGCATGCCGGCTCGGTCGATCCGAGCATCGGTACCGGTGGCGATGGCCATACCTTTCCCGGCGCCACGGTGCCGTTCGGCATGATCCAGTTGTCGCCGGATACCGCGATGCCGGATTTCAAGCATGCCTACAAGTGGGCCGCGGGTTACCAGTATGGCGACCCGACCATCATGGGCTTCTCGCACACGCATTTCTCCGGTTCCGGTCATTCGGACATGGGCGACGTGCTGGTGATGCCGATTGCCGGCGACGTGAAGCTGGACCCGGGTGACCCGACCAAGCCGGGCAGCGGTTACCGCTCGCGCTTCAGCCATGCCACCGAAGTGGAGCACGCCGGCTATTACGCAGTGACGCTGGCGGATTACGGCGTGCGTGCCGAGCTGACCGCCGGGCGTCGCGTGGGCTGGCATCGCTACACCTTTCCCAAGGACAAGCCGGCGCATGTGCTGCTCGACCTGCGCCCCAGCATCTACGACTACCCGGGCAAGGTGCTGTGGGCGCGCCTGCGCGTGCGCCCGGACGGCACCGTCAGCGGTTGCCGCACCACTCGCGGCTGGGCGCCGGGGCGGCAGCTCTGCTTCGCGATGCGCTTCAACCAGCCGATGGTCTCGCGCACGCTGTACGACCGCGAGACGAACGTGGTCTACAAGGGTTTCAAGGGCCCAGGCAACCAGCCGCAGGACCACGATGCCGAGAACGGCCGCGCGCTGGAAGGCGTGTTCGACTTCGGCAAGCTGAAGTCGCCGCTGGTGGTGAAGGTGTCCATATCGTCGGTAAGCGAGGCGAACGCGATCGCCAACCTCGACCAGGACGGCAAGGGCTGGGATTTCGATGCCCGCCGTGCCGAGGCCACCGCGATGTGGAACAAGGCGCTGTCGTCGATCGACGTGTCCGGCACGAAGACACAGCGGACCCAGTTCTACACCGCGCTCTACCACGCGATGCTGTCGCCCACGCTGAGCATGGACGTCAATGGCGAATACCGCGGGCCGGATCATGAAGTGCACACGGCCAAGGGCTTCGACTTCTATTCGAGCTGGTCGTTGTGGGACGTCTATCGCGCGCAGCAGCCGTTGATGGTGTTGCTGCGGCCGGATCTCAGCACCGATTTCATCCAGTCACTGATCGCCGCGCAGCAGGCCAGCCCGTTCGGCATCCTGCCGGTGTGGGCGTACCAGGGGCTGGAGACCTGGTGCATGATCGGCTACCACGCGGTGCCGGTGATTGCCGATGCGTACCTGAAGGGCGTGCGCGGTTTCGATGCCAACGCCGCGATGAAGGCGATGGTCGCCAGCGCCACCTATGGCCCGTACGGTGACCTGGCCGACTACATGAAGCTTGGCTACGTGCCGATCGACAAGGAGCCGGAAGCCGCCTCCAAGACCCTGGAATATGCCTACGACGACTGGTCGCTGGCGCAGATGGCCAAGGCGATGGGCAAGACCAGGATTGCCGCCACCTTCGACAAGCGCGCCACCAACTGGCGCAACGCGTGGGATCCGAAAACCGGCTTCATGCGCGCCAAGCTCAGCAACGGCCAGTTCCGCACGCCGTTCGATCCCACCTATGCCGGCTACGGCAGCGATTACACCGAAGGCAACGCGTGGCAGTACTCGTGGTACGTGCCGCAGGACGTGGCCGGGCTGATCACGGCGATGGGCGGCGATGCGAAATTCGATGCCAAGCTGGATGAACTGTTCGACGCCAAGGTCGATCCGTCGCACTTCAAGAACGTGGAAGACATCACCGGCCTGATCGGCTGGTACGCCCACGGCAACGAGCCCAGCCATCACATCGCCTATCTGTACGACTACGCCGGCGAGCCGTGGAAGACGCAGGAGCGGCTGAAGCAGATCATGGAGACCCAGTACGCCGCGCGACCGGATGGCCTCAGCGGCAACGACGACCTCGGCCAGATGTCGGCCTGGTACATCTTCACCGCGCTGGGCTTCTACCCGGTGACACCGGCCAGCGACCAGTACGCGATCGGCCGACCGTTCGTGCCGAAGGCGGTGATCCATCTGACCAACGGCCATACCTTCACCGTGGTGGCCGATCACCTTGATGCCGCGCATCCCTATGTGGGCAAGGTGACGCTGAACGGCAAGCCGCTGGACCGGGTGTATCTGCACCACGCCGAGATCCTTGCCGGCGGCGAGCTGCACTTCACCATGCAGGCCACGCCGAATCGCAGCTGGGGGCATGATCTTGCGGCGCGTCCGACGTCGATGAGCCGGTACGGGCAGTAATCGTGGTTTCCGGACTCCCGCGCCATGCATGGCGCGGGGTCGGCACGGTGATCCCGCGCACACGGGGCAGGCTGGCGCGCTTGCGGAAACATGCCAGAATGCCTCGTCATGCCTATGAGGGACCCGACGATGATCCGTAGGGGGATGCGGGATGTGGTGGCGCTGCGCTGGCGCATCGTCAGCCTGCTGTTCGCCGTGCTCGTGATCGTTGCGCTTCCCTACATGATTACCCGCAGCGGTGCGCAACAGGCGTTGGGTGCCGGTGCGCAGGTCACCCGCTCGGCCGAGACCAGCGCGCTGGTCTACCGCATCGCCTATGTGGTGCGCGACAGCGAGGCGGCGATCCACCGATTGATCGGCGGTGAACACACCGCGACCGAATTGGCCCGCGCGCAACGTGCCGACCACGACGTGCCGCAATTGCTGGAATCCCTGCGCGAGCGAACCAGCGACAACGCCGGACAACAGCGGCTGGTGACCTCGCTGGCCGCCGCCGTGGCGGGACGGCTGGCGCTGATGGACCAGGCCTTGCTGTTGTATCAGCGCGGTGACGCGGCCGGTGCCAATGCCTCCATGCGCGATGCCAGCCGGCTGTACAACATCGACAGCCTGACCACGCACATGGCCGCCAGCCAGGAAGGCATCCTGGAGCAGCGGCGCCTCGATGCGCAGAAGCAATCGTTCGACAGCAGCCTGGTGCTGGGCATCACCGCGGCGGCGCAGATCCTGTTGCTGGTCATCGTGGTGGTGGTGTCCGAACGACAGATCGGCAAGCGCCTGCGGGCGGAGACGCGCGAAGAACAGGCCGTGCGACGTTCGCGCCTGATCGTGCAGACGGTGCGCGAGCCGATCGCGCTGCTCGACGAAGATCTGTGCACGCTGCTGGTCAATGCGGCCTTCAGCGAGTTGTACGGCGTGGCGCAGGATGTCCGTGCGCAGCCGCTGGCCGGGATCGGCGATGGTGCGTGGAGCGATGGCGCGCTGCTGCAGCGGCTCACTGACGTGCTGGTACGCGACCGCGAGCTGTGGGATTACGAACTGATCCAGCGCACCGTCGACGACGTGGAACGTCACGTGGTGATCAACGCGCGCCGGTTGCAGCAGGACAACGACAAGCCCGCGTTGCTGCTGACGGTGAGCGACGTCACTGCGCGCGCGCTGGTCGAGCAGCAGGTGAACGACCTCAACCGCCAGCTCGAAGGCAAGGTGGCGCAGGTTTCCGACGTCAATCGCGAGCTGGAGGCGTTCAGTTATTCCGTCTCGCACGACCTGCGTGCGCCGTTGCGCCATATCGCCGGTTTTGCCGGCAAGCTGGAGCAACACCTGGGCGACCAGGCCGACGAGCGCGCGCATCATTACCTGGACGTGATCGGCGACGCGTCGAAGCGGATGGCCCAGCTGATCGACGACCTGCTGGTGTTCTCGCGGCTGGGGCGCGGCGCTCTGCGACTGCAACCGGTGGACATGCAATCGCTGGTGGAGGAGGCGCGTGCGATGGCCGAGTCGGAGGTCACCGGGAGGCACATCACCTGGAAGATCGATCCGTTGCCGATCGTCATCGGCGACGAAAACATGCTGCGCACCGTGTGGCAGAACCTGATCGGCAACGCGGTGAAATACACCGGCCATCGCGAGGATGCGCACATCCAGGTCACCACGCGGCGCACGCGCCAGGGCGACCACGAATTTACCGTCGCCGACAACGGCGCCGGTTTCGACATGCAGTACGCCGGCAAGTTGTTCGGCGTGTTCCAGCGGCTGCATCGCTCCTCCGAGTTTCCCGGCAACGGCATCGGCCTGGCCAACGTGCGGCGCATCATCACGCGCCACGGTGGCCGCACCTGGGCCGAAGGCGAGCCGGACGAAGGGGCACGTTTCCACTTCACGCTTTCGGCCGCCGAGCCGACGCCATTCCATACACGAGAGACTTCATGAAACAAGCTTTGCTGCGTCCCATCCTGCTGGTCGAAGACAGCCAGGCCGATGCCGAGATGGCGATGGATGCACTGCGGGAGGCCAACCTGGCCAACCCGGTGGTGCACGTCGAGGATGGCGTGGATTGCCTGGACTGGCTGTACGCGCGCGGCGCTTTCGATGGCCGCTGCAGCGGCGACCCGGCGGTGGTGCTGCTGGACATCAAGATGCCGCGCATGGACGGGCTGGAGGTGCTTACCCAAATGCGCCAGGACGAAAGGTTTCGCCGCGTGCCAGTGGTGATCCTGTCGTCCTCGCGCGAGGAACGCGACCTGGCGCGCAGTTGGGACCTGGGTGCCAACGCCTATGTGATCAAGCCGGTGGACGTGGCGCAGTTTTTCGACGCCGTGCGTACGCTGGGTCAATTCTGGGCGGTGCTGAACCAGTCACCGGAGCCCGAGTGAAACAACCTAGGAGCGTGGGCGGCAGAAATCCTCCGGGCTGCAAAAGTGTCTGCGTGGTCCATATTTCCGTCGCTTCTTGGCCCATAGAACCACTATGGACCGGCGAATCGTCGAAAATCTGTCCTCACGCAGCCACTTTTTCGCCTCGAAAGTTTCTACCGCCCACGCTCCGTACACGTCGAACGGCAACAGACAGGGATATCGTGGCTCAAGCACGCACATGAACGACAAACAGAACCACCCGGCCACCTTGCCGACGATTCGGGTATTGCAGGTGGAAGACAGCCAGCCCGATGCAGAGCTGGCGTTGGCCGAACTGGAAGCAGACGGCATCGCCTGCGAAGTGCGCGTGGTCGACGACGAGACACGCTACCTCGAGGCACTGGACGAATTCCAGCCGCACATCGTGTTGTCCGACCTCAGCCTGCCCGGCTTCTCCGGCCAGCGCGCGCTGGCCTTGCTGCGCGAGCGTGACGGCGAGCTGCCTTTCATCTACGTCTCCGCCACGCTGGGTGAGGAAGCGGCGATCGAGGCACTGCGCAACGGCGCCACCGACTACATCCTCAAGCAGAACCCGGCGCGACTGGCCAGCGCGGTGCGTCGGGCGCTGCGCGAGGCCGAGGCGCAGCGTGCCCATCGCCGTGCCGAAACGGAGCTGATGCGCGCCCAGCGCTTCGAAAGCCTGGCCATGCTCGCCGGTGGCCTCAGCCACGACTTGCGCAACATGCTGCAGCCGCTGCTGCTGGCCGGCGACAGCCTGCAGGACTACAAGGACGATCCACGCCTGGCGCGGCTCGGTGCGCTGGTGCGCGACTGTGGTCGGCGCGGGCTGGACATGGTGCAGTCGATGCTCTCGTTCGCACGTGGTGCGCGCCGGGCCGAGCAACTGCGACTGGGCAACCTGCTCGATGCGCTGGGCCTGCTGCTGCAGGGCAGCGTGCCGCATTCCGTGCGGCTTACCATCGACATGCCCGACCCCGAGCTCAGCTTCCAGGGCAACCACACCGAGCTGCAGCAATGCCTGCTCAACCTCTGCCTGAATGCGATCCAGGCCATGCCCGATGGCGGCGAGCTGCGCGTCGAGACGGCACAGGTCACCTTGCCGACGGACTTCTTCCTGGAAGAGGAGGAGCCGCGCAGCGGGCCTTATTTGCGCGTGGCCGTGATCGATACCGGCACGGGCATGGACGACGCCACGCTGGCACGGCTGTTCGAGCCCTTCTTCACCACCAAGGAAACCGGTACCGGGCTGGGCCTGCTGTCATGCAAGCGCATCATCGCCAGCCACGGCGGCCTGATGCGGGTGGAGAGTTCGCCGGGCCAGGGCACCCATTTCCATTTGTACATTCCGCTGGTCGAGCTGGCGGCCGACATGGCCGGCGAGGAAGATGCCGAGAGCTTGCAGGGCAACGCCGAGCGCGTGCTTGCCGTGGCCGAGGAGATTGCGCTGCTGTCGCTGCTCAGCGACACGCTGGATGCCTGGGGCTACCAGGTCCATGCCAGCCAGAGCGGCACCGCCGCACTGCAATGGATCGAGGCCGGCAGCCTGCCGGACCTGGTGCTGCTGGATGCCGACATGAGCCTGTTCACCGCCGAACGGACACTGACGGCGCTGACCGATCGCGGCTACGTCGGCGCGGTGATCATGCTCGCCAGCGCCGACCATCCACCGGCCCCCGAATCCCTGCCACCGTTGCCGCGCCTACATGTGCTCGACAAGCCGTTCTCCACCAGCAAGCTGCTGCACTGCCTGCGCCGGGCGCTGGTGGGCGATAGGGAGTGCGACTGAGGTCGCGGTGGAAAGGTACGTTCGCCCCAGGCAGCAGGTCATCTGCGGCCGAAGTGCAAAGGTGTGCCGCTTCGCTTGTCGCCATGGTGAAGTCTGGTAGTCTCCCGGCTCGACCATTCCGCTCGGGTGGTCGGGGGAATCCTGGGGGATCAATGCTCGGCTACTACTTCGACCTGGCACTGCGCAGTTGTCGGCGCAGCAAGGCGTTGACGGCGCTCGTGGTGGTACTGATGGGCTGTGGGGTAGCCACCTGCATGATTTCCTTCGCGGTGTTTCGAGCTGCTGCGGCCGACCCGATTCCGCAGAAGTCGCACCAGTTGTTCGTGCCGCAGATCGACAACTTCGGACCGGCGCACAACTGGAAGAGCGAGCCGCCGATCCTGCTCAGCTATACGGATGCCGAAGCGTTGTTGCATGCGCGTCAGGCGCGGCGGCAGGTGCTGATCTACGGCAGCAAGTGGACGGTGCTGCCGGATGACGCGCGGCAGCCGCCGTTCCCGCAGGAAGGCGATGCGGTGAGCAGCGATTTCTTCGCGATGTTCGACGCGCGGTTCCGCTACGGTGGCGGCTGGTCGAGCCATGCTGACGAGCAGCGCGCGGCGGTGGTAGTCATCAGCAGTGCGCTCAACCAGAAGCTGTTCAGCGGCGCGAACAGCGTGGGTCGCGAGATCAACCTGGATGCGCACGTCTATCGCATCGTCGGTGTGCTGGACGACTGGGAGCCGCGTCCGCGTTTCTTCGATGTGGCCAGTACGTACTATCCCTTCAGTCATCCGCGACAGCTCTATCTCCCGTTCAGTCGCGCCATCGACCTGCACAAGGCCACCACGGGGCAGTTCTATTGCAGCACGAATACCGTCGATCCCGACCTGCCGGACTGGAACAGCGTCCTGCGCAGCGAATGCGCATGGATCGCGGCCTGGGTGGAACTGCCTGCGCGCGCCGACGTGGCGCATTATCGCGACTGGCTGCGCAACTACGCGGCCGAACAGCAACGCCTCGGTCGTTTCGACTGGCCGCCGAACGTGCGCCTGTCCGACTTCATGCAGTGGCTGCACCAAGACAACTTCAACGTGATACCGAAATCGTCGACGTTGTCGCTGATTGTCTCGGTGAGTTTCCTGCTGATCTGTCTCGTCAACGTGGTCGGCCTGATGCTGGCTCGCTTCATGCGGCGCGCGCCGGAGATCGGCGTGCGCCGCGCACTGGGGGCGTCGCGCGGAGCGATCTATCGCCAGTTTCTGATCGAGGCGGCGGTGATCGGGCTTGCCGGTGGTCTGCTGGGCCTGCTGTTGACGGCCCTGGGCATGGCTGGCATCGGCAAGGTGTTCGAGCCGGAGATCGCTCAGCTGACACGGTTGGATGCGTCGCTGTTCCTGTTGACCGTCGTGGTCGCGTTGCTCGTTACCTTGATCGCCGCTCTGTATCCCACTTGGCGTGCCGCCCATGTGCAGCCGGCGTGGCAGCTGAAGGTGAACGGATGAGCGTGGCGATGCAGATGCGTCCGATCCTCGCCGCGCTGCGCCGGCACAAGATGGCCACGCTGTTGATCGTGCTGCAGATCGCGCTGACTCTTGCGGTGGTGAGTAACGCGTTGTTCATCGTCAAAACGCGGGTGGTGCATCTGTCGCGCCCGAGCGGCGTCGACGAGGCGCACCTGTTCGCGATCAACAACCAGTGGATCGGCCAGCCGGACGTGCCGCATATCCAAGCGCAGATGAACGCCGACCTGGCGACCCTGCGCAAGCTGCCGGGCGTGCGTGACGCGTTTGCCAGCCAGGCTTATCCGATGGAAGAGAGCGGTGGTGGCCTGGTGCGCCTCAAGCACCAGATCGAGCAGAAGAAGCTGCAGCTGGCGCTGTCCTATTTTGCCGATGAACATGCGCTCGATACGTTCGGCCTCACGCTGGTGGCCGGCCGCAACTTCCGCGCCGACGAGATCGGCAGCCTCGGGCCCCGCGACATGGTCGTGCCGGCGGTGATCATCATCACCCGCGACCTGGCCCACAAGCTTTTCCCGGACGGCACGGCCGTGGGTCAGCGCGTCTATCTCCGGGACGACGGCCCGAGCACGATCATCGGCGTGGTCGACCGGTTGGAAGGCAGCTACGCGGGCAGCGGCGTACGTTCGATCGACGAGGACACGGTGCTGGTGCCGGCGCGCTACGCCAGCCCCGATGACGGCGTGGTCTACCTGGTGCGCGCGCAGGCGGGTCAGCTGGACAAGTTGCTACATGCGGCGCCCGCGGCGTTGCTTGCGCAGAACCGCATGCGACTGATCAGTCCGGACGATGGCGTGGTCACGCTGGTGCAGGCCCGCGAAAAGGCCTACGCCACCGATCGCGGCGTGGCGATCATGATGGCTGCGATGTGCGGCCTGCTGTTGCTGGCGACGGCGGGCGGCATCGTCGGCTTGAGCAGTTTCTGGGTCGGTCAGCGGCGTCGGTCGATCGGCGTGCGACGTGCGCTGGGCGCGACGCGGGGCGACATCCTGCGCTACTTCCAGGTGGAGAACGCGCTGATCGTGGCTGCCGGTATCGGTTTGGGCGTAGTACTGGGCATCGCCGCGAACCTGTCGCTGATGGCGCACTACGAACTGCCGCGGATGCCGCTCTGGGTGCTTGGAGTTGGTGCGGTGCTGCTGTGGCTGCTTGGCCAGGTGGCGGTGCTGGGCCCGGCCCGGCGCGCGGCGTCGGTGCCGCCGGTGGAGACCACGCGCTCGGTGTGAGGGCACCCCGCCTTCCGTGCCCACACGTGGCCGACAAGCTGTGAGCGCTTACAGCCCTACGCAACGCGCATCACGCCCTTGCTCGTCATTCCGGCGCAGGCCGGAATCCAGTGAGGGTCACGCTTGCCCAAGCCGTACAGTCGCTGGATTCCAGCTTGCGCTGGAATGACGGTGAGGGAAGTAAGCCATGGGCCAGCAAAGAGAAGGGACTCACTGGTCGGCAGGCCAGCGAAAGCCTGCTATGGGTGAGCAACCTGGCGGCCACGGAACAACCGTCAATCGATGCCGAGTTTCTTCAGCTTGTAGCGCAACGCGCGAAAGGTGATGCCGAGCTTTCGGGCGGCGGCGGTCTTGTTGTAGCGGGATTCTTCCAGCGCCTTGATGATGGCGGTGCGCTCAAGGTTGCTGATGTAGTCGTCGAGGCCACCGTCGGGCGTGGATGCAGCGGCGGCAGGCGCGGCCGCCATGCCGGCCGGGGCTGGCGACGGCGGCGCGGGTTCGCCGGACATGCGCGGCGAACGTTGCGGCAGCATCAGGTCGGCGGCGGTGATGCTGTCGCCGTCGCACATCGCCATCGCGCGTTCGAGGATGTTTTCCAGTTCGCGCACGTTGCCCGGGAAATCGTAGGCTTCCAGCGCCTGCTTGGCGTCGGCCTGCAGGCGACCTTCGTCGCCACCGTTCTTCGCGGCCAGTTGCTTGAGGATGAAGGCGGACAGCAGCGGCACGTCGCCACGGCGCTCGCGCAGCGGTGGCACGCGCAATTCGATCACGTTGATGCGATAGAACAGATCCTGTCGGAACAGGCCCTGCTCGACTAGCGCGGCCAGGTTCTTGTGCGTGGCCGAGAGGATGCGCACGTCCACCGGTATTTCCTCGCGCGCGCCGATCGGGCGCACCGCTTTTTCCTGGATCGCGCGCAGCAGTTTCACCTGCATGTGCAGCGGCAGCTCAGCGACTTCGTCGAGGAACAGCGTGCCGCCGTTGGCGGCCTGGAACAGGCCTTCCTTGTCGGCGCCGGCGCCGGTGAAGCTGCCTTTGCGATGGCCGAAGAATTCGCTTTCCATCAGCTCGGACGGAATCGCGCCGCAGTTCACCGGCACGAACGGGCCGCTGGTGCGCGGGCCCTGTTCGTGGATCAGCCGCGCCACCAGTTCCTTGCCCACGCCGGATTCGCCGGCGATGTAGACCGGTGCCTGGTTGCGCGCCAGCTTGCCGATGGTGACGCGGACCTGCTGCATGGTCAGCGAGTCGCCGATCAGGCGGCTGCCGCTGGCGGCGGCATCGGGCGCATCGTTGCCGCCGGCGCGCTTTTCCTCGGCCAGCTTCAGCGCCGTGCGCACCAGCCGGCGCAGCATCTGGATATCGACCGGCTTGGAGACGAAATCGAACGCGCCAGCCTTGAGTGCATTCACCGCGGCGTCGACGTTGCCGTAGGCGGTGATCATCGCCACCGGCGTGTCGGGGTGTTCGTCCGCGATCAGCTCGATCACTTCCTGGCCGTTGCCGTCGGGCAGGCGCATGTCGGTGAAGCACAAATCGTAGCTGCGCTCGTCCAGCGCGCGGCGGGCCTCGGCAACAGTGCCGACGGCGTGGACCTGCAGGTCCATGCGGCCCAGCGTGATGGTGAGCAGCTCGCGAATGTCGCGTTCGTCGTCGATGACCAGGACGGTCTGTTGGCTCATGGGCGAATGGCTACTGCGTGGTTGACGGAAGACACGCAGAGTATCGCCCCGCAAGGGCCGGGTGCAAAGCGCTTCGGGCTCAGGCAGCCACCGGTCGGCGCGTTTCGCGACGGAAAGCCACCAGCAGGACGAGGATCAGCGCCATTGGCACCAGCGTCAGGTAGAACGCATCGTGGCCGCCGGCATGGGCGAAGATCATCCCGGTAAGGAATGAACCGAAGGTGCCGCCGAGCGCCGAGAACACCACGATCAGTCCGGTCATGCCGGCGTGGCGGTCCTTCGGCAGGGCGCTGAGCATCACCGAATTGAGTACCGGATAGATCGGTGCCATCAGCAGGCCGATCAGTGGAAACAGATAGGCCACCGGCGGCGCATCGAACCAGGTGACGTCGGCACGTGGATGCACGTGGGCGGCCAGTGGCAGTGCCAGGATCACCAGCGCCGCCATCGCCACCAGGCAGGCATTGAGCAGCGGATACCAGCCCACCCGGCGCAGCACCAGCCCGGCGCCGAGCCGGCCCAGTGCCAGCGATCCGGCATAGATGCTCACCAGCTGGATGCTCATCGCGGTAGGCAGGTGCAGGATCTCGTTGTTGAACGTGGGCAGCCAGGTGCCCAGGCTCTGTTCGATCAGCACGTACATGAAGATCGACGCAATGAACGTGTAGGTCAGCGGTTTGATCAGCAATCGCAGCATGTCGATGAAGGCGCCGCCCGGCATCGCGTGATGCGGTTTGGCGGCGGATTCGTCCAGCCGCGACACGGCCAGCAGCACGACCACCAGCGCGCACAGCGCCGCCAGTACCCAGTACACCCGCACCCAGCCCAGTCCGGCGGGATGGTGCGGTTCGATGAATGCGCCGAACAGCCAGTAACCGGCCAGCACGCCGACCATGAACAGGCCTTCGAGGATGTTCATCAGGCTGGCATGACGCTGGCGGTCGGAGGTAAGCAGGCCGATCGAGGAATACACGCTCACCTTCACCAGCGCGAAGGTGATGCCGATCACCGCAAACAGCAGCTTGGCCATGTTGAAGCTGGGCTGCAGCGCCATCAGCACGCAGGCGCCGCCGACCAGCGCGTGGCCAAGCATCATCGCGCGGCGATAACCCAGTCGCGGCAGGTACGAGGCGGTGACGAAGGACACGATGGCGATCGACAAATCCTTGCAGGCTTCGAGGATGCTGCCGCTCTGCTTGTCGATCGAGAAACTCAGGATGGATTGCAGGATCACCGTGCCGACGCTGTTCAACAGCACGGCATAGATCATGTAGCTCAGGCCCAGCGAGACGAGGATCAGCCAGCGGTTCATCAGTGGACCCGTGCAGTGGATTCGAAGGCAACCAACCGGTACGCACCGGGTGCCCGCCGCGAGCGGGGAGGGGATTTCGCGGCGGGTACCCGGCGGTACCGTAACCCGATCGGCGTCAGAAGCTGTAAAGCGCCGACAGCATCCAGCTGCGGCCGAAGATCGAGCGGCCGTAGATCACGTTGCTGGTCGAAGTGCCACTGAGGACGCGGTTGTTGCCTTCGGTCAGCGCCAGCTTGTTGGTGATGTTGCTGCCGTTCAAGCGCAGGTCCCAGTGGTCGCCCATCGCCATCTCTACACCCACGTCGATGGTGTAGTACGACGGCAGGATCTGCTGGTTGGCCAGGTCGCCGTAGCGCTGCCCCACATGGGTGTAGGTGGCGTACACCCGCGCCATGCCCCACGAGGTGGGAATGAAGTAGCTCGGCGTGACGCGGAACTGCAGCCGCGGCTGGCGCTCCACCTGGTTGTTGGAGTAGTCGCCGTACCTGTCGTAATGGGCGTTGGTGTAATCGCCGATCAGCTGCAGCTCGAAGTTCTCGGTGGGATGCAGCGCACCTTCGAACTCCAGGCCCTTGGCGCTGGTGGTGCCGGCCAGGGTCACGTTGACCAGCCCGTCCGGACCTTGCACGAAGGCCTGGTAGGGCAGGTCGCTGAAGCGGTTGTAGAACGCGGTGAGGTAGGCGCTGTAGTACTTGTTCTCGGTCTTGAAGCCGAGCTCGTACTGCTTCACCGTCTGGATCTGCGGCGTGCCGCCCTGGATGTCGTCGAACATCGGGAACAGCTGGCCGGAGTTGATTCGCACGAACGCCGAGGTGTGCGGCGTGAAGCTGTAGTTCGCGCCCGCCGTCCACGAGGCGTGGGTGGAACTCTGGTGGAAGTCCTTGTAGCTGCCGTTGAGCACCGAGGCGCCGTTGTTGTAAAGCGTCAGCGGATTGCCGTCGAGATCGACCACGCTGTTGTTCTCGCTGCGGCCGTTGGCACGCTGGTTTTCCAGGCGCACGCCGGCGTCCAGGCGCCACGGCCCGATCACCCATTCGTCGCTGAGGTAGCCGGCGACGTTGCGGCCGCTCCAGGCTTCGGCGAAGGCATAGGTGGCGGGGCCGCTGAAGCCGTTGTGCGACACCTGCGCGCCGTTGTTCAGGGTCACGTCGATCAGCCTGGCGTTGTTCTGCAACGTGGTCAGCACGTTGTTGCCCAGGAACCACTGGTCACGCGTGCCGTAGCTGGCGAAATAGGCGCCGGCGGTGAGCGTGTTGCCGTCGAAGATTTCCTTGTTCACGCGCACTTCGTCGGTGAACGAGCGGATGTGCTTCTGCACCGTCCACAAGCCGGTTTCCAGCACCAGCTGGTTCGGATCGACCGCCTGTCCGCCATGCGTATAGACGGCCGAACCGCCGCTGGCCATGCCGCCGGCGGCCACCACGGCCGGGTCGCCATTGGCGCGGGTGACGGCGTCGTTGATGTACGAGCTGATCGTCTGCGGCGGGTTGGAGCCGTTGAACAAGGCCGTGGTGGGAACATCGCCGCCCACGAAATTGGCGCGGTTGCTGACCGACCAGCCGTCGCCGAATTTCCAGTCGAACTTGGAGCCGAACACCGACAGGTTCATGCCGCGGCCGCCGGCGACATCGCGGTTCACCGTGCCCGGCGGGTTGCCCGGCGTGGTTTCGATGCTGACGTGGCGCAGGTCGTTGCCCAGCAAGGTATCGCTGCTCGGATCGAACTGGTCCAGCCGGTGCAGCTTGCCGTTGATGCTGACCATCGGCGAGGAGGTGAAGAAGGCATCGTTGTCGTGGGTGTGGCGCGCCGAGAACGAGATCGAGCCGTTGTCGTTGTCGAACTTGCGGGTGAGGATGGCTTCGAGCTGGCCGCCGCGGTTGACCTGGAATTGCGCGTCGTGCACGCCGTCACCTTCGCGCGCAAAACCGCCGCCGGCGAAATACCAGTCCTTGGCGATCTCGCCGCCCCAGTAAGCGTCGAAACGGCGGAAGCCCTCGGTGCCGACGGTGGCGCGCAGGGTGCCGGCGCCGTCGGGCGTGTCGGTGCCGTCCTTCTGGATGAAGTTGACAGTGGCACCGGGCTGGCCGCTGGCGAAGATCGGGCTGGGGCCGCCGCGCAGCACCTCGACGCGCTTGATGCTGTCGTCCAGGCGGAACAGGTCCGGCGTGCTCATGAATGACAGGCCGGAGCTGCCGTACAGCGGCGAGCCGTCCAGTTCGGTGGTGACGAAGCGTGCGTCACCGGCGCCGGGGAAGCCGCGCACGTAGACGTTGGCGCCGGTCTGGCCGCCGCTGGCTTCCACCCACACGCTGGGCACGGCCTTCAGCAGGTCGGCGGTGCTGCTGGGCGCGACATCCTTGATGTCATCAGCCGACAACGTGGTGATCGCGTAGCTGGCGTCGATCTGGCGGACGCCGCCGGTGCTGGCCGAGCCGGTGACCACGACCTGGTCCAGCGTCTTGGCCGTTTGCGGCCGTGCGGCCTGGGCGGCCTTGCTGGTGGTTGGCGTGGAGGTGGCTGAGCTGTCCTGCGCGCAAACCGTGCCTGACATCAACACGGCGACGATGGCGGCAGGCAACATTTGTCGTGCGAAACGATGGGTGTTCATGTTGGTATCTCCCCAGGTGGCAAGTTTGGTCAAACGATGGGCGGCACGTGGCCGCGTTCGTCCTGCGTCTTCTTTTCTGGTGTTGCGAAATCGGTGATGTCGAACGCGGCGATGGCGGGCAAGACGACATCGGCCTGGTGCAATGCGCGGGTGTCGCCAATGCCTACCGCCGCCATCCCCGCGGCATGGATGCTGGCGACGCCGGCGGCGGCGTCTTCCACGCCGAGGCAATCGGTCGGGGCGAGTCCCAGGCCGGCCGCGGCGGCCAGGAAAATTTCCGGATCGGGCTTGGCGTGCCGGATGTTCCCGGCATCGACCACGTAATCGAACAGCTCGGCGATGCCCAGTCGTTCCAGCAGCAGCGGCGCATTGCGGCTGGCCGAGGCCAGTGCTGTTTTAAGGCCGGCGCGGCGTGTCGCGGCTACCGCTTCGCGGGCACCGGGCAGAAGATTCTCGGGGCCGAAGTGTTCGATCTGCTGGCGGTAGTAATCGTTCTTGCGCGTGGCCAGCGCGTCCTTCTCGGCTTCGCTGTAGCTGCGCGTGGCGTTCTCGAGCAGGATCTCCAGCGAGGCACGGCGATCCACGCCTTTCAAGCGTTCGCCGACGGCATCGTCGAACGGCAGGCCGATCTCGTCGGCGAGCTTCTTCCACGCCGCGTGGTGCACCACCGCGGTATCGGCAATCACCCCGTCGAGATCGAAGATCACCGCCTTGAACGGTTGCGGGAAGCTGGCCTTGCCGGACAATGCGCAGGTCACGGGATGATCCACGCGCAGGATGAGCGTGCGACCGTGATGGCGGATCTCCAGCGGCGCACCTTCGAGCAGGCTGTACTCGACGCCTTGCGCCTGCACGGCCACGCGGATCTGCCGGCCACGCCAGCGCATGCCGAAGCGATAGCCCTGCCATGCCGCGGGCAGGGTCGGTGCGAAGCTCGGCACGCCATCCACGCAACGCAGGCCACCGAAGCCCCACGTCAGCCCCAGCCAGCTGCCGCCCATCGCGGCCAGATGCACGCCGTGCGCGGTGTTGCCGTGCAGGTCGTCCAGGTCCACGCGCAAGGCTTCCTGGAAGTAGCGCCACGCCTTGTCCGCGTAGCCCACTTCGCTGGCCACGATGCCGAAGGTGGAGGCCGACAGCGTGGAGTCGTGCACGGTCACGCCTTCGTAGTAATCGAAGTTGCGGCGCTTGCTGTCGCGGTCGACATCGTCGCCGGCGAGCACGAAGGCCTGCAGTACGTCGGCCTGCTTGCAGACCTGGTGGCGGTAGATCGTCAGCGGATGCAGGCGCAGCAGCAGCGGTTGATGTCCGGCGTCGTCGCGCAATTCGGCCGGCAGGCGCGGCTTGTCGAGGAAGGCATCGTCCTGCGGGAAGATGCCCAGCCGTTCGTCCACCGGCAGGTACATCGCATCGGCGGCGCGGCGCCACGCGGCGATGTCGGTATCGCCCAGCGTGATGGCAGCGGCGAGGCGCGTGTACGTGTCGGGCTGTTCGCGCGCCAGCCACTCGGCCACGTCGGCGGCGTGGCGCAGGTGCCGTTGCGCCATGCGGTTGGTGTAGTGGTTGTTGTCGACCAGCGCGGTGTATTCGTCCGGCCCGGTGACCTGGCAGATGCAGAAGGCGCCACCGTGGCGCGGACTGTAGTTGCCCACCTGCAGCCACAGCCGGGCGGTCTCGAACAGCATCTCGGCGCCGCCGTCGACCAGCACGCCGGTGTCGCCGGTGGCCTCGACATAGCGCTGCAGCGCGAAGGCGATCGCCGCGTTGATGTGGTACTGCGCCGAGCCGCTGGGAAAGTAGGCGGAACATTCGTCGCCGCTGATCGTGCGCCACGGATACAGCGCGCCGCGGGCATGGTTCATCTCGCGGGCGTGGGCGCGGGCGCGATCGAGTTTGCGGATGCGGTAATCCAGCATGCCGCGCGCCAGCTCGGGGGCGAGACAGGCCAGCGCGGGCAGCACGAAGGCTTCGGCGTCCCAGAAATAATGGCCCTCGTAACCTTCGCCGGTGAGGCTCTTGGCCGCTGCGCTGCCGCGACCGTCGGCGGCGGTGGACTGGCGCAGGTGGAACAGGTTTACGCGCAGCGCCTGCTCGGTGGCCGGGTCGCCGTCGATGGCCAGGTCGACGCTGCGCCAGTAGTCGGCGCAGGCGGTTGCTTGCAGCGCGAGGTGTTGCTCGAAAGGTACGCCCAGCGCCTGTTGCAGCGCGGCGGTGGCCAGGTCGAGCAGGGTGGCATCGGTGCTGCCGTCGCCGGGTTCGCTGCAGGCGTAGGCCACGTATTTTTCCAGGGTCACACTGTCGCCCGGCGCCAGCGTCGCGGTGTAGCGCTGGCGGGCGCCCTGCGTGTCGGTCGCGGCGCTGGCGAAGGCGAGTTGTCCATCCACCAGACGATGACGTTGGGCGCAGGCCAGCCGGATGTTGCTGTGGCGGGTGGCCTGGCATACCGAGGCGCCGGAGGCGTCGGCGCTCGATGCAGCAAGCGCCAGGCCGCCGTCGATGCGTGCGCCGATGCGCGGGTCGTCGCCCTGGCCGATGGCGGCCCCATCAGCGGTCAGGCTCGAATCGAGCGTGAGCGGGCCGCGATAGTCGACCGAGCGTACGCGGTAGCGAATGCACAGCAGGCCGGCGGCGTGCCACGGCACGATGCGTTCGGCATCGATCTCCAGCGTGGCGCCGGCCGGCGAGCGCCAGCGCAGGTGGTGGCGCAGGCAGCCAGTGCGCAGGTCCAGCGACTGTTCGAAGTCCTGCCATTCCCCCGCGGCCAGATCGACCGGCTGGTCGCCCAAGCGCAAGCCGATGCGGGTGCCATCGACCACCGGCAAGCGGGTGTCGGTGTGGCGGGCGAAGCCGGGGAAGCGTTCGTGATATTCGATCGGCGTGCGTTCCCACACCCCGGTGAGGAAGCTGCCCTGGCTGGGGCTGGGCACTTCTTCCAGGCCGCCACGTACGCCCAGCGTGCCGTTGGCCAGGGCGAACAGGCTTTCGTGATGCGCGGCGCGGGCCGGATCGTGATCGGTGCGAACCAGTCGCCATGGGTCAATGGCGCTCGGGTCGATGGCGCCCGCGCTGCCGCCATGCGAAGTCATGTCCGCATGGCGGCTGGCCGTGGCCGATGGCGCATCACGATCTTGCACGCAGAACTCCCCTCAGTGGATATCGGCTACGCCATCGGCGGCCGGAATGACGCTTTCGGGCGGAGCATACGAGCGAATGATATCGATATCAAGTTATCGATATCATTCGCCGTGATGACGGTTGCGACTATGGCCGTCGGACGCCATTCCACGCCCGCCCGTTGAATACCTCTCGATGGCGGGCGACACTGGGGCGCCCTTGATCGATCCGCACTTCTGCTGCGGATCCTGCCGAAGCCGTGGAGCCCATGCCGCCGTCGCGAAAAAGCCAGTTGGACCTCGACGGATGCCGGCACGGGATGCCCGCAGCGCGGGCATCCCGCCATCGTGCGGAGGGCATGGCTTGAGCCCGGTCAAGAAGAAGCAGCCGGTGGCGGTGCGCCCCAGCCCGACCATGGCGGACTTGGCCAAGCTGGCCGGGGTGTCCAAGATCACCATCTCGCGGGCGCTGGCCGACAGTCCGCTGGTCACTCTCGAGACCCGCGAGCGCATCCAGGCGCTGGCGCGCAAGCACGGTTACAAGCTCAACGTCAGTGCGCGCAATCTGCGCTTGCGGCGCAGCCACACGGTGGCGGTGATCGTGGAAATGACGCCCTCGTCCAGCCGCACCATGTGGGATCCGTACCCGCTGTCACTGCTGGGCGGCATTTCGCAGGAGCTGACTTCAGCCGGCTACAGCGTGCTGCTGACCACCCGCCAAGGTGCCGCGAATGCCGCGGTGCAGGCGGCCGACGGGGTGATCCTGCTCGGCCAGGGCGTGCGCCAGGACGCGGTCAAGTTGTACGACAAGATGGGCTTGCCGATGGCGGTGTGGGGCGCGGAAGGCGACCACGACAACCACATCGTGGTGGGCAGCGACAATCGCCAGGGCGGCATCAGTGTGGCCGAGCGGTTCCTCTCGATCGGACGGCGCCGCCCGGTGTTCATCGGCAACTCCGATCACCCGGAAATGGCGCAGCGCCTGCATGGTTTCGTCGACGAACTGGCCGGTCACGGCATCAAGCCATTATTGCTGCAGCGGGTCGACTGGACGCTGGACTCGGGCGCCGACGCGGTGCGCTCGCTGGCCAGCCGCAAGGTGCATTTCGATTCCATCTTCGCCTGCAGCGACTTGCTGGCGATGGGCGCGATCCGCGCGCTGGTGGAACTGGGTTTGTCGGTACCCAACGATGTGTCGGTGGTGGGCTACGACGACACCCCGCTGGGCGCCAGTTTTTTGCCGCCCTTGTCCACCGTGCGGCAGAACTGGCAGGAAGGCGGGGTGCTGCTGGCGCGCAAGGTGCTGGCGCTGATCCAGGGGCAGGCGGTGGCATCCCAGATGTTGCCGACTTCGTTGATTGTTCGCGCGACCTGATTTTTTTGGGGTTTGGATGGTCGCATGTTGGCTTGTCTGTGGGGGGCTTTCGCTCGTTCTGACGTGGTCGATGGGTGGCTCGCCTGCGGCGGGCTTTCGAGCGCCTGCCGGCGCCCGAGTTACCTCTCTTTGCTGGCCCAAAGAGACGTAACCCAGAGAAATGGCCTATGGGACCCGCCGACCCTACAAGCCTTGGCGGTCGAGGTATTTGGGAACTGAAGTGGCTCTTCCTGTTACACGGGCGGCCACACCGCGCCGTCACCGAAAACTGAGGGGTAGGAAGAGCGGGCGCGGGTGGTCGAGCTTGGCGCTACGGTGTGCGGTTTTTATCCCCCTTCGAGAGCGGCGCGCGGCGGAGGATCAGGCCCGCAGGGTGGCCGGCAGGGATGCCGGCCAGTTCGACGCCAGGGCAGGAAGCCCTGTCGGCGAACCCCCGTAGCCGTGCGCGGACCCTCCGGCTCGTAGAGCCGGTGGGCGCGAACGCAGGGTGCCCCTCTTTTGGTTCCGTTTTCTCGGGCAAGCGAGAAAATGAACTCGCCCGTCGGCAGACGGGTGAAACCCCGGCACCAAAGGTGGCGGCACGCATCCCCAACATTCCGGTCGAAACGGTACGACCATCGAAAACAAGTTGTAGGGCAACAGAAATCCGGCAACGCGTGCGAAGCACCCACACTCTCCCTTGCGGTACGCTGGCACGCCCATCGCAACGACGCACCCTGCATGCTCCGACTGATCGGTTTCGACGGTGACGACACGCTGTGGCACAGCGAGGATTACTACCGGCAGGCGAATGACAGTTTCGCCGCCATCGTCGGCCGCTACGTGGACCTGGCCGATGCCGAGGTGCACGCGACGATGCTGGCTACCGAGCGGCGCAATCTCGCGTTGTTCGGCTATGGCGCGAAGGGCATGACGCTGTCGATGGTGGAAACCGCCATCGTGATCACCGACGGGTGCATTGCCGTGGCGGACATCCATCGACTGGTGGAGCTGGGCAAGAGCGTGTTGCAGCATCCGGTGGAATTGCTGCCGGGTATCCGCGAGGCGGTGGCGGCGGTGGCGGCGGAGTATCCGGTGGTGCTGATCACCAAGGGCGATTTGTTCCACCAGGAGAAGAAGGTGGAACAGTCGGGACTGGCCGAATTGTTCGGTCGCATCGAGATCGTCTCGGAGAAGAACCCGGCCACTTATCGTCGCGTGCTGGCCGAGTTCAAGCTGCCGCCGGAACAATTCGTGATGGTCGGCAATTCATTGCGTTCGGATATCGAGCCAGTGCTGCGCCTGGGCGGCTGGGGCGTGCACATGCCGTACCACGTAACCTGGTCGCACGAGCTCGATCATGGGCTGGGCGCGGACGATGCGCAGCGCATGCTGACCGTGGATGCGCCGGCCGGCATCGTCGCGGCAGTGGCCGAACTGGCCGCGCAGGCGCAGGGCTGAGCGCCGTTCACATCTTTCCGTACGAACGCACAGGAACAGTATGTAGGAGCTCGCTCGCGAGCGATGCTCCTGCTCCGGCGCTCCCGTAAGCGGCAGGCAAAAGCATCGCCCGCGAGCGAGCTCCTACCAGGCGAGAGGCTGGACGAGATTTTGGGCAGGCCTTGAGATATCTGCCCATGACCTCCGGGCGCTTCGCGTTGCCAGGAGTCAGTCCTGCGCGGAGGGTTCCTGCGTGACGTCGTCGGCGAAGCCGGTGTAGTTGTCGGGGAACACCGGTGTGCCATCCTCTTCCAGCGAAAGCATCGCAGCCAGGGTGGTCGCGGCTGCTTCCTCGGCCACTTCCTGCTGGCGGAAACTGCGGTTTTCGCAGATCGCGTAGTACACCGGGAAACCGTGACCCAGCGGGGTGACCGCCAGCCAGGCGGTGTAGCGCGAGCCTTCCAGGCTGGCGCCGGAACGGACGCGGTAGTGATCGAACGTGCGCTCTGCCATGACAATCCATCCACGTGGGGAAGGCGAGTATAACGTCGCCACTTCCCCCGCTGCCGGAGCGTTCCCATGCTCACCCCCGTCGACATCGACTGCCCCTACTGCGGTGAGCGCATCGAGATCCTGCTTGATACCTCGGCTGGCGATCAGAATTACATCGAGGATTGCCAGGTCTGCTGCCGCCCGATCACGGTCCATGTGTCGATCGACGACGAAGGCGAAGCACAGGCCTGGGTGTCGGGCGAAAACGAGGCTTGATGCGGTGAGACTCCGCGCATAACTCGCTTCCGTAGGAGCGCACCCTGTGCGCGAACGCTTTTGGCCATGTATCGCGAAAGAATTTTCGCGCACAGGGTGCGCTCCTACGTGGTCTCGGTGAGGTTATTGGAGGTTGGCCGTTACGCCTGCAGCCCCGCCGACTCCACCGTGCCGATACCCGCCTCACTCAGGTTGGCGCGCAAGGCCTCATCGCCACCCGGCGTGACCGGACGGGTGAGATCCCACAGCAACTGCGCGCGGAAGCCTGACGCGACCGCATCCTGTGCCGTCCACAAGACGCACACGTCGCGCGCCAGGCCGCACACGTAAACCTCGTCCACGCCGCGTTCGCGCAGCCAGCCGGCCAGTCCGGTCACCGGGCGCGTGCCCTGCGGACCGTGGTTTTCGCGAAAGGCACTGTACGAATCCACCTGCGGATCGCTGCCCTTGCGCAGGATCAGGTCGGCTGCCGTCCAGTCAATCGCCGGATGCAATGCGGCGCCCGGCGTGCCCTGCACGCAATGGTCCGGCCACAAGGTTTGCGGATGACCGTGCAGTTCGATCTGCTGGAACGGCGCGGTGCCGGCGTGGCCGCTGGCGAAAGATGCGTGGCCGCGCGGGTGCCAGTCCTGCGTCGCCACCACATGGCGAAACAGGCGACGGCGCAGCAACTGGTCGATGCCCGGCACGATCGCATCGCCCTCATGGCAAGCCAGCGTGCCGCCGGGCATGAAGTCCGGTTGCACGTCGACGACGATCAGCGCGGCATGTTCGTGGATGGTGTGGGGCATGGGAAGAAGACGACCATCAAGGGGCAGGGAGGCCTGCCGGAATGGCGGCTCGGTGGACTCCAGTCCGGCAGCACCCTAGTCTAGCGGTCAGGCGGATGTCGCCGGAACATGGGGAGCGACAGACGATGGAATACAACCAGTCCTGGATGGCCATCGGCCTGATGGGCGGGCTCGAAGCCGGGGCGATCAGTCTGGCGGCCGGGTTCCTGCTCTACCTGATCCTGCACCTGGCCAATCGTTACCTTGCATGGAGCGAAGGCCCGCGCATCGGCTGGTCCTACTTCATCGCCATCGTGCTCACCGCCAGTGGTGACCTGTGGAACCTGTTCTACTTCAACTACAGCTCGGGCCTGCAATCGCTGCAACTGTTGCGCGCCAAGCTCGCCGCTGTGCACGACCCCGACCATATCGGCATGCGCGTGCTGTTCGAATTCCTCGGTGCCGCCATTGGCGTGTATGTGGCTTGGGCATTGTTGAGTGGAGACTGGAAGCGGCGTCTCACCCGGCGGGGTTGAAGATCCCCGGTCACCGTCAACGCGCCGCGCCACGGGATGATGTGCCGGCAAGTTTCAACTGCCCGGCAGCGGCTCCCAAAGCTCGACCTTGTTGCCTTCCGGGTCGAGCACCCAGCCGAACTTGCCGTATTCCGACTCCTCTGGTCCGCCAAGCACGTTGCAACCGCTGGATCGCAGCGACTCAAGCAGGCTGGCCAGATCATCGACGCGATAGTTCACCATGAACGGTGCCGCGCTGGGTTCAAAGCACGCTGTGTCTGCGCCGGCAAGACTCCACGCGGTGGTGCCGGTGGGTTGCTCAGTCGTGCCCCAGCGAAGCGTCGCACCGCCCCACGGCTGCACATCGAGCCCGAGGTGCTGCGCATGCCATTGGCCCAGCGCCTTCGGATCCTGCGCCTTGAAGAAGATGCCGCCGATACCCGTGATGCGTGCCATGAGATACCTCGTTGGGCTGGGGTGCTGACGATTGGGGCCATTGGCGCGCAGCTTTTCGCGCGGCCGCTCGGATGAGTGAAAAGAAACAAAAGAGGCAAGGTTTGCCTATCTGCAAAAGCAAGTGAACCTGATCCCTCGATTCCGCTTACGCAATATGTTCGATGTCGGAAGGCATGGAAACCCAGGAATGCATTCGCTCTTCGTAGACCGATAGGGTGGGGCCTGGAAACTGCGGGTCGGCAAATGCGCCGACGGGAATGGCGACATTGCCCTCCATGGCGTCTGATGTGTAGTAGACGGTGGATCCGCGGACGGGACAGAAGTGAAAGGTCGCCCTGGACCCTTCGTCCCCAGCGCGAACGAATTCGCTGCTCTTTCCGCTGATCGTGACCGAGGCCGACGGGAACCGTGCCACGACGCCAAAGACGCTTCCGGTTCGTTGCTGACACGCCAGGCAGTGACAAACGCCAACCCGGATCGGATCAGCGGTCGCCTGTGCCTTGAGCTGACCGCAACTACATGAAGCGCTATGGATGATCTTGTTCATTGCCGGACCCAACATGCGTTCTGACCAGCGAACCACAATGCCGTCTCATGTCGCAAGACTTCGCTGGTGCTTGGCGTCTGGATTGCGCAGTGGCGCAGCCGTCCGCCTCGAATGAATTGTCACGTAGCCAACTGGCTGGATACATGCTCTATCAATTCGCGGGTGTTCCTGGAGTACTCCGCCTCCAAGTCAATGCCACACTTGTTCGCAAGAACCATGATGGACCAGAGGCAGTCTGACAACTCATGCCCAAGCTTCGCCTTGCAGTCGTCAATTTTCCGAACGCCCGCATCCGCCTGAATCAGTTTCGCCAGATCACCAACGTCGCCTACGAAACCAAGCGTAAGCTCCTCCGTGGTCCACGCGCGCCCATACATCTTGATTTCAAGCTCTTCGTAGAGCTTATTGAGTTTCAGGGCAGTTTTTTCCAGATCAGTAAAGTTCATGTTGATTCCGCGTGACGCCAAGGGTCCGCTGCATTGAGTTGTTAGGGCGGTTGCCGAGGACTTAAGTAATTTCGTTTATCTCGCGCGAGAGAAATGCGGGCATTTGCCGTTTTGTTATGTCTGCTAATTTTAGCTTGTACTTGTCTTTGTCCATAAACCAGAACCCTCGCCCGGTAATCTGCCCAGAGCCTGCACCTTGCCCTTTGAATTCCGTTTGGATGAAGTACCTGTCCCCGAGACGGTATCCGACTGCCTGCACGATACACAGTCCCACGGTTTGGCGCTCGACCTCCAATTCTTCAGATGTAGCTATACGGAGAAGCTCACGATGACTAGGCCACCACGTTTGCCACGCCTTTCCGGTTTGATCTACGACTGCAACTTTGTAGACCTCGGATATGCTTATACCGTCAGGTAACGCTATACGTAGCTCAGTTTTCTCGCCATCAGCCAATTTTATCGCGTGGCGTGGTTCTTGTTTCCATAACCATCTGCCGCGCTTGTGTTGCGCCCACTTTGTAAGACGATGCCAACGCGTACGAGGAGTCAAATAATAGCGAATGTGATCCAGCGTCACAGGGCGTTTTCCGAGTGAGCGGACTGTAATGCGGTGCGTCGGATGTGATGGAGAGTCGAAGCCGAAAGATGACTTACACGTAAGCTTGCGCTTGTCTTGCGCCTGCTGCTTGAAGCGAAGCCACAAGCCAATTAACCCGGCGAAGGTTCCGATCGTACCTGTAATGGCACCCCATACGGCGATAACTGTTGTGGTTTCAGGGCTGGCCATGAAATATTTAGTCCTAACGCTGGAGTTAAGCGGCGCGCGGCTTTTCGCGCGTCCGCTTGGACGAGTGGTTAGGCTTGCGCCCGAAGACCGCAAACTCGACGACGAGGACGACAAGTAAGCCGATGAGCCATGCGGGTGCCAAGAAGACAAGAAATGTAACAAGCTGGAAAGATAAGTGGTTTGCGTAAAGGTCGGGGCTGGGTGGCCCAGAGAGGGCTGCATAGGTGCGCCACGTGCAGTGAGCCAACATGCCAATGAGCCACAGGACCGTGGTGGCGCTGTAGATGGTCTGTGGCTTACGAAGCGATTTGCGCATTTAAAGCCTAACGCTGGAGTTAAGCGGCGGCGTAGCCGTCCGCCTTGAACGAGTAAAAAGAGACTTCCCCTCCCTTTCGGCCTCGAGGGCCATGATGGTGTTGCGACACAACCGTCACTACGAAGAGGAAGTCTCCATGAGCACTATAACCATCGGCGTGGATTTGGCGAAGAGCGTGTTTTCGGTGTGCGAAGTCGACGCCTCAGAGCGTGTCATCCGGCGACTGGATCTCAAGCGCGACGCATTTGCGCTGTGGCTGGCGCAGGTGCCGGCCGGTACGGTGGTGGCGATGGAGGCGTGCAGCGGGGCACATCACTGGGCGCGTCGTTGCCTGGAGCATGACCTTGAGCCGCGGATCATCGCCGCGCAGTTCGTCACGCCGTTCCGTAAAGGCCGCAAGACCAAGAATGACCGTGCCGATGCTGAAGCCATTGCCACGGCGGCGCGGCAAGGCAACATGCGCTTCGTGCC
>NZ_JBGBPX010000011.1:0-154827 GCF_041107475.1 Rhodanobacter sp. FW021-MT20 | reverse complement strand
GGACAAGCCTGCCCTCAACACACCGTCCACTGCAAGATCCGGCGGCGGACGTCAACCACACCAAACGCGAGAGAGCCCCCATCATCGCGGACAGGTCACCACCTTGTTCAGCCAGTTGGGCATCGATGTCGGCGTCACCGACCTGTCGGCCCTGATTCCGGAATGCGCGGATTGGATCGGCCATGACAAGACTGGATCCGCTGGCCTGGCATCAGGTTAGCGGTAGCCGGTGGAGCGGACGCCAGGGGCTACCAAAGCGAGGGGTACAAGTTGTCTAATGCCCGCTGGCAACGGACACATGGATGGGGGAGTCATGTTCGGGCTATTTCGCAAGGGGCCGTTACTCGACACCGAATTGAGCCAATGGCAGTTCGACTGCTTTGAGTGGCTGCTTCAACACTCCACCGCCAGTGGTAGCTCTTGGCGGCGACCACTGATCTTGCCCACGCCGCAGTTCTTTCCTCACGATGGCTCGAGCGGGCATGCGTTTGCAGAAATGATTTTCAATCGGGTGAAGATGCATGCGGGCATGGCGGATTGGCCATGCGTGCTGCAGTACCAGCAAGCCGACCCCAACACCATAGTGTCATCACAGGCATTCGTGCAGGGAGCGCCGGCATCACCGGCCGGGACATTTCGTGCGTTGAAGGAAGGTGGGGCCCTGATTACCTATAACCCCGAGCAGTTACGCGATCCCATGTCGCTGGTCGCCACCTTGGCGCATGAGTTGGCGCATTACCGCACGGTGGGGCTTCCGGAGCCGCCACCCGGCGGTTGGGAGGTTTGGGAGCCAGCCACTGATCTTGCCGCCGTATTTCATGGCTTCGGGATCTTTCTCGCCAACTCGTGCTTCAACTTTCAGCACTTCCGTCACGGCAAGGCGGAAGGTTGGCGCTGGCGGCAACAAGGCTATCTGACAGATGTTGAGGTGCTGCACGCGCACGCCATTTTTTCCGTCCTGCAGGGTATCGATCCAAGCGAAACGTTATTTCATTTGAAATCGGCCCTACGCGGTATCTTCAAGCGTGTGTACCGGGACGTGAGGGCGAATGAAGACGCCGTGCGGCATTTGCTGGCCACCGTGACAGCCAAGGCAGGATTGGCCCCGGTTGGGGCGAGCCCGTTGACTCCGAACGAGCCCGCCGGAGCGACTTCGTCGTAGCGACGCCTACAGGCAATCGGATTCTCCATCGTCGCCGCGAATGACGCCAATACTATGGAGGGACGCCATTCGCGGCACAGCCTTGCGGTACGACCTTCCGGCATACTCAATGCTTGTGCTTTTTCTCCGCCTCGCGCTGCTTGTCGGCGGCCTTGCCCACGGCATGCTGCAGCTTGCCGGCATTCTTCTCGATGTTGCCTTCGACCTGCTTGCCGATATTGCCGGTGACCTTGCCCACCGTCTCCTTGATGGCGCCTTTGACTTCGTGCTTCGTGCCTTCGGTACGATTCTTGTCCACGCGTATTCTCCGGGGGTTCGACTGCGTCATCGCAGACGCTTTCCGTTTTACGCAGATACCGGTAGCCACCTCGTGATGCAGGTGTGCGCAGCACGTTGACATGTTGGCGTTCATCCGGCGCGTATTCATCGTGGAGGGGGACACGCATCGTCGCGACCATGGCTTTGGTCATGGGTCCCTCGCGCGTCAATTGGTTAGGATCGGGGTTCGCCTACCGACGAGTCCGCACTGATGAAACATTCCCTCGCTCTCGCCATGGTCATGGTCCTTGCCGGTTCCATGTCTGCCTGTACCGATGCCACCGACACGGATGCCGATGCCGGCAAAAGCCGCGCCACGCAACCGCTGGCGCAAGCCGGCGCCGCTGCCGCGGAAGCCGGCAATCCGTTCTTCGTGGAAAGTCCGCTGCCGCTGCATTACCCGCAGTTCGACAAGATCAAGGATGGCGATTTCGCGCCGGCCTTCGATCGCGGCATGGCCGATCACCTGAAGGAAGTGACCGCCATTGCCGACAACGATGCGGCGCCTAGCTTCGACAACACCATCCTGGCGCTGGAGAAATCCGGGCAGATCCTGCATCGCACGTCCACCGTGTTCTTCAACCAGGTGGGCGTGGATACCAACGATGCGCGCAAGGCGATTCAGGCCGAGTACGCACCGAAGCTGGCGGCGCATCGCGATGCGGTGATGCTGAATCCGCAGCTGTTCGCGCGCATCCAGACCTTGTACGACACGCGCAATCAGCTGGGCCTGGATGCCGAAAGCGTGCGTTTGATCGAGCGTTACCACACCGATTACGTGCGCGCCGGCGCCAGGCTTTCGGATGCCGACAAGACGCACTTGAAGGAGATCAACGGCACGCTTGCGAAACTGGGCGCTAGGTTCAGCCAGAACGTGCTGGCCGAGGTGAACGATTCGGCCGTGGTGGTGGATACGAAGGAACAGTTGGCCGGCCTGACCGACGAACAGATCGGCGCCGCCGCCGAAGCCGCCAAGGCGCGCGGGTTGGACGGCAAATACGTGATCGCGCTGCTCAACACCACCGGCCAGCCGCCCGAGGCGCAACTGCAGGATCGCGCCGTGCGCGAACGCCTGTACCGGGCTTCGGTGGCGCGCGGCAGCCGCGGCAACGCGTACGACAACACCGCCATCGTGTCGCAGGTACTGAAGCTGCGCGCGGAGAAGGCGAAGATGCTCGGCTATCCCACTTACGCGGCTTACGTGCTGGCGGATGAAACCGCCAAGACGCCGGAGGCGGTCAATGCCATGCTGACCCAGTTGGCACCGCCGGCCGTGGCCAATGCCAGGCGCGAAGGCGCGGTGCTGCAGGCGATGATCGACAAGGAACAGGCCGCCAAGAGCCAGCCCACGTTCCCGCTCGAAGCGTGGGATTGGGCGTATTACGCCGAGAAGGTACGCGCCGAGAAATACGATTTCGACGAAAGCCAGCTGAAGCCGTACTTCGAGATGAAGAACGTGCTGGAGAACGGCGTGTTCTACGCCGCCGGCCAGCTCTACGGGCTGAGTTTCAAGCAGCGCACCGACCTGCCGGTCTACAACCCCGACGTGCTGGTGTACGACGTCTACAACGCCGATGGCAGCCAACTGGCGATCTTCATCGCCGACATGTATGCGCGGCCATCCAAGCGCGGTGGCGCGTGGATGAATTCCTATGTCGAGCAATCCGCGCTGACCGGCAACCTGCCGATCGTGGCGAATCATCTCAACATCACCAAGCCAGCCAGTGGCCCGACCCTGCTGACCTGGGACGAAGTGACCACCGCGTTCCACGAATTCGGCCACGCGTTGCACGGCATGTTCTCCAACGTGAAGTACCCGTACTTCAGCGGCACCAGCGTGCCGCGCGACTTTGTCGAATTCCCCTCGCAGGTCAACGAAATGTGGGCTGATTGGCCGAGCGTGCTGGCCAACTATGCCAAGCACTACCAGACTGGTGAGGCGATGCCCAAGGCACTGCTGGACAAGGTGCTGGCCAGCTCGAAGTTCAACCAGGGCTTCGCCACCACCGAGTATCTCGGCTCGGCCATGCTAGACCAGAGCTGGCACCAGGTCGGTGCGGACAAGATCCCCGAAGCCGATGGCGTGATGGCGTTCGAGGCCGCCGCGCTGAAAGCCAACGGCACCGACTACGCCGCCGTGCCGCCGCGTTACCGCACGCCGTACTTCAGCCACATCATGGGCGGATACGCGGCCGGCTATTACGCCTACATCTGGTCCGAAGTGCTGGACGCGAACACGGTGGAATGGATCAAGGCCCACGGCGGCCTGACCCGCGCCAACGGCGACCGCTTCCGCCAGGCCTTGCTGTCGCAAGGCGGCAGCAAGGACGCGATGCAACTGTTCAGCGATTTCGCCGGCCACGAACCGCAAATCCAGCCGCTGCTGGAGCGCCGTGGACTGGATGCCGCGACGGTGGATTGATGGTTTCGCCACTCGCCGTCCGGTTCGGGTGGCGAGTGGCGGCACTGCGGAGCCGGAAAGACATCACGGAGCACTTTCAGATGGCCATTGCTGCAACGACGAAGGGACCCGCATCCTATTTTCCTTCCATCGAGAAGACCTATGGAAAACCGGTGGCGCACTGGTTCAAGCTGCTGGACGGTGTTTCCGACAGGAAGCACATGGAGCAAGTCGCATTTCTCAAGACCGAGCACAAGATGGGCCATGGCCACGCCAATGCGCTGGTAGCCCACCATCGCGCGCAGCGCGACGGCTGACCAAAGTTCGTTGCGCGAGCCTGCCGGCAAAGACGTGACACCGAGGGGCCGTGCATCAAGGCGATGAATGTCGCCGAAAGTTATTGCGACTCGTTGCGCGCGCCCGTCACAATTCCGGCTTCGTCAGGGAGCGATGCCGCGCAGATCATGCAGCAGCTGATCAACCTATTCCTCGTGATCTTCGGTGTGATCGGCATCGGCATCGGTCTTGCCACATGGCGCGATGCTCCGGTGGTGGCATTGCTGTCGCTGGCGTCTGGTGTGGCAATGGTGGTGTTGGCGTATGTCAGCGACCGTCGCCGCGAGCAACGTCGGGATGCACGCAAGCGTGCCGTCATCCAGCGCAGCGTGGCCGAGATGTCCCGGCGTTCGTGGGGTGCGGGGGAGTCGTTGCAGGTGCGCGCAGGGGCTCGCCCCATACTGGCTGCTGTGCTTGTCACCGTGACGGGCGCCGGGTTGTTGTACGTGGGACTGACGGAAACAAAACTGGATGCGATGCCTTTCATCGGTATCGTGGCCCTTCCGCTTGGTTTGCTGCTGCTGGCACGCGCCGTGCCCAGTATTGGACATCCCGCGCTCGAGTTGACGGCACTCGGCTTTGCCACGCCACTGAATGGCAGGATCGCCTGGTGCCATGTTTCCGGTATCTGCCTGCACACGATCACCGGACGTGGTGGAACCGAAAGCTACTGGATCAGGTTCCGGGTGAACTCGTTCGCTCGTGCGGCACCGCGTATTCATTGGACCGATCGTCTGTTCGCGGCGTTCCATCAAGGTGCGCTGGCCAAGGGTGTGGTGAGTGTTGCATTGCCCAACGCGGAGCATCACCCGCAAGCGATATATGCCGCGGCACGACAGTTGTGGACCGAGGCGACGGGTCGCAACGATACGTGGAACCCGCTGCTGCCGGAGGCCTACAACAAGGCGCTGGGGCGGCTGGGCGAGATCAGCGAAAGGATGAGTGGGCAGACCTTGCGCGATCCACGAGAGGTGGCTCAGGATCAGGAACTGTTTGATCGCGATATGCAATTTTTGCAGCGTGAACAGAAGCGCCTGCTGAACCGTCATCGCTACGGTATTGCCATCATGCTGATGGCCATGGCATTGCTGCTGGTGTGGCCATGGATAAGGACCTGGTTGCGTTTCTGATTCCGGAATGGCGTTGCGAGGGCCACGTGCCTGCGCAAGCCGCGCCTGTTGTCCCGGCTGGCGCGCATGCTTCATGGAACCCGGCAGCATGTTGGCGCGCCGGGAGCCGTGGTCAAGCGTGGATTTCGCGTTCGATCCGTTCCCGCTCGAAGATGCCGCAAATCACGCCGAGGTCCGTGCTGGCGTCAGCATCCAGCACGAGCAGATGGCCCATCGTCGAACCTTCGAATGTCTTGCGGATATCGCCGATGCGCGAGCGCTGTACGTCGGAAAGACGCAGCGCCGGAACACGCTGGATGGGCGTCATGACATCGGCCACGGTGACGTTGCCGTGGCGACAGTTCAGATGGCAACCGGCGTCATGCAGAAATTGCACGGGGCGCGGCCCATGGATGTCGTGCAGCGTGATGATTCCGGCAATGTGCTCGCCTTCGGTCGCCAACAGGGTATGGGTTGCCGCATGGTGCATTTCGATCAGGGCATCGTCCAGGCGTTTGCCGGATGCGATGGATGCGGGCATGGTGTCGCGGAAGTCCGTCATGAGAAGCGTCGCGGAGTCCGATTCGGCCAACGCGTCGGGAAGCGGTCGAGGCCGGGAAGAAGCCGGCAGGGCAGCTTGCATCGGCAGAACCTGAAGTGGGCGATACATCATGGGTTTTCTCCATTGGCATGCGGCTGGCAAGACGGCGTCTTGCGGGGAGCAGCGGCCACCCCATTAGCCGGTCCGACCCCATCATTCGTCCAATGGATTGTCTCGATGAATTTTATAGGCGGAAGCTATGCATTGGCATATTCGCGTGCGTAACGCGATGGCGACAGGCCGACGTGGCGGGTGAAGGCGGTACTGAAGGTGCTGGCCGAGCTGTAGCCGACGCGTTCGGCGATGTCGGCGATGGCGTCTTCGCTCTTGCGCAGCAGTTGCTTGGCCAGCGCCATGCGCCAGGCGAGCAGGTAGGCCATCGGGGCGACGCCGACGGTGCGGCTGAAGCGCTCGAAGAAAGCCGAGCGCGACAGTGCGGCTTCCCGCGCCAGTTGCTCGACCGTCCATGCGCGGGTCGGCTGTTCGTGCATGGCACGCAACGCCAGCGCCAGTCGCGTGTCGGCCAGCCCGCGTACCAGTCCGGGTGAGGCGCTGGTACCGTCAGCGGAGCGCATGGCTTCGATCAGCAGCACTTCCAGCAGCCGCGCCAGCACCACATCACGGGCCGGGCGTTGCGCGCGCGATTCTTCACCCACCAGCTTCACCAGCAACGCCAGCCGTCGCTCGCCACGCACGTGGACGAGCTGCGGCAGCAGCGACACCAGCAGGTCGGCATCGGGCGAGTCGAAGCTGCAATGACCCACCAGCATGTGCATGTCGGTCGGGCCCTCCTGCGTGCCGATGCGGAACAGGCCATGGCCCCGTGCGACGGGCGTGGATTCGATGCCTGCCGCCGGCGGTTCGAGGCTGGACATCGCCACGCCGTGGGAGGCAGGGACCAGCGCGAAGTCGCCCGCCTGCAGTTCGATCGTCGCGTGTCCGTCGATCGTGGCGCGACAGCCGCCTTCCAGCACCACGCAGTAGAACGGTTGTCCTGCATCCGAACGACGGATGTGCCAGCGACCGGCGCCGACGACCGCTTTCGAAAACCGGGCGCTCGGCTGCAGCAGCGTGACTACGTCGGTCAGTGGATCGATCATGCCGGACTCTCGCCAAAGAAACATGGACGTTCGATTGTAGTGAGTACGGCGATGGCGGCCTATCGTCGGGTTTCCCCATCCACCCGTACCTGAGGAATCCCCATGCAGACCATCCTGATCACCGGTTGTTCGTCCGGCTTCGGCCTGGAGATCGCCCGCCATTTTCTCGACCGCGACTGGCGGGTGATCGCCACCATGCGCACGCCGCGCGAGGACGTGTTGCCGCGTTCCGAACGCCTGCGCGTGCTCGCGCTCGATGTCACCGATCCAGCGAGTATCCGGCAAGCCGTCGAGGCGGCAGGACCGACCGATGCGCTGGTGAACAACGCCGGCATCGGCGCCGGGGCACCCTTCGAGCTGACGCCGATGACGACGGCACGCGATGTGTTCGAAACCAACCTGTTCGGCACGATGGCGCTGACCCAGGCAGTGGTACCGCAGTTCCGGCAACGCAAGGCCGGCGTCGTGGTGAACGTGACCTCTAGCGTGACCTTGAGGGCTCTGCCGCTGGTTGGCGTGTACACCGCGAGCAAGGCCGCGGTGAACGCCTTCACCGAATCCATGGTGCTGGAACTCGAACCTTTCGGCGTGCGCGTGCGGCTGGTGTTGCCGGGGCGTTCGCCCGAAACCCGCTTCGGCGACAACGCGCGATCACACATGCATGGCATGGACCACCCGGCCTACGCCGAGTTGGTCGAAGACGTGCTGGCGCGGATGCGCGATACGTCCGGCCCGCTCACGTATTCGACGGATGTCGCACAGGCCGTGTGGCGCGCGGTGACCGATCCGTCGTCGCCCATGCGCATTCCCGCCGGCGAAGACGCGGTGGCCTGGGCTGCGGGCTGATCGTCGCGGGCTCCGCTCCAACGCGAACAGGGCAGGGCACGCGTGGCCCTGGCCTGTTCGAAAGCGGTTGCCGGAAGCTGGGCCATGCCATTCGACGGTTTCCGCCAGCAGCCCGGAAGACAGCGATGCCTCAGCTTGCGGCGACGCCGGAGTAATCCATGTGCTTGAGGTCGGTGATCAGGTCCGGGCCGGTGGGATGCCAGCCGAGCACCTTGCGGGTCCATGTACTCGATGCGAGCAGGTCCATGGCGGCAAACATGCCCATCGAGCCGAAATGCCCAGCCGCGTCTTCGGCGGAAATCGGTTTCACGGGTACGCCGAGGCCGGCGCCGATGACTTCGGCGATGGCGCGCACTGGAATGCCTTCTTCGGCAACGGCGTGATAGCGCGCCGGTTCGCGGCGCTCGATGGCCAGGCGATAGAGCCGCGCGACATCGAGCACATGCGCACTCGGCCAGCGGTTGCGTCCTTCGCCGACGTAGGCCGAGACGCCTTTCGCGCGGGCGATGGCCACCAACGGTGTGATGAGCCCCTGCTTGACCGTGTCGTGCACCTGCGGCAGTCGCATTACCGATACGGCGACACCGGCTGCCGACAGCTCTATCCCCGCCAGCTCGGAGGCGGAGCGGGGATTCGGATTATCCGTGTTGACGACGCTTTCGATGGCGGCCTGTCCGTCGCCGGGACTGCCCATGCCCGTGCCGGAGGTGATCAGCAATGGCCGGTTTGTGCCGATCAGCGCCGAGCCCAGCGCCTTGATCGCCTGGCGATCCTTTTCGCAGTTCGCGACGAAGTTCGAGAAGTCGTGATCGAAGGCGGTGTGGATCACCGCGTCTGCCTGCGCCGCACCGCTGCGCAGGCTTTCCAGGTCTTCGAGCTGGCCGCGATGCACCTCGGCACCGGCGGCGGCGAGCGCCCGGGCGCCGGCATCCGAGCGGGTCATGCCGAGAACCTGGTGACCGGCACCAAGCAGCTCGGGCACGATCCGCGAGCCGATGAAACCGGTTGCGCCGGTAAGGAAGATGCGCATGGGGAATCTCCGATGAGGGGTATTCCACGATGCGTCACGCCGTCACGCGGGAAAAGTAGTGGCGTTATCGGGGTATGGAAACCAACAGGATCGACATGCGATGCGGGCCGATATCGGGCTCAGAAAAAGTCCAGCATTACCTTGGAGCGTGGGCGCCAGCAGACAGATGTTGCACAGGGCGACATTGCGTACTCCGCGCTCGATGCCGCTGACGTAAGAGCGTGCCAGGCCGCTTTCCAGCGCGAGCTTTTCCTGCGACCAGCCGAGCGTTTTTCGCAGTCGGGCCAGGTGCTGGCCGAACAATTTCCGGGGGTCGTATTCCATGAATGCAACTATTTGATTATTTATGCGATTTTTAGGTATTTGCGCCCCTTCATGGGCGCGCATATAGTGGCTTGCCCAATAGTTACACGCTCTATGAGCTATGAGTTTCATTATGTGATGTAAGGCATTCCAGGCGAGGTGCATGGAATCAGGGGGTGGATCATGTTGACGGGATCACATGTGGCGCCGACGGCCAATGATGGCGCTTTCATTTCTGCAGAGATTTTTGGCGGCGATCACGCCGCGGCTACCAGCCTCGGCGAGTTGCTCGATCACTTGCTGGGCGGCGGGGCACGCATCCAGGCCGATGCCGGCTTGTCGCGCTTTTGCCAGCAACGGCTGGCGGTCATCAAGCATGGCGCCGAGGCGCAGTCGCTGGAATGCCTGCACGGCTTGCAGGCCATGTCGCTGGTACTGGGGGTCGCGCTGGAACACCCGCGGGACGAGCTGTCCATGCCGGTGCTGGCCGACGTGGCCTGGCATTTCCATGTCCAGTTGCACGCGGTCGAGCGCTGGAGGGAACTGGCCGAGAATGCCGCCGGCTTGCTCGAAAACCAGCGGGTGGCCGGCGATGTCGCCCATTGCTACGTGAGCTGGGCGCGCTCGATTGGCGAGTGGCCCGAGAGCGAGAACCCGGGGCCCGGGCAGTAGCCGGGGCCGGATCAGGATTCTGGCCATTCCGAGGGTGCCCGGAAGGGCGATGACGTGCCTGAACCATGGCTGCGCCGGGCATTCATCGGCGGCGCGCGCGCGAGTATGCTGGGGAACCGCCGCGCTTGCGTGCGGTCCACACCTACCATGTGCCCAGGAAATCGGAGTGTTCCCATGAATTTGCGTCGCCCCCTGCTTGTCGTCTCGCTGCTTGCCGCGGCCGGGCTTGCCGTTACTCCCGTGGCTCCGGTGCAGGCGGCGCCTGCGCAAGGTGCGGATGCGCTGGGCGGCAACCCGGTGCCGGGCGTATGCATGCTTTCGCGCGAGGCGGTGTTTGCCAACGCCAAGGTCGGCCAGGCTGCAAGCCGGCATTTGAAGCAATTGGCGGATCAGGCCAAATCGCAGTTGGATACCCAGCGCGCGCCGTTGCAGAAGGACGTGCAGGCTTTCCAGCAGAAGGCTCAGTCGCTCAGCGAAGCCCAGCGCAAGCAACAGGGTCAGGCCCTGCAGCAGCGGATGGAAGCGTTCCAGACCCAGGCGAGCGAACTCAATGACCGTATCCAGCTGACCCGTTCCAAGGTGATGGAGCGCATCGGCCAGGACGCCGAGCCGGTCGTCGCCAGCGCCTACAAGAGCCATCACTGCGGCTTGCTGCTGAACCGCGATTCGGTGCTGGGTGGCAACGTGCAGAACGATCTCACTGCGGAGGTCATCCAGGGCCTGGATCGCAAGATCACCACGATGAGCTTCAACCTGGAGCCGCTGCCGAAGCAGAGCGGCAAGTAAGCACTTCGCCGGGGCCTGACCAGCCTGGTGCCGGTCGGCCGGATAACCCCGGATACGAAAAAGCCGCGCCTCCCGGCGCGGCTTTTTCGTGGGCGGACAGCCGCCGCGTGTTGCTCAGAACTGATACGTGCCGGCCAGGCTGAGCACATCGCCATGGTCCTGAAATACGCCATCCATGGTGCCAGCGCCGAGCAGGTTCTGGTTCTTCATGTGCACCGGCGTGTCCTTCACGAACTGGTGCTGGTAGGCGAAGTCGAAGCTCATCGCCTTGCTGGCGCGATAGCCGACGCCCACGCCGACGATTCTGCGCGTGCCATCGGGAATGCGTGGATCGCGGCTGACGATGTTCGTCGGGGTCTGGTCATAACCGATACCTGCGCGCAACGTCCAGGCCGGGTTGATGTGGTATTCGCCGCCCAGCGAATAGAACCAGCTGTCCTTGTATTTCTGCGGCAGCGATACCAGCGTCTCGCTGCCGGACTTGAGCGTGAGCACGCCGAAGCTCGACCAGTCGGTCCATTGCGCGGTGGCGCTTAGGGTGAAGCGCGAGTTGACGACGTGGACCCAGTCCACGCTGGCGTAGGCCGGTGAATCCAGGCGCGCGCTGGCACTGGCGGGGCCGTCGGTCTTGATCGTCGGCAGCGAGGGATCCAGCACCGGGGCTAGCCCGATCAGGCTCTTGCCCTCGTCGCCGCCATAGATCTGGTAGTTGCCCGTCATGTTGTTCTTGACGCGCGAGTGATAGGTCAGGTCGAACGTGTCCCACTGCGTGGGCTTCCAGACCAGGCCGCCGAAATAGCCGAAGGCGAACTTCTTCTTGACGTTGACGTTCAGCTGCTCGTCGGCGGTCTGGGGGACGAACAGGGGCGCACCGACGATCGTATTGGCTGCGCCGGTGGTGTCGATGATCGAGTTCAGCTGCGCCTTGGTGCGCTGCCCCATGATGCCCAGGCCCAGCGAGAACTCGTCGTTGACCTTGAAGGCCGCGGAGAAGCTCAGCGCCACCGATTGCAGGCTGGTCTTGGTGCCGAAGTAGCGCCCTTGCCAGGTGGGGTTGTACTTGCTGACCAGCCCGTATGGCACGCTGAGGCTGGCACCCAGTGCGAAGCGGTCGTTGATCGGCGCGACGAAGGCGATGTTCGGGAACGGCTCGAACTTGCCGAAGCCGTTCGGATTGTTGCCGCTGACTGGCTTGCCCTGCTGGTCGCGGAAGCTGCCGCGGAATTCGGCGCTGGGCCGGATGCCGGTGGCGGTGACCTGCAGCGTCGGTGCGCCGAAGAACACCATGGCCGCGGGGTTGTTGAAGGCAGCGGTGGGATCGTTGGGATACAACGAGCCGCCGGCCGAGACGCGTCCCCAGCCGGCCGCCGAGGTGGTGGGCAACTGGAACGAGGCAGCGTGTGCCGTCAGCGGCACGGCCAGGGCGGTGGCGATGGAAAGTGCCAGACCGGCCTTGATCGAAGGATGGATGGTGGGGCGATGCTTCAGGCGTTTCATGGCAGTTCTCCTGGTAGGGCGGCGGTTCGCATGTCGGCCAGCGGCCATGAAGCCGGTGACCGTGACAACGTCGGGAACGTGGATGCTCCGAAAGGCGGCATGAGGTACGGCACCGTTCGGTGGCGGAGCGGTCGTTGGATCATGGGTCTTTCCCCCTGCGTGGTCGCCCGGTCCTTGCGGGCGACGGTGTGACAGCCTGCGTGTCTGCAACGGCAAGCACGCGTTCGATGGCATGGACCTGTTCGGCGGTACCGAAGGGACCTGCCAGGGTGGGCGTGATCAGTGAAATCAGTCGGGCCAGTAATTCGGCGTCGTCGATGTCCTGGCCCATGCTGAGCGTGGCGGCGAGCTGGTCGAAATCTTCGCCGGCAAGCATGCCGGCAAGGGCCTTCAGGCCGAAGTGCAGGCGCAGGCCCAGTTCATTGCGCGGCAAGCCCGGAAGCGCGGCCGAGAACGCTTCGAAAAAGCGCTCGAAAATGGGCCGGTAATGTTCCTGCAGATAGTTGCGGATGAACGGCGACGGATCGCTGTAGACGCGGCCCAGCAGGCGCATGAAACAGGGGCCGCCGGCGGGGTCACGGCTCAGCCGCAGCGCCGGCACGAACAGCGTGCCGAGGATGGACGCGGCATCGGGCCGCTCGTGCCATTCGCGTTCGCAAGCGGTGAGCAGCTTCAGCCGCGCCTCGTTGAGGCTGGACAGGCGCAGCGTGAGCAACTCGTGCATCAGCGCTTCCTTGCCGCCGTAGTGATAGTTCACTGCGGCAAGGTTGGCGTGAGCGAGGGCGGTGATCTGGCGCAGCGACATCGTGTCGTAGCCCTGTTCGACAAACAGGACTTCGGCCGCTTCGAGCAAGCGTTGCCGGGTGTGGCTGCTGGAAGACTGGCTGCCGCGCATGAAAAGCACCAGGTTCGCCCAAGGGACGCCGTGAGGCGCAAAACGGTTTCAAATGGATCTTTTCAAATCAACAGTTGAAACGCATGTATGAAGCTAGTGTTACATCCATGTGAGTGCAATCTGCAGCGCACGATCGATGCATCTGAAACACGCTGGATAAGCAAAAACGGCAGGTCTCGCGCGCAAAGCCGCTCCCTGCAAGGCATGGAAATACGGCATGTTTTCGGAGCGGCAACGGAAAAGCGCGGGTATTTGCGCTTTTTTGCTGCATGGCAATACGCAGGGGTGGCTGCGGGCGAGCGCGGATGCCCCGGCGTGAGCGGAGGCCGGTGTTAAAGTGCCACGTTTGATTGATGCCAAGACTCTGAAGCGAGGTGACACGATGACGACCCAAGCCCCCTATCCGATCGGCACGCCCGGTATTCCCTGGGGCGCGGCGGAAGTGGCCGCCTGGCGTTCGCGCCAGCACCGTCAACGCAGCTACGCCGACGATGTGCTGGGTGCGATCGACGGCCTGAGTGCGCGCTTCGACGTGGTGGAATACGGTCGTCTGGATTACGCGCCCGACAGCTACCCGCAATTCGCGCTGAAGAGCCGTCACTGGGACGACGCGTTGCCGATCATGCTGGTAACCGGCGGCGTACACGGTTACGAAACCAGTGGCGTGCACGGCGCGCTGCAGTTCATCGATCGGCATGCGGCCGACTATGCGGGCAAGGCGAATTTGCTGATGGTGCCGTGTGTGAGCCCATGGGGTTACGAGCGCGTCCACCGCTGGAATCCGGACGCGCTGGACCCGAACCGTTCGTTCCACGCCGACAGCCCGGCGCAGGAATCGGCATCACTGATGCGTCTGGTCGCCCCGTTCCGCGATCGCGTGCTGATGCATATCGACCTGCACGAGACCACCGACACCGACGAGACCGAATTCCGTCCGGCATTGGCTGCGCGCGATGGCGTGGCGTACGAGCCGGGCGAGATTCCCGACGGTTTCTACCTGGTCGACGACAGCGAACACCCGCAGCCGGCGTTCCAGCAGGCGGTGATCGAGGCGGTGGCGAAAGTCACCCACATCGCGCCGGCCGATGCGCATGGCGAGATCATCGGTTCGCCGGTGGTGGCACCGGGCGTGATCAAATACGCGCTGACCTCACTCGGACTTTGCGCCAGCATTACCGCGGCACGCTACAAGACCACCACCGAGGTCTATCCCGACAGCCCCCATGCCACGCCGGAACAATGCAACGCCGCGCAGGTGGCGGCGGTGTGTGCGGCGATCGACTTCGCGCTGGCGCATCGGCGGGCCTGACGGGGCCGGCGAAAGCCCCGCAGGGGCGGCCGCGCGCGACCGGTACTCAGCCGGCGCGCGTCGCTGCCCAGTGTGCGAGCAAGCCCTCCACGCCGGCGTCGATCATGTCGAAAGCGGCAATGAAATCCTGCGTGCCGCCGTACCAGGGATCGGGCACGTCGATCGCCTCGTGGCCGTCGGCGTAGCGCATCAGCAGGTCGGCCTTGTCCGCATGCTGCGGCAACAGTTGCCTGAGTGCGCGCACATGGGTCGACGTCATGCCCAGCAGCAGATCGAAGCGCAAGAAGTCGTCCGGCTTCACCTTGCGCGCACGATGCTGCGGCATGCTCACGCCGCGGCGGCGCAGTTCGGCCAGTGCACGCCGGTCCGGCGGGTTGCCCAGTTCCTCGTCGCTGATCGCCGCGCTGTCCGCGTGCACGTGCATGCCGCGCGCGGCGGCCTTGTGCAGCAGCAGCGCGTGGGCCGTCGGCGAGCGACAGATGTTGCCGGTGCAGACGAACAATACCGAGGGCGGGTGCGTGTCGATGGGCATGCGCATGGAGCCGTGCTGCGGAAAACCTGCACGCTAGCAGCAAGCCAGGGTTTTCTCGAAGCCCGGTTTCCAGCGGTCACATGTGCTTGCGTGCAGTTGCCGGCACGGTTAACCTGCGCATCCCGTTCACCCAGCCAGAAGGAGGAATACAGCCATGAATGTTGTAGCAGCCACCTCCGCCGGGTCGACGCGCGCCTGATCGCTCTGCCAGCTTCATGCTGGCGCGCTTCCTCAAGTTTGTCTCGCACCCCGGCGCCTTGTGCGGCCATGCATTGGCCGTCGCTTCACTGTCTGCATCCGGGTGTTTTCATGCCTTTTCCGATATGTTCCCTCCACCAGCTTGGCTGGCAGCCGCGCTATGCGCACGATCTGAACCTGGACGATTTCGAGGCCGGCTACCCGGCGCGGGTGGTAGCCGAGTACGGCGACCACTTCGTAGTGGCGTCCTCGTGCGGACGGCAGGACATGCCACGGCCACGGCATTCGCCTGGTGGCGAGTTGCACGTGATCATCGGCGACTGGCTGTTGCTTGAACACCACAGTGGCCGCCTGCTGCGCGTACTGCCACGCCAGTCCCTGTTCGCCCATGCGTTGTTTGGCGATGCAGGCCCTGGTAATCCGGTGGTAGCGAACCTCGACACATTGCTCGTGGTCACTTCGTGCGACGAGGATTTCAATGTGATGCGCGTGGAACGCCATCTCGCGCGGGCGTTCGCCGCGGGCGTGACTCCGGTGGTGGTGATGACCAAGGCCGATCGCTGTCCCGATGCATCGGCCTGGCTGGCCACCGCGCAACGCCTGTTGCCTCAGGCGTCCGTAGTGCTGGTGAATGCTACCGAGCCGGCGAGCGTGGCGCAGCTCGATGCGTGGCTGGCGCCGGGCAACACCTTGACGATGGTCGGGTCGCCTGGCGTGGGCAAGGCGGCATTGATGCGCCATTGGCTTGACGATGCGACTGCGGCACTCCCGCAACAGATGGCACGGCAACGACACGCAGGTGCCGCGGCGTCGATGCTTTCCACCCGTTCGGGCGCATGGATCATCGACACCCTTGCCATGCACGCGCTTTACCGGGCCGTGGATGCGCCCATGCAAACGGACGCGGCCGGTCTTGTCACGATGCGGGCCATGGATGGATGCTGAATGGTGATGCCGAGTGTGAACGTTTCTTCCGTATTTGCGTCCTGCGTGCGTGCGACCGCCTGCGTGCGTCGTATCCTTGGGGGCCCTCGGCGATTCTGTCGGGGCATGGCGGTGTATCGAGCAGAACGCTTTTCGTGCGAGGCAGGCAGACACCATGAAATTCCTGATGATGATCTACGTCGACGACAGTTTGCTGGAGGCGCTACCTGCGGGTGAATTCGACACACGCATGCGCGGTTGCCTGGCGCATGCCGACGAGTTGCGCGGGCAGGGGCAATTGCACGATTCGCAGCAACTGGAGCCGGCGTCCACCGCGCGGTCCGTGCGCGTGCGCGGCGAACGCACCCAAATCACCGACGGACCGTTCGCCGAGACCAAGGAATACCTGGCCGGCTTCAACCTGATCGAGGCGGCGGACATGGACGAAGCGATGCGCATGGCGCTGGAATTTCCGTGGGCACGCACCGGCTGCATCGAACTGCGGCCGATACGCGACATGGATGCGGTGCGCCAGCGCGTGGGCGCAGCCAGGTAACGACTCGCTGCCGGCGCTCAGCGCGTGCGCGGTCGCCGCGGACCGGGCGCGGATTGCCGGCCTTGCGTGGCGTCGATGGCGTCGATCCAGCCGGCGCGCGATTGCGGGAACGCATCGGCGTAGGGCACGTACGGTTTGATGTCGAGGATCGGCGTGCCGTCGAGCAGGTCCATGCCGCGCACGCGCAGTGCACGCTCTTCCACCGCCACCAGTTCCACGGCGGACAGGCCGATGGCGTTGGGCCGGTGCGGTGAACGCGTGGCCAGCACGCTGCGCTTGCCGCCACCGCGCGGCGGTTTCACTTCGGCCTTCCAGCCTTCGCTGCGGTGGAAGGCGAACAGCAGCCAGATGCGCTCGAAACCGGCCAGGTCGCGGAAGGCTTCGGTCGGGATGCCGTCGACGAAAACGATCAGCGCATCGGCGGCGTGGCCGGTCTCCGTACCTTGCACCACCGTGGGTTGGTGTGGCGCATCGATGCGCCGCGCATAGGGCGAGCGGGCGAAGGCGATGGGGTGGCAGCTGAGGGCGTCGGCGGGATCGGGCATGGTATGCGGCGGTGGTTCGGAAGCCGTCATTGTCGCAGCGTCGCGTTGCGGCATGCGTTTATCGGGCCCCACCTGCGAGTGCGGCTGTGGCGGATCGTGAGCCGGCCTTCAGTGTTTCGCGGCATCTGCCGTCGGCAGCGCCGATTCCACTACCATGTCCAGCACGTAGGCGCTGCTCGGGGCGCCTGCTGCCGGATGCTTGATCGCATAGCGCTTCACGCGCAACACGTTGCGCACGCCGGCGTGGTGGGTATAGCCGTCGATGGGTTGTTCCAGCGGATGCCATGGGCCGGGCGTGCCGGCTTTCAGGCCATTGCTGGCGTAGTGGCGTTCGCGCACCGACAGGCACTGCTTGCCGGCCATGGCCTGGCTGGCGCACGGCACCGTCTGCGGCGCCACTTCCAGGAATTCGGTGGTGCCGCTGCTGCCGTAGCGGGTTTCCGGCGTGGGCTGGCCGGTGAACGACAGCGTGTCGCCAGCGGCAGTGGTCAGGTTCAATTGCGGTTGTGCGCCGGCGCGTTGCAGCTTGAACGAAAGCTCGCCGTGCAGGCGCTGGCTGGCATCGCGCTCCATCGCCATCAGCGGCTTGTCGGCGCAGAACATCATGGTGTGGGTGAGCGGGCCGATGTCGAGCTTGTTGCCGTCGACATGGTAGCTGCCGCTGATCGCGTTGCAGGCATGGCTGATGCGCATGCGGCCATCGGCGAAGTCCAGTTGCAGCGGTTTTTGCGGATGCGCGAACAAGGCGTCGAGGCGTTGGCCGGCGTGATCGGTGGCGGCGCTCAGTTGCCAGTGATACTGGCCAAGCGTGCGTGCGGGATCAGTGGCACGAGCAGCGTGGGCGAACATCGGCAGGCAGGCCAGCACGGCCAGCGGCAGCCAGGTCAGGCGACGGGTCATGGCACATCCTCCATTCGGCGCAGGCGAACAGCATACGCTGCCAACGTTGCTGCTGGCCGAACGCGAGGTGAGCGCGACGCATGAAAAAAAAGCCCCCACCGAGGTGGGGGCCAGTGCGTGCCCATGGGCATGCGGGGTGCCGATGGCGACTTTTGCGGGCGGGGTTCCCGGCAGGTCGACGATCGGCGGGACGGACCGGCGGGGGCCGGTCCGGTATCGCGGGAAGCCAAGGGAGGGGAGGGGGCTTCCCGTGATGCCGCGCGGGTTGCCCCGCGCGGGTCGAACATCGGGGCTTCCGATCAGAACCAGATGCCCAGGTTCACGCCGTAGGTACGCGGCGCGAGGTACTGCGAGACATAGACAAACTTGCCGTCGTTGCCGATGAACCGGGCGGCGTTGGTGCGCACCTTGTCGTTGGCGATGTTCTGCACGTACAGGCCCACCCACCACTTGTCCTGCGGCTCCTCGTAACGCAGCGTGAAGTCGCCGCGGGTATACGCCTTCTGCTGGTCGCCTTCACCCAGGTTCAACGGGCTGAGCCAGCTCATGCTTTCATGGTGCACGCTCAGGCGTGGTGTGAGGGTGCCGCCGTTGCCGAGGTGGAAATCATGTTCGTACACCGCGGTCACGTCCACGCTCGGGGCGTGTGCCAGCGTGTTGCCGGTGATGTCGATGCAGTTGCTGATGCCCGATGCAGGCGCACAGGCAGGCAAGCCGGCGTAGTCGTTGCTGCCGGCGTAGAGCAGGGTGCCGAGCTTCTTCTTCGGGATCGCGGAGAACACCAGGTCGAAGCGGTCGTTGTCGCCGATCCGCGCAGCCAGCTCGGATTCGATGCCGAATACCTTGGTGGTGCCCTTGACGTTGGAGAAGCCCAGGCCCTGGTTGCCGTCCGGGTAGGTGATCGGCGCGGAGAGCTGGAAGTTCTTGAACCGCTCGTAGTAGATCGCGCTGTTCCAGGTGACGTGGCCGTCGAGGAACGAGAACTTTGAACCGACTTCGTAGTTGGTCAGTGTCTCGGCTGCATACGGCGTGCCACCATCCTGCAGACCGCCGGACTTGTAGCCGGTGGACACGCTGGCGTACAGCAGCCCGTGCTGGCCGACGTCGAGGTCCAGTCGGCCCAGCCAGGTGGCATGACCCTTGTTGTATTTGCCGTCGTTGTGCTGCGAGATGGCCCATGCCGGCGGTGCGGGAACGTCACCGGTGGAAATCGGCAATTGCGGCACGCTGGGGTCGTAGGCCCAGCCCCAGTTGACGCCGCCCTGGTTGGTTTTCTTGTCCTTGCTGTAACGCGCGCCGGCGGTGAAGCGCAGCGAATCGGTGATGTGCCAGGTGGCCTGCCCGAAGACGGCGTCGGACTTCACCGTTTCCTTCGGCTGGATGAACGAACCCTGCCAGTTCACGCTGCCGAGTTCGGTCCCGTGCATTTGCGGGATGTCGAAACGGATGTTGTTGTTTTCCTGCGCGTAGTACAGGCCCAGGATCCAGTCGATGGTGTGCTCGCCGCGCGACTTCAGGTCGATTTCCTGACTGCTGTTGCGGTAGTTGGACGAGTTGGTGCGGTCTTCCTGGAAGATGCCGCCACTGCTGAAACTGGTGGGCAGTACGGCGCCGGCATCCTGGTCATAGTCGCTCTTGCCGCTGTATTTGCTGTAGCCGGCCACGTAGCTCAGGGTCAGGTAGTCGCTGAGGTTCCAGTCGATGTGGCTGCGCACCGTGCTGGAGGTGCGATCGAGATACGGTGCGGTGTCGATCAGCGCCGACCAGAATTCCTGGCCGGGACGCGGATTCTGCATCAGGTTCATGCTAGGCGTGCCGCGATCACGGAAGTACTCGTACGAGAGGTTCCAGGTGAAGTCGGCATTGGGTTGCCACAACGCGCTGACGCGGGCAGCGGACTGGTCCTGCGCGCCGTACTTCTGGCCGCGGGTGATGTACAGGTTGGTGTTGATCGGCTGGAACGTCGCCGCACTGCCGCCGCTGGCGATGTAGTTGGCCTGCTGCTGGGCCACCGACGGAATCTGCCCGACCGGGTTCTGGTAGTTCTCGTAACCGTCGTGCTGTTGCTGGGCCACCGCCACGCGCAGGGCGAAGGTGCTGCTGATCGGCAGGTTCACCGCGGCGCGCGTGCCGATCTGGTTGTAGTTGCCGGCACTCATTTCGGCATTGCCGTAGAAGCCGCCGGTGAGATCGGGTTTGGTGGTCACGAAGTTGATCGCGCCGACGGTGGAGTTGCGCCCCCACAAGGTGCCCTGCGGACCGCGCATCACGTCGACGTGGTCGATGTCCAGCAACAGGCTGGCGGCGGCTTCGGCGCGTGGCGCGTAGACGCCGTCGACGAAGGTGGCCACTTCCGGATCGGCGTATTCAGTCTTGGCGCTGTCGTTGCCGATGCCGCGAAGGGTGAGCGTGATGACGCCATGGTCACCCTCGGTGGTGGCGGCCAGGCCGGGCACCATCTGGGTGATGTCCTGCACGGTCATCACGCGGCTCTTGTCCAGCGTGTCGGCGCCGATGGCGCTGATCGCGATGGGGGTTTTCTCGAGCGGAGTCGTGCGCTTGGTTGCGGTGACTTCGATCGCGCCGAGGTTCTTGATGGTCTTCTGGCCAGCCTGGGTGGCTGGCGCAGCAGGGTCCTGCTGGGCGGTCGTCGCCGGCTCGCCGGCAAGCACGTTGCCTGTCGCGAGCACAGCGAGAATGGCGCCGCAAAGCGCTGAGTAACGGTACTTCATTTCAGGTCTCTCCCCATGGAATGAAATTGGTAATGAAACTGGTGGTGCCGATGTTGGCACGTCGGAATCAGTTGCCGACGATGCCGGTTTACCGCAAGATGACAGCGCTGTCAATTTAAATTGATAGCGCTGTCATTTTCGTCAGCGATGGCGCGGGCCGGGCGCTGAGGATATTTGGGCATAAGTCCCGGCGTCAGTGCCGGATGTCGTGGACGCGGGTGACGGCGGGCCGGCGTGAAACCCCTCGCGGCGCCGAAGGGGCCCGGCCAGCGAGGCATTGATGATCATCGGCCCGGGCAGGGCCGGCAGGACAATACGGGAGTTCCATGAGGACACGCATCGAGGATGTGGCACGCCAGGCGGGGGTTTCGCCAAAGACGGTATCGCGGGTGCTCAACAACGAGCCGAACGTGCGCGAGGCCTTGCGCGAGCGGACCCTGGCCGCGGTGAGGGCGCTGGGTTACCGGCCCAATCCGTCGGCGCGCAGCCTGGCCAGCAATCGGTCGTTCCTGATCGCGCTGCTGTACGACAACCCGTCGCCATACTACGTGATGGAGGTGCAGAACGGCGTGCTCGATGCCTGCGACGAGCATCGCTACAGCATGATGGTACGACCGCTGTTGTCCAGCGCGCCGGACTTCCTGGAGCGGGTGGATGCACTGGTCTCGCAGTTCCGTCCGGACGGCCTGGTGCTGACACCGCCGATCGCCGATCACGCGAAGTTGCTGGCGCTGCTGCAGTCACGCGGCACGCCGCATGCGCGCATCTCGCCGAAGAGCCGCAGCCGGGGCGTGGGCGCCACGCTGGACGAGCGTTCGGCGGCGCGCGAAATGGTGCGGCATCTGGTGACGTTGGGGCACCGGCGCATCGCGCACATCACCGGCCATCATTCGCACGGGGCCAGCAGCTGGCGTCTGCTGGGCTATCGCGACGGGCTGGAGCAGGCGGGGCTGCCGTTCGACCCGGCACTGGTGGTCGAGGGCCTGTTCTCGTTCGATTCCGGCGTGGTCGCGGCGCGCCAGTTGTTCGCGCTGCGGCGTCGGCCGACGGCGGTGTTTGCCGGCAACGACGATACCGCGGCCGGCGTGATGTGGGCGGCGGCAGAGCATGGCCTGTCGATACCGGGCGACGTATCGGTCTGCGGCTTCGATGACACGCCGCTGTCGCGCCAGGTCTGGCCGGCGCTGACCACGGTATGCCAGCCCAGTCAGGACATGGGGCGCATCGCCACGCAACAGTTGTTGCGCACGATCGACAACGATGCCGAAGGCGACATGGTGTCGGTGCCGTTCACCCTGCAATTGCGTCGCTCGACCGGCGCGGCGCCGCTGCGCGCCCGTGCACGCAAGGCGTGACGACATGCGGTTGGCGTCCTTCGGTGATCGATTTCCCGTCAATTTGACAGCGCTGTCATTTTCTGCGAATACTCGATCATCACCCTTCGTATCGGCGCTCGCCTGCGCCGTCGTGCACAAGTTTGTGAGGAGAGTTGCCGTGCGGTTTGTCTTTCGTGATGCGGGCGTGCCGCTATGTGCCGTGGCGCTGGTCGTGGGTTTGTCGGCTGGCGTGCTGGGCCTGGCCCATGCCGATGCCGCGCGGCAGGTGGTCAGGTTCGATACCACGGTGCATCCGGCGCTGTGGCCGAAGGTGCGCTGGCCGCTGGCGCGCGATGCCGCGCTGGAGCAGCGGGTGCAAACGCTGCTTTCGAAGATGTCGTTGCGCGACAAGGTCGGCCAGGTGATCCAGGCCGACATCGGCAGCGTGACGCCGGACGACGTGCGCAAGTACCGGCTCGGTTCGATCCTCGCCGGTGGCAATTCCAAGCCTAGCGGCGCACGGCTGGCCGGCCCGGCGAAATGGCTGGCGCTGTCCGATGCGTACTATCGCGCCTCGATGGATACCAGCCACGGTGGCGTGGCCATCCCGGTGCTGTTCGGCGTCGATGCGGTGCATGGCGACAACGACGTGCTCGGCTCCACCATTTTCCCGCAGAACTCCGCGATGGGCGCCACGCGCGATCCCGAACTGGTGCGCGAGATCGGTACGGCGACCGCGCAGGAAGCACGCGCGGCAGGCATCAACTGGACCTTCGCGCCCACCATCACGGTGCCGCGGGATGACCGTTGGGGCCGCACCTACGAAGGCTATTCGGAGAGCCCGAAAGTCGTTGCCAGTTACGCCGGCGCCGCCGTCGAAGGGCTGCAGGGCAAGCCGGGCACGCCGCAGTTTCTGGACAGTTCGCATGTCATCGCCACCGCCAAACATTTTCTTGGCGATGGTTCCACCAAGGATGGCAAGGACCAGGGCGACGCCGAGATCAGCGAGAAGACCTTGCGCGATGTGGCCAACGCCGGCTATCCGCCGGCGATTACCGCGGGCGTGCAGACGGTGATGGCATCGTTCTCGAGCTGGAACGGCGTGAAGATGACCGGCAACAAGGCGTTGCTCACCGACGTGCTGAAGGATCGGATGGATTTCCAGGGCTTCGTCGTCGGCGACTGGAACGGTCATGGCCAGATTCCCGGATGCAGCAACGTCGATTGCCCGCAGGCGATCAATGCCGGCCTGGACATGTACATGGCGCCGGACAGCTGGCGCGGCCTGTACGAACACACGCTGGCGGAAGTGAAGTCTGGCGTGATTCCGATGGCGCGGCTGGACGATGCGGTCGCGCGCATCCTGCGGGTGAAGTTCCGGCTCGGCCTGTTCGACCAGGGCGCGCCGTCGGCGCAGCCGCTGGGCGGCAAGTTCAACCTGATCGGCAGTGCGGCACATCGCGCGCTGGCGCGTCGCGCGGTGCGCGAGTCGCTGGTACTGCTGAAGAACGAACACCACCTGCTGCCGCTGGATCCGAAGCAGCACATCCTGGTGGCCGGCGATGGCGCGAACAGCATTCCCAAGCAAAGCGGCGGCTGGACGCTGACCTGGCAGGGCACCGGCACCACCAATGCCGACTTCCCGCATGGCGAATCGATCTGGAGCGGCATCGACGCCCAGGTCAAGGCCGCCGGAGGCAGCGCCGAGCTGTCGGTGGACGGCAAGTACACGCACAAGCCGGACGTGGCGATCGTGGTCTACGGCGAGAATCCCTACGCCGAATTCCAGGGCGACGTGCCGACGCTGGCGTTCGCGCCGGGCGATCCCACCGATCTCGATTTGATCCGCCGTCTGCGTGCGCAGGGCATTCCGGTGGTGTCGGTATTTCTGTCCGGGCGCCCGCTGTGGGTGAACCCGGAAATCAACGCCTCCAATGCGTTCGTCGCCGCATGGTTACCCGGTTCCGAAGGCGCCGGGGTGGCCGACGTGTTGCTGCGCAATGCCAGTGGCAAGGTGCAGTACGACTTCCACGGCAAGCTGGCGTATTCCTGGCCGCGTACGGCGGTGCAGACGCCGCTCAACGTGGGCCAGAAGGATTACCACCCGCAGTTCGCGTTCGGCTATGGCCTGACCTACGAGGACAATGGTGACCTCGGCAAGCTGTCCGAAGTTTCCGGCTTGCCCGCCAATGTGGCTGCGCCGGGCGTGTATCTGCAGCGCGGCAAGCCGGCAGGCGGGTTGGCGTTGACGCTGTCGGGCGCCAGTGGTTCGCCTGTCGACGTGACGGCCATGCCCGCCGCAACGCCTGACGGCAGCCTGAAAGTTGCCGCCGAGGACTACCAGCGGCAGGAAGATGCGCGGCGCCTCGCCTGGTCCGGCACCGGTGCGGCCACGTTCGCATTGCACGCTATCAAGCCGCTGAACCTTGATCGCCAGACCAATGGCGACGTGCAACTGGTGGCCACGATCAAGATCGATGCGCTGGCGCCAGGACGCGTCACGCTCGGCATGGATTGCGGCCGGACATGCGGTGCGAGCGTGCCGGTGGATGCCGCGCTGGCCGCGCTGCCGAAAGGCCAGTGGCTGCGCGTGGGCATGTCGCTGAAATGCTTCCACGACGCCGGTGCCAACATGGCCCGCATCGACGTGCCGTTCCGCCTGGAAACGGCCGCACGCGACACGATTTCGATCACGCACGTGGCGTTGGGTACGAATGCGGACCACGTGCTGCATTGTCCGAAGTCATGATTTTTCGTGAGGCCGGTGCTTCGGTTGAAGTGCCGCGGTGGTATTGGACGCCAGTGAGTGCTCCGAAGTTAAGCGTCGCCATCCCAGCGAAAGCTGGGATCCAGCGCCTTGCGCCACAAAGTCAGAGTCGCTGGATTCCAGCTTTCGCTGGAATGACGAGCAAGAAAATCGCTTGACTTAGGGGTGTCGCTTTGAACGTGGGCCCCGACGTTGCGGGAGACGACGCCGGGATCTTTGATGAATGCCACGGGCGCGATCATCGGATCGCGCATCGACAACACGCACGGGCGGCCATGATGCCGTCCGGCTTTGGGGAGAATCCATGAACGCCATCGCTGCACCGCTTGTCGTGCCACGACGCAATACCGTCGTCGTCACCTGCATCCTCGCTGCGCTGGCGGGGTTGATGTTCGGCCTCGACATCGGGGTGATTTCCGGCGCCACGCCGTTCATCCAGAAGGAGTTCGGCATCAGCGACCGGATGGTCGAGTGGATCGTCAGCTCGATGATGCTGGGGGCAGCCATCGGCGCACTCGGCGCCGGCTGGTTGTCGGCCACGCTGGGACGCAAGCGCTCGTTGATCCTGGGTGGCGTGCTGTTCGTGCTGGGCTCGTTGCTGTGCAGTCTGGCGTGGTCGCCGGACAGTCTGATCGCGGCGCGCGTGGTGCTGGGCCTGGCCATCGGCGTGGCGACGTTCACCGCGCCGCTGTATCTGGCCGAAGTGGCGCCGGAGAAGACCCGCGGCGCGATGATCTCGCTGTACCAGCTGATGATCACCAGCGGCATCCTGGTCGCGTTCCTGTCCGATACCGCACTCAGCTACAGCGGCAACTGGCGCTGGATGCTGGGCATCATCGCGATTCCCGGCGTGCTGTTCCTGCTGGGCCTGTTCCTGCTGCCGTGCAGCCCGCGCTGGCTGATGATGCGCGGCCGGCGCGACGAGGCCGTGGAGGTGCTGCGGCGCTTGCGTGGCGATGATGATCACGTGGCACGCGAAGTGGCCGACATCGAGGAGCAGCTGAAGAACCCGCAGCGCGGCTGGCACATGTTTTTCCAGAACGCCAATTTCCGCCGTTCCGTCGGCCTGGGCGTGTTGCTGCAAGTGGTGCAGCAGTTCACCGGCATGAACGTGGTGATGTACTACGCGCCACGGATTTTCCAGGGCATGGGTTACGACACCGAGGCGCAGATGTGGTTTACCGCGGTGGTGGGCCTGGTCAACGTGCTGGCCACCTTCATTGCCTTTGGCCTGGTCGACCGGCTGGGGCGCAAGCCGATTCTGTATGCGGGTTTCGCCACCATGGCGCTGGGGCTGGGCGTGGTCGGCACCATGATGCATCTGGGCATCGCCACGCACGGCGAGCAGTTGTTCACCGTGGCGATGCTGCTGGTATTCATCGCCGGCTTCGCGATGTCGGCCGGCCCGCTGATCTGGACGCTGTGCTCGGAAGTACAGCCGCTGAAGGGGCGCGACTTCGGCATCGCCGTCTCCACCTTCACCAACTGGGTGGCGAACATGATCGTGGGCGCCACCTTCCTGAGCCTGCTCAACGGCATCGGCGACGCGCGCACGTTCTGGCTGTATGCCGGCTTGAACGGGGTGTTCCTGCTGTTCACGTTCTGGCTGGTGCCGGAGACGCGCGGCGTCACGCTGGAGCAGATCGAGCGCAACCTGATGGCGGGGAAGCGCCTGCGGCGCATCGGGCGGTAGATCTTTTGGGCGGATCGCCTTGACTGAAATGCCTTTGGTTACGTGCCGTCACCTCGGGTGCCGAGGGTTCTGTCCACGCAGCCGACGGGCGGGTTCATTTCTCGTTTGGATTGTTGTACTGACTCGGGTCGGCTTCGAATTTGCGTAGTCGCAAACTGGCTCGCCTGCGGTGGACTTTCGCTCGTACTGGCGTGATCGTCACTGTGCTCGCCTGGGGCGGGCTCTCGCTCGTACCTGCGTAGTCGATGGCTGGCTCGCCTGCGGCGGGCTTTCGGACGCCTGCCGGCGCCCGAGTTACCTCTCTTTGCTGGCCCACGCCACTGCAGGAGCAGTGGCGAACAGCGAAGCTGGCCCGAAGGGCGTAGGGCAGGATGCCCGGAGTCAAGAGACGTAACCCAGAGAAATGGCCTGATGGGACCCGCCGACCCTACAAGCCTGATCGGTCGAGGCTTTTTGGAATAGAGGTGGCTCTTCCTGTTACACCAGCGGCCACGCCGCGCCGTCACCGATAACTGAGGGCTAGGAAGGGCAGGCTCGTGGGATTGAACTCGACGCTTGGGTGTGCGGCTCTTTCATCCCCTTCGAGAGCGGCGCACGGCGAAGGATCAGGCCCGCAGGGTGTCCCTCTTTTGGTTCCGCTTTCTCGGACAAGCGAGAAAACGAACCCGGCCGCCGGCAGGCGGACGGAATCCCCGGTACCGCAGGTGGCGGAACGTTACCGAGGGCATTTCGGTGAAGGCGATGTGGTTGCCAAAGCGATTCCTGCCTGCGCAGGAATGACGAGCGCGAGAGCACCTACGCCGCGGTTTCGCCCACCCGCGCCGGCGGCGTAAGCACCAGCCGGAAGCAGCTGCCGCCGCCGGCGACGCGCACGTATTCCAGTCCGGCCTGGTTGGCTTCGCTCATCTGGCGGGCGAGGTAGAGGCCCAGGCCGGTGCCGTATTCGTGGGTGGTGTAGAACGGTTCGAAGATCTGCGCGGCGACTTTTGGCGGGATGCCGGGGCCGCGGTCGATGACTTCCAGGATCGGCACGCCGTGTTCGCCCAGCCGGGCCACCACCATCACCCGCGCCGGTTCGCCTGGCATGCGGCCGTAGCGCAACGCGTTCTGCACCAGGTTCCATGCCACCTGCTGCAGTTGCTGCGGGTCGGCCACGGCGATGACCTGGCCGCTGCTGTTGATCGCGCGCAGCGAGTCGCTGCCGATGTCGTTGCCCTGCAGGTACTCGGCCACGAAGTCGCTGGCCCAGTGGCCCAGATCCAGCGTCTCCGGGCGAGAGCGCTCACGCCGTGACAGTTGCAGGATGTTCTCGATGATCTCGTTCAGTCGCACGCAGTGGTTGTTGATGATTTCCACCATGCGCTGGTCGGTGGCGTTCATGTCGTCCGATTCGGCGAGCAATTGCGCCGAATAGCGGATCGCCGCCAACGGGTTGCGGATTTCGTGGGCGATCGAGGCGGACAGCCGGCCCAGCGAGCTGAGCGTGAGCTCCTCGGCGCGGCGCGAGACCAGCGAGGTGTCGTCGAGGAAGATCAGCACCAGCGAGTCGTCGTTCGGCGCCAGCCGGGTGAAGCGCGGCACCACCTCGGGCACGCCGTCGGCCAGTTGGGTGGCGGTTTCGTCGAGCTTGCCCGAGGTCATCCAGTGGTACAGCCGGCGCGACAGCTCCGGCGCCAGCCGGCCCAGGTCGCGCTGGTCGGCGGAGGGGTTGCCCAGCAGCATCCAGGCCGATTCGTTGATCTGGTGAATGCGGTTGGCATCGTCCACCAGCAGCACGCCGGTCTTCATGCGGCGGATGATCAGCTCGTTGACCTGGGCCAGGTTGGCCAGGTCGATGCTGCGCTGCTCGGCCAGCGCCTCGGTGGCCTGCAACTGGCGGCTGAGCACGTGGCAGAGCGCGACGATGGCGAAGTAGGCCAGTCCGAACAGGCTGGATTCGAGCAGGTGGAAGTCGTTGGTGCCGCTGCCGTGGGGCAGTTCCAGCAGGGTATGGCCGAGCAGCCCCAGCGTGGCGAGGGCAGCGAAGAACGCGGCCAGCCGCAGCGGCAGCAGCAGGGCGCCGGTGGCCAGGTTTACCGCCAGCATCATCTCGATGCCGATGCGCGCGTTGCTCATGGTGCTCAGCGCCAGCAGCGCGGCGGCCACGTCCACCGCCAGCGCAACCGAGACCATCCATTGCATGCGCGGCGAGTTGCGGCGCGCCGACAGCAGTGCCAGCACGGCAAAGCCGAGATAGGCCAATGCCACGATCCGCGCGATGCCCGGGGTTTCCAGGCGTGGCCAGCCCATGCCGGGCGGGCTGAAGGACAGGCCCACGTAGACCAGTGCCTGCGCCAGCCGGAAATAGTTGAGGAACAGCCATTCGTGCCGGACCGTGCCGGTCATGGCTGGGCTGGTCGGGTCGGGCGGCGTGCGGCTGGACACGGATGGCGCACTCGGTGGCAAGGTCGTGGCCGAGTGTATCGGCAGCGGCGCCACGGCCGCCATGCGCCGGCCCGAAGCCATGGGGCAGGCCCGTTTCGGGGGCAAAACGGCGCTTTCGACCTATGGCCCCTTTCCATAACGGCCCACTTCCACGAAAATAGGCGGCCGTATTGCGCGGTTCCCGTCATGTTGACTCATGGCTGCGGCGCATTGCACGCCGGCAGCGCGTCTCGAACCGCCGTCCGATTTCCCAGCCCGCGCCGTGCGTCATTTGCGCGAGGCCGTCCCTTTCCCCCGTTCGCTCGAGGTATCGAATGAATTTCCACGAGTACCAGGCCAAAGAATTGTTCGCGCAGTACGGCATCACCGTACCGCCGGGCAAGGTCGCCAACTCCCCCGACGCCGCCGTCGACGCCGCCAAGGCGCTGGGCGGTTCCCAATGGATGGTCAAGGCGCAGATCCACGCCGGTGGCCGCGGCAAGGCCGGCGGCGTCAAGTTCTGCAAGAGCTTCGACGAAGTGCACGCCGCCGCCAAGGGCATGCTGGGCACCCGCATGGCCACCTACCAGTCGGCCGGCCGCGCGCTGCCGGTGAACCTGGTGCTGGTGACCGACGCCACCGACATCGCCAAGGAGCTGTACCTGTCGGTGCTGGTCGACCGCGATTCCAAGGCCGTCTCGTTCATCGCCTCCAAGCACGGCGGCGTGGACATCGAGCAGGTCGCCAGGGAAACCCCGGAAGACATCCACACCGTCGTGGTGGATTTCGTCGAAGGTTTGCAGCCGTACCAGTGCCGCCAGCTCGGCTTCGCGATGGACCTGAACCCGAAGCAGGTGAACCAGCTGACCAAAATCATGCTGGGCCTGTACAAGCTGTTCAACGAGAAGGACCTGTCGCTGGTCGAGCTGAACCCGCTGGCGATCCTCGCCGACGGCAGCCTCGCCGCGCTGGACGGCAAGGTGAACTCCGACGACAACGCCGAGTTCCGCCACGCCGACCTGGCCGCGATGCGCGACCTGACCCAGGAAGACGCGGCCGAAGCCGCGGCGGTGCAGAACAACCTCAACTACGTGACGATGGACGGCAGCATCGGCTGCATGGTCAACGGCGCGGGCCTGGCCATGGCCACCATGGACGTGATCAAGCTGGCGGGCGGCGAGCCGGCCAACTTCCTCGACGTGGGCGGCGGCGCCACCAAGGAGCGCGTGACCGAGGCGTTCAAGCTGATCCTGTCCTCGGACAAGGTGAAGTGCATTCTGGTGAACATCTTCGGTGGCATCGTGCGCTGCGACCTGATCGCCGAAGGCATCATCGCCGCGGTGAAGGAAGTGGGCCTGACCATTCCGGTGGTGGTGCGCCTGCAGGGCACCAATGTCGATCAGGGGCGCGAGCTGCTGGCCAATTCCGGCCTGGCGATCACGCCAGCCGACGATCTCAACGACGCGGCGCAGAAAGCCGTGGCCGCCGCGAAGTGAGGAGCTACTAAGTCATGTCAGTTCTCATCAACAAGAACACCAAGGTGCTGGTGCAGGGCTTCACCGGCCAGCAGGGCACCTTCCACGCGCAGCAGGCGCTGGATTACGGCACCCAGGTCGTCGGTGGCGTCACGCCGGGCAAGGGCGGCAGCCAGCACATCGGCCTGCCGGTCTTCAACGAAGTCGCCGAAGCCGTCGCCGAGACCGGCGCCGACGCCTCGGTCATCTTCGTGCCGCCGCCGTTCGCGGCCGACTCCATCCTCGAAGCCATCGATGCCGGCATCAAGGTGATCGTGGCGATCACCGAGGGCATTCCGGTGCTGGACATGCTGCGCGTGAAGAATGTGCTGCAGCAGCATCCGGAAACCGTGCTGATCGGGCCGAACTGCCCCGGCGTGATCACCCCGGGCGAATGCAAGATCGGCATCATGCCGGGCCACATCCACAAGCCGGGCAAGGTCGGCATCGTGTCGCGTTCGGGCACGCTGACCTATGAAGCCGTGTTCCAGACCACCAACGAAGGCCTGGGCCAGTCCACCTGCATCGGCATCGGTGGCGATCCGATCAACGGCCTGAACTTCATCGACTGCCTGAAGCTGTTCCAGGACGACCCGCAGACCGAAGGCATCATCATGGTCGGCGAGATCGGTGGTTCGGCCGAGGAAGACGCGGCGGAATTCATTTCCGAGTACGTGAAGAAGCCGGTGGTCTCGTTCATCGCCGGTGCCTCGGCTCCGGCCGGCAAGCGCATGGGCCATGCCGGTGCGATCATCTCCGGGGGCAAGGGCACGGCGGAAGCCAAGTTCGCCGCGCTGGAGAAGGCCGGTGTCACCACGGTGAAGTCGCCGGCCGATCTGGGCAAGACGCTTGCCAAGCTGATGAAGTAAGCGGCGCGATTCATTGCGCTGGAGACAAAGGCCGCGCTCCGTCGCGGCCTTTGTTTGAAGCCCCTCTCCCTTTGGGAGAGGGGTTGGGGTGAGGGTTCGGGCTTGCGCCGACGTTCGTCGTGATCGCTTCGTCCGTACCCTCATCCGCCTGCCAGCACCTTCTCACCCACAAGGGGACTCCCAAGGTCGCCGGAGGGAGAAGGGAAAAGCTTGCCTGTGGTTGAGGAATATCGATGCTCACCGACCCCTTCGACCAAACTCATCTCTGGCACCCGTACAGCGCATTGCCCAACCCGGTGCCGGCGCTCAAGGTCACGCGTGCCGAGGGCGTGATGCTGGAACTGGCCGATGGCACCCGCCTGATCGATGGCATGGCCTCGTGGTGGTGCGCAATCCACGGCTACAACCATCCCGTGCTGAACCAGGCGGTGACCGACCAGCTTGGCAACATGTCGCACGTGATGTTCGGCGGGCTCACCCATGAGCCGGCGATCGCGCTGGGCAAGTTGTTGCTGGATATCGTGCCGCAGGGGCTGGATGCGGTCTTCTATGCCGATTCCGGTTCGGTATCGGTCGAAGTGGCGCTGAAGATGGCGGTCCAGTATTGGGTCGCCAAGGGACGTTCGGGCAAAGGCAATATCGCCACCGTGCGCTCGGGTTATCACGGCGACACCTGGAACGCGATGTCGGTATGCGATCCGGTGACCGGCATGCATGGGCTGTTTGGCTCCGCACTGCCACAACGCCTGTTCGTGCCGGCGCCGCGCACGCCGTTTGGCGCGACGTGGGACGCGGCCGACATCGTCCCGCTGGAGCGCCTGTTCGCCGAGCGCGCCGACGAGTTGGCCGCCTTCATCATCGAGCCGGTGGTGCAGGGCGCGGGCGGCATGCGCTTCTACCATCCGCAATACCTGGCGGAGCTGGCGCGGCTGTGCCGCGAGTATGAGGTGCTGCTGATCTGCGACGAGATCGCCACCGGCTTCGGTCGCAGCGGCAAGCTGTTCGCCAGCGAGTGGGCCGGTATCACGCCGGACGTCCTGTGCCTGGGCAAGGCGCTCACCGGCGGTTACATGACCCTGGCCGCCACGCTGACCCGGCGCGATATCGCCGAGACGATCGGTGCGGGCGAGCCCGGCGTGTTCATGCACGGTCCCACCTTCATGGCCAATCCGCTGGCTTGTGCGGTGGCGCTGGCCTCGACCCGCCTGTTGCTGGCTGGCGATTGGCAGCAGCAGGTTGGGCGGATCGAGCGCCTGCTGGCCGAGCGCCTCGCCCCGGCGCGCGAGCTGTCGCAGGTTGCCGACGTGCGCGTGCTCGGCGCCATCGGCGTGATCGAGCTGCGCGCGCCGGTGCGACTGGAACGCATCCAGCAGCGCATGCTGGCGCAGGGGATCTGGATTCGCCCGTTCGGCAAGCTGGTGTACGTGATGCCGCCGTATGTCATCAGCGATGACGAATTGCAACAGTTGTGCGACGGCATGCTCGCCGTGGTGGCCAGTCTGCAGCCCGACGACCTGCGCGTGCTGTAGGAAGCCCGCTTGCGAGCGATGCTTTGTGCTTTCTGCTCGCAGCAGCGCCATGGCAAAAGCCTCGCCCGCGGGCGGGCTCCACACGCGCGATGGCGCGATTAGAATGGGCTTCCTCTTCCATCCCCCTTGTCCCCCATGGCAAACACCTTTCGCTTCGCGCTGGCACAACACGATTTTCCGGTCGGCGCCGTTGCCGCGAACGCGGCCAGGGCACGCGAATTGATGGACGAGGCACGCGCCGGTGGTGCGGCGCTGGTCGCCTTTCCCGAGCTGACCCTGAGCGGTTACCCGCCGGAAGACCTGCTGCTGCGACCCAGCTTCCTCGCCGCCTGCCAGCATGAACTCGATGGCCTGGCCGCGAGCACGAACGGCCTGGCTGCGCTGGTCGGTTTTCCGCACAGCGAAGGCGAGGTGTTCAACGCCGCCGCGCTGTTGCGCGAGGGGCGCGTGGCGCAGATTGCGCACAAGCAGGCGCTGCCCAATTACGGCGTGTTCGACGACAAGCGCTATTTCCGCCCGGGCCACGCCAGCGCGGTGACCACGTTGAATGACGTTCGCATCGGCCTGCTGATCTGCGAGGACGTGTGGCGTTCCGAACCGGCTGCCGCGGTGGCGCGGGCCGGCGCGGAGTTGATTGTGGTCATCAACGCGTCGCCCTGGGACGATACCAAGCAGGACGAGCGCGAGGCGATCCTGAGCTCGCGCGCGAAGGAGACCGGCTGTGCGATCGCCTATCTCAACCTAGTCGGCGGTCAGGACGAGGTGGTCTACGACGGGGCTTCGCTGTTGGTGAATGGCGACGGCTCCATCGCCGCACGCGCGCCGGCCTTCGTCGATGCGCTGTTGTGGGCCAGCTTCGATCCGGCCACGTGCACGCTGCAGGCCGAAGGCTGGCCGGAGGCTGCCGATACGTCGCGCGAGGCAGTCCTGTACGCCGCGCTGGTGCGCGGCACCCGCGACTACATCGACAAGAACGGTTTTCCCGGCGTGCTGCTGGGCCTGTCCGGCGGCATCGACTCGGCGCTGACCCTGGCGCTGGCGGTGGATGCGTTGGGCGCCGAGCGTGTCACCGCGGTGATGATGCCGACGCGCTACACCTCGAAATTGTCGCTGGATGGCGCACGCAAGCAGGCCGAAGATCTGGGTGTGGATTACCACGTCATCGACATCGAGCCGACCGTCGATGCCTTCATCGGTGCGTTGACCCCGGCTTTTGCCGGCAAGGGCGCGGACACCACCGAGGAAAACCTGCAGTCACGCACCCGCGGCACGATGCTGATGGCGCTGTCGAACAAGCACGGCAAGCTGCTGTTGGCCACCGGCAACAAGAGCGAGATGGCGGTGGGCTACTGCACGCTGTACGGTGACATGTGCGGTGCCTATGCACCGCTGAAGGATGTCTACAAGACCGCGGTATACAGGCTCTCGCGTTGGCGCAATGCGCAGCCGGGCGGGGTGGAGGCGATTCCGGTCGCGGTGATCGAACGCCCGCCCTCGGCCGAACTGCGTGCAGACCAGACCGACCAGGACTCGCTGCCGCCCTACGACGAGCTGGACGCGATCCTCGGCCGTTTCATCGAAACCGAGCAATCGCAGGCGGAGATCATCGCCGCCGGCTTTGCTGCCGAGACGGTGCATCGTGTGGTGCGGCTGGTGCTGGTCAACGAGTTCAAGCGCCGCCAGTCGGCGCCGGGCCCCCGCGTCACCACCCGCGCGTTCGGGCGCGAGCGGCGCTATCCCATCACCTCCGGCTGGCGCTAGCCGGGCAGCGGGGCAGGGCATCTCGAAAAACCTCTCGATCTACGTCATTCCAGCTTTCGCTCACTGCTGTCCGGAATAAAAATGCGCCATGCGTAGAAAGCCCCGAGCCGTACAACTTTGCAACCATTGAGTTCGCATGAGACTCAAATTTCAGAGTTATCGGCCACACCCCGTCTCGTCATCCCAGCGAAAGCTGGGATCCAGTTAAGATGCTGTGCGAAGCACACTCAACTTCTTGTTTTTGTGTGCTTCGCACGCATGTTCGACTGGATTCCAGCTTTCGCTGGAATGACGGATTCGGCTGCCGTCATGCCTTCGCAAAATTGTTCCGGACAGCAGTGAACTTTCGCCGGAATGACGTACCCCCGGAATTTTTCGAGATTCGCTACAGGGCCTTGTCGTGTGGAGGGATCCGATAAGCCACAAAAAAGCCGGCGATGTTTCGCCGGCTTTTTGTGGTTGATTCCTGAACGGAATGGAGCGTCAATGATGCCCGGAGAACGGAATCATCTTGCGCAGCGTGGACGGGGCATGCGGCCACTTCGGGTCCGTCAGGTACGGGTGATCCGGATAGTTCATCGCCAGCACCTTGCGCACCTGCTCGGCCTGCGCTTTCTGGCCCAGCATCAGGTAGCTGCGGCACAGGATGGCCAGGGCATCGCCGGCCTGCGGCGACTGCTGGTAATGCTCGATCACGTACTGGGCGCGGTCGGCCGAGGCCACGAAGGCCTTGTGGCGCAGGTAGAACTCGGCCACGTTGATTTCGAACTTCGCCAGCACGTTGCGCAGGTAGATCATGCGCTGACGGGCGTCGGCGGCGTAGGCGCTGTCGGGGAAACGGCGGGTCAACTCGGCGAAATCGTCGAACGACTTCAGGTTGTAGCCCTGGTCACGACGCGACTGCGCGCCGTTGCGGCCGAACCAGCGCTCGACCACGCCACCGGTGCGGTCGAAATTGATCAGGCCGCGCAGGTAATAGGCATAATCCACATGCTTGTGCATGGGGAAGGTCTTGATGAAGCGGTCGACCGTGGAATAGGCGTCGTCCGGCTGGTTGTCCTTGTACTGTGCATAGGCCAGGTCGAGCTGGGCCTGCTCGTTGTACGGGCCGGACGGGAAACGGGCGATCAGACGCTGGTAGTCTTTCTCGGCCGCGCCGTAGTCGCCGTGCTCAAGCGCATTGTGCGATTTGGCATAAAGCTGCGGCAGCGACATCGTGTCAATGGTCTGCTTGTGGCGGAACATCGCACATCCGCTCATTCCCATCACGAGAATGAGCATCACGAGCACTTTCAGGGCGGGCCGCAGAGTGGCCGACAGCTTGGTTACGCGCATGAGTAAGGTATTCAGATGTTTGATCGAAAAGGGATGATAGCCGAAACCGGCCGTGAGCCGGGGAGGCGGGCATGACCGTCATCCGTCACGAGGCAGAGGTGCCCCTGTCGGCCGCGGGTCGGAGATTCGACCAGACCCTGGCCGAGATGTTCCCCGATTACTCGCGCTCGCGCCTTACCGCGTGGGTCAAGGCCGGGGCGGTGACGCTGGATGGCGCGGTAGCGCCCCCCCGCCAGTTGCTGCACGGCGGCGAACAGGTGCGCCTGGAGGCGGAGCTGGAGGCCGAGGTGGCCAGCCAGCCGGAAGCCATCGCGCTGACCATCGTGCACGAGGACGAGCACGTGCTGGTGCTGGACAAGCCGGCCGGCCTGGTCGTGCACCCGGGCGCCGGCAACCCGACCGGTACCCTGCTCAACGCTCTGCTGCACCACGACCCGATACTGGCCGAACTGCCGCGCGCCGGCATCGTGCATCGGCTCGACAAGGACACCTCCGGCCTGATGGTGGTGGCCAAGACGCTGCCGGCGATGACCGCGCTGGTCGACATGCTGTCGCGCCACGACGTGGAGCGGCAGTACGCGGCGGTGGTGCTGGGCACCCTGGTGGCCGGCGGCACGGTGGACGAACCGATCGGCCGTCACATGGGCGATCGGCTGCGCCAGGCCGTGCGCGACGAGGAGGACGGCAAGCGCGCCGTCACCCATTACCGGCTGCGCGAGCGTTTCCGGGCGCACACGTTGCTTCAGTGCAATCTGGAAACCGGCCGAACCCACCAGATTCGCGTGCACATGGCGCATATCCACCACCCGCTGGTGGGCGATCCGCTGTACGGCGGCGGCTTGCGCCTGCCCAAGCGCGCCACGCCGGAATTGACCGACGCGCTGCGTGGATTCCGCCGCCAGGCGTTGCATGCGGAGCGGCTGTCATTCACCCATCCGGTGAGCGGCGAACTGCTGTCGTTCGAAGCGGCGCCTCCGGCCGATTTCGAGGCGTTGATGGTCGCCTTGCGCGACGACCTGGCCGCCAACGGCGCCGACGAGGATTGATGTGCCGATGCCTGCCATGACGGATGCCTGGCTGTTCCCCGACTGGCCCGCGCCACGCCAGGTGCACGCGGCGGTGACCACGCGCGATGGCCCCGGCGTATCGGACCCGCCATTCGGCCGCTTCAACCTCGGTCGCAACAGCGGCGATCGCCCGGACGCGGTGAGCAGCAATCGCGACGTGCTGCAGCAGGCACTGGGCCTGCCGGCTGCGCCACGCTGGCTGCAGCAGGTGCACGGCACCACGGTGGCCGAACTTGGCCCGCTGCCCAGCGCCGAACCGCCGCAAGCCGACGCCGCGGTCTCGCGCATCCCCGGCACGGTGCTGAGCATCCTCACTGCCGACTGCCTGCCGGTACTGTTCTGCGCCGACGACGGCAGCACCATTGGTGCCGCGCATGCCGGCTGGCGCGGCTTGGCCGCCGGCGTACTGGAGGCCACCATCGAGCAGATGCAGGTGGCACCCGCGCGATTGCTGGCGTGGCTGGGGCCGTGCATCGGCACGACTTCGTATGAAGTGGGCGAGGAAGTGCGCGCCGCCTTCGTCGACCACGAAGCCGCCGCTTCCGCCTGTTTCGTGGCGACACGCCCGGGACACTGGCATTGCGACCTGGCTGCGCTGGCGCGGCAACGGCTGGCAGCGGCTGGCATCACGCGAATGCATGGCGGCGGCTTCGATACGCTGGCCGATGAACGGTTTTATTCGTATCGACGCGAGGGCGCGCGCAGTGGGCGCTTTGCCAGTTTGATCTGGCTCGCGGACGCATAGTCATCGCTTGATGCGGTTTTGTGTAGCCGTGGTGCATCACGAAAACAACGAGCCTGGCTCGTCCTTCCGGCGAAGACCGGAGAGGCGCGTAGAACGCCTGCGAAGCAGGCGGCCCCGAAGGGGCGGGCGCAGCGGGTCATCCAGTGACTTCGTGGTTTGAACTGGTTGGTACAGCTCGGACGCTTTCGCCAGCGGCAAAGCGGTTTCGTCCGCTTGCCGGTGGCCGAGCCATCTTTACTTTGCGTGGCCTTTCTGTGTGGTCCTGTCGTCCACGCTTCATGGCTGCTCATGGGGTTCAGCAGCAGTGCGCTTGCTGCCGGAAGGGCATAACCCCAGGTAGGTTGTGCTTGCGGCTAAGCCGCTACCGCGACCCATTGCCGTGAAAATTCGGGAGCAGGTTGCAGACCCTGACGGTGTTCTCGGCTCTTGTGCGTTTGCTCCGCTACATTCCATACGGTATCGACGGGCTCGCAGCAGGATCTTGCGTGCTCCGCCAAAGGCATGAATCCGAAGGGATCATTCATTCAGTGCTCGACGCATGGAGGCAAACACATGGCGCAAAAAAGCGGACGTTATTGGGTGGCGTGGGCCAACGCACATGCCACGAACAGCGCAGACGTCAATGCTCTCGATGCCGACTTCAAGGCGAAAGTCGAGGCTTTCATCCAGGCGTTGAAGGCTGCCGGCGCCACGGTAATCATCGCGGCCATCAGACGGAACCCGAAGCGGGCGTATCTGTTCCATTGGGCATGGATGATTTCCCAAGGGAAGTGCGCACCGGGCGATCCTGCCCCCATGCAAGGTGTGGACATCGAGTGGGATCACGGCGATTTGAAGCGCAGCAAGGCCGGTGCCAAGGAAATGGTCGATGGTTTCGGGTTGGCCGTTCCCCCGGCCAGTTTCAATCCGCCATCCTTGATCAGTAATCACATCAATGGTCAAGCGATCGATATGACCATCACCTGGACGGGTACGATCAGGATTCGGAAAAAGGACGGAACCGTGATCGATGTGCCTTATCAGTCAAATCCCGACACAAACACCCTGTTGCAGGAAGTGGGTGCATCCTACGGGGTCAAAAAACTGAAAACCGACCGGCCTCACTGGTCGTATAACGGGAAGTGACATGAAAAGCGTATTTTTGATCCTGGCTGCTGCCCTGCTCGCCTCTTGTGCGTGCCTGTCGCACGAAGCTCCTGCGGCCGAAGCCATGCCCATATACGGGTGGCTTGTGGGGAACTGTCTTGCACTTCCTGACCATGGCGTCCACGCGCCGCGCGATTTTTCGCTGGTGGATTTCGAACATGGCCAGCAGCGTATCCATGGCATCGTGCTGCGCAAGGCCGTGGGTCAGGATCATTGCCCGGCGTTGCTGCCTGATCGGCGTGATGTGAATGCCGCAAGCGGCAATGCATTTTACGTCGTGAAGCTCGATTCGCCCTCCGATCTGGGTATTGGTATCGTCGGCAGGGTCCCGGCGGAGCCCCTTTCGTTCGGCCATTGCACGACCAGTGAAGGCATTCGTTTCACGGTGACGCGTGGCAGCCATTTGGTGTGGAGCGGCTACTACTATCTCGGGTATGACGTCGAAACGACTTGTGCCCGACCTGACGATCAATAGCGGAGGCAGGACCGTAGACGAGGCTGCAGCGCACCGGTCGTGAGCCTTGCAAGAGCACGTCAACCAGCGTTTGCTCGTGAGATCGATGCTCACCAGAATGGCGCAGATTGAGGGATCTTCAAGGCGCCCTGCAAGCTGCGCAGGGTGTTCGCGCCGCTGAAACCGCAGCCTTGACATTTCAAGGTCACCCACTCTGCTTGAATCATCAAGCGTCGTCCGCATCTTTGCTGGCAGTGGCGGCGCGTCCGCCAAATCCATTGTGGGGATCGAAGACATGCGGATGGACAAACTTACCTCGCGTTTCCAACAGGCGCTGGCCGACGCGCAGTCGCTGGCCGTGGGCCGCGACAACAACATGCTCGAACCGGTGCACGTGATGGCGGCGTTGCTGGCGCAGCAGGGTGGCTCCACCGGGCCGCTGCTGGCGCAGGCGCAGGTCAACGTGCCGATGCTGACGCAGCGCGTGAACGAGTTGCTTGAGCGCCTGCCGCGGGTCAGCGGGCAGGAGGGCAACATCAACCTGGGCAATGACCTCAATCGGCTGCTCAACCTCACCGACAAGCTGGCGCAGCAGCGCGGCGACCAGTTCATCGCCAGCGAGTTGTTCGTGCTGGCGGCGCTGGACGACAAGGGCGAGCTGGGCGCGGCGCTGAAGTCGGCGGGTGCGAACAAGGCAAACCTCGAAGCGGCCATCGACAAGCTGCGCGGCGGCGAGAAGGTGCAGAGCGAAGGTGCCGAGGAACAGCGCCAGGCGCTGGAGAAATACTGCATCGACCTCACCGCACGCGCCGAGTCGAGCAAGCTCGATCCAGTGATCGGCCGCGACGAGGAAATCCGCCGCACCATCCAGGTGTTGCAGCGGCGCACCAAGAACAACCCGGTGTTGATCGGCGAGCCCGGCGTGGGCAAGACCGCCATCGTCGAGGGCCTGGCCCAGCGCATCGTCAAGGGCGAGGTGCCGGAAGGCCTGCGTGACCGCCGCGTGCTGGCGCTGGACATGGGCGCGCTGATCGCCGGCGCCAAGTTCCGCGGCGAGTTTGAGGAGCGCCTGAAGGCGGTGCTCAACGACCTTTCCAAGCAGGAAGGCCGGGTGATCCTGTTCATCGATGAACTGCACACCATGGTCGGTGCCGGCAAGGGCGAGGGCGCGATGGACGCGGGCAACATGCTCAAGCCGGCGCTGGCGCGTGGCGAGCTGCACTGCATCGGCGCCACCACGCTGGACGAGTACCGCCAGTACATCGAGAAGGATGCCGCGCTGGAACGCCGCTTCCAGAAGGTGTTCGTGGGCGAGCCGAGCGTGGAGGACACCATCGCCATCCTGCGCGGGCTGAAGGAGCGCTACGCGTTGCATCACGGCGTGGAGATCACCGACCCGGCGATCGTCGCCGCGGCCACCTTGTCCAACCGTTACATCGCCGATCGCCAGTTGCCGGACAAGGCGATCGACCTGATGGACGAGGCCGCCTCGCGCATCCGCATGGAGATCGATTCCAAGCCGGAGGAACTCGATCGGCTGGAGCGCCGGTTGATCCAGCTGAAGATCCAGCGCGAGATGCTGAAGAAGGAAACCGACGAAGCCTCGAAGAAGCGCCTGGCCGACCTGGAAGCCGATATCGCCAAGCTGGAACGCGAGTTCTCCGACTTGAACGAGGTGTGGAAATCGGAGAAGGCCGCGCTGCAGGGCACCACCAAGGTGAAGGAGCAGATCGAGCAGGCGCGGCAGGACCTGGAAGCCGCGCAGCGCCGGCAGGACTACGCCAAGATGAGCGAGATCCAGTACGGCAAGCTGCCGGAACTGGAGAAGCAGCTTGCCGCGGCGCAGGCGGCCGAGACGCAGGATTTCAAGCTGGTCCAGACCCGCGTCACCGCCGAGGAAATTGCCGAGGTGGTCGCGCGCTGGACCGGGATTCCGGTCAGCAAGATGCTGGAAGGCGAGCGCGAGAAACTGCTGAAGATGGAGGACGAACTGCACAAGCGCGTGGTCGGCCAGGACGAGGCGGTGAAGGCCGTCTCCGACGCGATCCGCCGCTCGCGCGCGGGCCTGTCCGATCCGAACCGGCCCAACGGCTCGTTCCTGTTCCTCGGCCCCACCGGCGTGGGCAAGACCGAGCTGTGCAAGGCGCTGGCCGAATTCATGTTCGACACCACCGACGCGATGGTGCGCATCGACATGAGCGAATTCATGGAGAAGCACTCGGTGAGCCGTCTGGTCGGCGCGCCTCCGGGCTATGTCGGCTACGAGGAAGGCGGCTACCTGACCGAGGCCGTGCGTCGCCGGCCGTACAGCGTGATCCTGCTGGACGAGGTGGAGAAAGCACACCCGGACGTGTTCAACATCCTGCTGCAGGTGCTCGACGATGGCCGCCTCACCGACGGTCAGGGCCGCACGGTGGATTTCCGCAACACCGTCATCGTGATGACCTCCAACCTCGGCTCGCAGATGATCCAGGATGCCGCGGACAATGGCGAAAGCGCTGACGCGGAAGAGCAGTACACGCAGATGAAGGCCTCGGTGCTGGGCGTGGTGCAGGCGCACTTCCGGCCGGAATTCATCAACCGGCTGGACGAGCTGGTGGTGTTCCGCCCGCTGGACAAGGCGCAGATCCGTGCCATCGCGAAGATCCAGCTGGTCTATCTGGAGAAGCGGCTGGCCGAGCGCGAGATCGCGCTGGAGGTGGCCGACGATGCCCTGGCCCTGCTGGGCAACGTCGGTTTCGATCCGGTGTATGGCGCGCGGCCGCTGAAGCGGGCGATCCAGCAGCAACTGGAGAACCCGCTGGCGAAGGCGATTCTGGAGGGCCGCTTCGCACCCGGCAGCACGATCCGCGTGCATGCCGAGGGCGGCCACCTGGTGTTTGCCGAAAGCTGACCGAGGCCAGCAGCGCTGGCCGTGTTCCGGCGGCACCGGCGGCGACTGGCCCAAGCGCCAGTCGCCGCCTTCATTTCAATTTTTCCCGACTTGCGCGTCCAGGCTTGCAACCGGCTTGCTGTCGGGACACGCCATGAGCCGACGACCCGCGTATACCTGACCCAATGGAAGATCCCGACCACCGCGCCCCGGCCGATGCGGCCGCGCAACCTGGCCACGCCGAACAGGTGGCCGCGTTGTACCGCGAGCATCACGGTGTGCTGGTCGCCTTCCTGCAGTGCCGCCTGAACTCGCGCGCGGATGCGCAGGAGATCGCGCAAGAGGTCTACGTGAAGTTGCTGGCCATGAGTGGCATGGAGCACATCGATTCACCCAGGGCTTTCCTGTTTCGCATGGCAACCAATCTTTCCGTGGATTACCTGCGCAAGCGCGCAGTGCGCTCGAACCAGCCGCACGAGCCGCAGGACGAGGACTGGCAGGCCACGCCGCTGCCAGAACAGCATGCCTGGGCCATGCAGCAATGGAAGCGGGTGCAGATCGCGTTGCGCGAGTTGCCGGCCAAGACCAGTCGCGCCTTCGTGCTGCATGTGGTCGAGGGGCGCGATTTTGCCACCGTCGCGCGGGAGATGAAGTTGAGCGAACGCATGGTGCGCTACCACGTCAGTCATGCCCTGGCCCATTGCTGGGAACGTTGTTTCGCACCGGAGGTGTCGTGATGGAAAACAAGGCCGCCACCGAGCAGGAGGTCGCGCGGGAAGCCGCGGACTGGTGGACGCGCTTGCGCGAAACGGCGCCGTCGGCCGAGACGCTGGCCCGCTGGGAGGCGTGGATGGCCCGGGACGAGCGCCATGCCCGCGCGTTCGACCAGCTCAACGCGCTGGGCGAGTGGTTGTGCGTGGCGTCCACGTCGCAACGGCAGGAATTGCGGGATGAATTCGCACCGCGCGTTACCTGGGCACGGCGGCGTCCCTATGCGCTGGCCGTGGCGGCTACTCTGGTGCTGGCCATGCTCGGCTGGTGGGGGGCGCGCTTTGTCGGTGGCCGCGGCATGCCGGCGCAGCATTACGCCAGCGCGGTAGGCCAGGACCGCGACATCCGCCTGCCGGACGGCACCGATATCGCGCTGGGAGCGGATTCGTCATTGACCGCCCGTTACGGCCGCGGCCGCCGCAACGTCGACCTGGCGGCGGGCGAGGCGTATTTCACCGTGGTGCACGACCGCAGCCGGCCATTCGTGGTGGATGCCGGTTCGCTGCGCATCGAGGACCTCGGTACGGCCTTCAACGTGCGACGCACCGGCCAGCGCGTCAGCGTGGCGGTGACCCAGGGGCGCGTGCGGGTCTCGTCGTCGACGGCAGCGGACGGTCAGTTGGAACTGGAGGCCGGCCAGCGTGCCGAATACGATCCGCGCAGCGGCATGGTGCGCGTGTCGCATCTGGCGGCGCAGCGTGCCACGGCCTGGCGCCATCACCAGTTGGAGTTTGTCGACGAGCCCCTGTCCATGGTGATTGCCAACGTCAACCGCTACAGTCGGCATCCGGTACAGCTGGCCGATCCGCAGCTGGGCCAGCTGATGTTCACCGGAACCGTGAACACCACTAACATCGACGGCTGGATCGGCGCGCTGCCACACGTTTTCCCGTTGCAGGTGAGCCGGTTTGCCGACCACGTGGTGCTTTCGAGCGCTGCGCACTGAAATCGCTGCGGAGCTAAGGCAGGCATGGCGGATGGGTACGAGCGTCGCGGCGGTCACTGCGCGGCGGCATGGCAGGGCCGTCATGGCCTCCGCGGGTCGTGGTAACGGCACGCCGGACACGACATGGACTTTGCGGTGCGGGCATGCTGCTCGCGCTGGCGTTGGCCAGTCCGCGGGTGCTTGCGGTGGCACCGCTGCTGTCGACGCAAACCACGCTTTCGATCCCCGCGCAGCCCTTGCCCGAAGCGCTGATGGCGCTGGGACGCCAGGCCGATGTGCAGATCCTGGCCGCCAGTGGTGCCGTGGAGGGGCGACACAGCCCCGGTGCCAGCGGTTCGCTGCCGCTGGCACAGGCCTTGACCCGGCTGTTGCAGGGCACTGATCTGGACTACGAAGTGGTCGGCGCACGCACGGTGGTGGTGCGCCGGCGTGCCTTCATGCCGGCGCTGTCGTTCGAAAGCCGCTTGCGCGGCGCCAAGCCCAGCGTACCGATCGTCAGCGCGCTGGATCCGGTGCAGGTGTCGGGCGTGATCCCGGGCGACATCGGCTTCAAGGCGGATGCCACCCGCGGCGCCACGCGCACCGATACCGACCTGGTCGACGTGCCGCAATCGGTCAGCGTGGTGACGCGTGACCTGATGGACTCGCAACAGGCCTTCGAGGTGGCTGACGTGGTGCGCCACGTGGCGGGCGTGGATTACGTCGATGGTTTCGGCGGCCCGCCGCTGTTCCGCATCCGCGGTTTCAACGCCGGCAACGGTCTCACCGACGGCATGCCCAATGGCGTGGCGCGGATCGAGGATTTGCCACCGCTGATCGGCGTGGAACGGGTGGAAGTGCTGAAAGGGCCGGAGGCGATCCTGGGCGAAGCCTCGGTCGACAACAACTTCGGCGGTGCGGTGAACATCGTGATGAAGCGCCCGCAGGCCGAGCCGGTGCGGCAGATGACGGTGTCCGCCGGGCGTTACGACGGCACGCGCCTGGGCTTCGATTTCGCCGGCGCGCTGGATGCGCAGGGGCAGTTCACCTATCGCCTGATCGCCGAAGGCAACGACGCCCATCGCACGGCCCAGGGCTACCGTGGCAAGCGCGGCAGTTACCTGGCGCCGTCGATCGCCTGGCGCAGTGGTGGCACGCGCCTGCTGCTGGGCGCCGAGTACATCGACAACCGCGTGCCGGTACCCGATCACGTGGTGCTGCTTGGCGACACGCTCGGCGCCTCGTCGCCGTTCGACGTGTTGCCGGGCAATGCCAGCGACCATGCGCGTTTCCGCACCCGTCGCGCCTACTACATGGCCGAACAGAGCCTGGGCAGTGGCTGGAGCCTGCGCAGTCGCGGCCAGTACGTGAGCCAGCACGACAGCGGCCAGGCGTGGGCCTTCGTCAACACGCAGCCCTCGGGCGAGGCGGGGGCACAGGCCAATGCCTACCGTTACTCCGATGCGTTCTACACGCTGCAGAACGAACTGGCAGGGCATTTCGAGAAGGGCGCGCTGACGCACGAGCTGCTGTTTGGTTTCGATTACGCGCGCACGCGCACCGGTACGGGTACGGGCAATGGCAGTGATGCCCTGGCCGATACGGCCAATACGGTGACGACCAGCCGGCTGCACAGCTTCAACCTGATGCTTGGCGGCCATCTGCCCTCGGCGCGTTCGAACGAATTGTCGATCGACGCGGTACGCCCGCTGGGTGGCTCCTGGTCGACCCAGACCGGCGTGTTTGCGCAGGACCAGATCGCGGTGGGCGAATCATGGGATGTGCTGGCGGCACTGCGGCGTACCACTTATGCGCTGCACGGCAACGGTACGGATACGGCGCCGACACAGCGCCGATCGATCTGGATCCCGCGCCTGGGCGTGGTCTACAAGCCGGCACCGGACGTGTCGTTGTACGCGTCCAGCGCCACCGGCTTCCAGGCCGATTCGCTGCTGGGCGAGGATGGTCGCCCGTTGCCGCCGTCGGTGTCGCGCCAGCTCGAGGCGGGGGCCCGCTTCGGCCTGTTCGACCAGCGGGCGCGGTTGACCGTGGCCACTTACCGGATCCGGCTCGATCACAGCGTCGACCTGATTTCGCCAGAGCCGCCGTACTTTGCCACGCCCGGGCCGGGACAGACCAACCGTGGCGTGGAGATCGAGTTCGAGGGCCAGCCGCTGCCGGGCCTGGATCTTTCCACCAGTTACATCCAGGCGCGCATCCGCAATCATGACGGCAGTTTGCCGGTCGCGTCGCCGCGGCGTCAGGCCAACGTGTGGGTCAATTACCGCTTCCAGCGCGCAGGGTGGCAGGCGTGGAGCGTGGCCGGCGGCATTTTCGCGCGCAGCCGCAGCCTCGGGCATGCCGGGGACGGCACGTATTTCGACATCCCCGGCCAGGCCAGCATGGAGCTTGGCATCACCTACCATGCCGATCGCTGGCGGATGACGCTGGGGGCGAAGAACCTGTTCGCACGCACGCTTTATGCGGTGGACGCCAACCAGTCGTTCGTGCCGTTGCGCGAAGGCCGCGTGGTACGGCTCAGCGCCGCGTTCGATCTCTGAGGTCCTGAGCGGGCTTGGATGACACTCACGGGCTGGTGGCCAGCAGGTGCCGGTCCCGTGCAGCGGGCTGCCGGTCGGGCGCCGGGCCGGCCGATTTCGCCAGCGACGACTGGCGTCGGGCGGAACCGTGGAATGCTGCAAGGAACGCGGCGCATGCGTCGCGGCAGAACATCTGTGCGGGCGTCGGCACCGTGTCATGGCATGGCGCCGGGTGGCGTGCCGCTTCGCCGCAACCCGCGTGCAGCGGGGTGACATGCACGCAGGTCAACTGGTGGAGTGTGGCCAGTTCGCGCGTCAGTAGGTGCAGCAATTCCCGGGGATGCACGCCGTGGCTGCTGCGCAGGAAGGCGCGCATGGTGGCATCGTCGGCTTGTGGCGGGGGAGAGGGCAGGGCCGCCACCAGCAGGCCATCGTCGCCGGCAAAGGTGAGCGCACAGGTGGCCAATACCGTCTTGTCGCCGGTCAACAGCAGCAAGGCCAGCTCGCCGGCTTCGGCACGCGCGGGCTTGCGCAGATGCAGGCTGACCGGAGCATGCCCTGCGGGGCGCAGCGTGGCCACGCGGATATCCTGGCCATGCAGGACACGCTGGCGCATGCGCGCGGGAAGGTGCTGCTGCACGAAGGCGTAGTGCGCGGCGACGATCCGGCAGCGCGCGTCGGGGCCGAAGCGTGACGAGACGAAGGGGGCGTGCCAGCGTTCGTACAGCCGCGGATCGGTGCGCGCGGCCTGACGCAGTGCCGGCGAGGCGTCCACTGTCTGCAGCCAGCGCGTCTGGCGCGGAAACACGCACAGCCAGCACAGCATCCGCCACGCCAGCCACCATGCGCTCTCGCCCGCGGCCAGCCGCAGCGACCAGCGGCTGCGCACGGCTTCAAGCCACAACCGTGCTATCGCTTTCGATGGAGTGCTTTTCATGGAGGCGCCACGTCATGCCGGGTTATGGCCAAGACGTGTGGACGCCGCGTTTTTGAAATCCCGCCTGGAATGCCTCCGGGCGGGCTGGTTCGTGCGCTCAGTAGCCAGCGGCCAGCCCGGCCGGTCGCCGGCGGTCGTTGGCGCCTTCCAGCAAGTGCGTCTTCGGGTTGACCAGGATCGCTTCGTCCGCACCCCAGGATTTGACTTCCTTGAAGTGATGGCCCATGGCTTCGAGCGTCTGCCGGGCCTTGGGCGTGAGCAGGCCGGGCTCGATCATGGTCAGCTCGGGCAACCACTGCTGGTGCAGGCGCGGCGCATCCACCGCCTGCTGCATGTTCATGCCGAACGCCACCACGTTGAGGAAGCTTTCCACCGTGGTGGAAATGATGGTGGAACCGCCGGGGCTGCCGGTGACCATGAACAGCTTGCCGTTCTTCAGCACGATGGAGGGCGACATCGAACTCAGCGGGCGCTTGCCCGGCTGGATGTCGTTGATCTTGCCCTGCACCAGGCCGAAGGAATTGGGCACGCCCGGCTTGGAGGTGAAGTCGTCCATCTCATTGTTGAGGAAGAAGCCGGTGTCGCCCGCGATCTGGCCCACGCCGAACAGGTAGTTGATGGTGTAGGTGACCGACACGGCATTGCCCTTCGCGTCCACCACCGAATACTGGGTGGTGTTGGTGCCTTCCGTCGCACCCAGGCTGCCCTTGACCTCGGACGACGGCGTGGCCTTGTCCGGCTGGATGGTGCTGCGCAGTTTGTCGATGTGCGCTTTTGACAGCAGTCGGTCGAGCGGGTTGTGCACGAAGGCCGGGTCGCCCAGGTACGTGTTGCGATCGGCAAAGGCGCGCCGCTCGGCCTCGATGAAATAATGCACGGCCTTGGGCGAACCGTAGCCCCACTGGCTCAACGAATACGGCTCGAGGATTTCCAGGATCTGGCAAATGGTGGTGCCGCCGGAGCTGGGCGGCGGATCGGAAATATAGGTGTAGCCGTGATAGGTGCAGGTCACCGGCCTGGCCCAGTTCACGCTGTAGTCGGCGAAGTCGCGCATCGACAGGATGCCGCCATCGGCCTTGCTCGCGGCCACCACCTTGCGGGCGATTTCGCCCTTGTAGAAGGCATTGGTGCCGCCGTGTTCGATCAGTCCCAGCGTATGCGCCAGCTGCGGCTGAACCAGTCGGTCACCCACGACATAGGGCTTGCCGTGGTTGAGGAAGATCGCCGCCACGTTGGGATGCTTGGCGAAGGTCTTCACCCGCTCATTGAGGATGTTGACGTCGCCCTGCTGCAGGACGAAACCGTCGCGCGCCAGCTTGATCGCCGGAGCGATGACCTGCTGCAGCGACATCGTGCCGTATTTCTTCAGCGCGCTGTCCAGTCCCATCACCGTGCCCGGCACGCCCACGCCCAGCCAGGTGCCGGTGCTCTTGCCGGGAATCACGTTGCCCTTGGCGTCCTGGTACATGGTCGGGCTGGCTTTCAGCGGTGCCTTTTCGCGGAAGTCCAGAAACAGGTTCTTGCCGTTGGCCAGGTGCACGGTCATGAAGCCGCCGCCGCCGATGTTGCCGCAACACGGATGCACCACGGCCAGTGCGTAGCCGACGGCTACCGCGGCGTCGACCGCATTGCCGCCTTGCTTGAGAATGTCCACGCCGACCATGGTGGCCAGATGCTGCGCGGACACGACCATGGCGTGCTTGGCGGTGACCAGCTTCACCTGTGCCAGCGATGCCATCGTGGTGGCCGGAGCCGAGACATCCAGCGCCTGGCTGGAGATATCGTGCTGGTTGGGTGCCGCTTGACGTGCCGAGGCAACGGGCACCGTCATCCATGCAGCGATGACGATGCCGGCGATCAATGATTTGTGCATGTTGTTGCTCCGTCGGCGCCGGGTGTGAAGTCATGGGGCCAGCAGGTCTCGCTCGCCACCATCACCACGGTGGCGGCGAGAGAGGAACGCGTGCTCCGGTTATCTCTTCACGCCCATGCCTGCCAGTCGATGGCCACAGCATAGTGGTGGCTGTTGCGGGAAAGAAATTCGAGTCGCATCCAACAGGCAACCCCCGGTCTGGCCGGGGGTTGCCTGCGTCGTTTCACTGCAGGCGAATGCGACAACGCCATGCCCGGCCGGAATCACCAGCTGTAGCGCACCTTGCCGTACGCGTAGGCGCCGTTGTAACCGAATGGCGAGAACGTGGAGTATGGCAGCGTGCCGGTGTTGGTGTTGGTGGCGATGTTCCGATCCGGGTAGGTGTCGGTGGCATTGTCCACGCCCAGGGTGAAGGTCCAGTTCTGCCAGCGGTAGCTGCCGGACAGATCCAGCACCCACTTCGGGCTGAAGGTCTGGTCGGTGACCAGGTTGCCGTATTTGTCGTGGGTGCCGTACTGGCTGATGTTGCTCAGGTAGCTGGTGTAGCGGCCGTAGCGGGTCAGCGTGCCGTTGAAGCTCCAGTTGCCGATGGCGTATTGCTCGTTGAGGATCAACTTGCTGCGCGGCGAGGAATTGGCGAGATAGCCCTTGATGTCCTGGCGGCTGAGGCGCGTGAGGTTGATCCCGAGATTGTCGAGCACGGCAGGGTTGGGCTTGATGCTGGTGACCACGTTCTGGTTGTAGTTCGCACTCAGCGTGGTGGTGAACGTGCCGATGTCTCCGGCATCCTTCACCCACGTGCCCACGAAGTCCACGCCGCGGGTGCGCGTGTCACCGGCATTGGTGAAGTAGTTGATGCTGGTGTAATCGAGGTTGGTGATGCCGTTCGCCTTCAGGTAATCGACGACGGTGGGCGAGGTGATGCCGAGGCTGGTGGACAACGCAATGCGGTTGTCGATGTAGATCTGGTAGACGTCAAGGCTCAGGTTCAGCGTGTCGGTCGGGCTCCACACTGCGCCGAAAGTGTAGTTGCGCGACTTTTCCGGCTTCAGCGATTCGGCGCCGAGCAAGGCGCCGATCCGGCTGTTCGCCGGCACCAGACCACTGTTGTAGATGCCGGCCGGCAGGCATGGCTGTGTCGGACCGTTGGGGCACAGGTTCTTGGAGCCGGCCGCGTAATAGAACGACGAGATCTGCGAGAAGTACTGCTGCGCCAGTGACGGTGCTCGGAAGCCGGTGGAGGCGCTGCCGCGCAGGGCGAAGCTGTCGGTGAAGTCGTAGCGCGCCGACAGCGAGCCCGAGGTGGTGCCGCCGAAGTCGGAGTAGTTCTCGTGGCGCACGGCCAGCGAGGCGCCGAGCTTGTCGGTGAGGTTGGTTTCGAGGTCGATGTACTCGGCCACGTCATGGCGCGCGGCATTCACCGTGTTGGCCGGTTGCCAGCCGGCAAAGCCTTGCGCGCCGCCGGAGACGCCCGAGGTACCCACGTACCAGGAGGCCAGTTCGCCCGGATTGATCTGGTAGCCCTGGCGCAGGTACTCGGTGCCGAAGGCCAGGGTCACCGGATTGGGCAGCCAGCCCGGATTGAGATCCTTGGCAATGTCGATGTCGAACGATTGCTGGCTGGACTTGAGCACGCCGTCCTGGAATATGCTGGGCGAGTAGCCGAAGTCGTTGAAGAAGGCGAAGTTCATGCTGTTGCGCGTCTCGTAGGAAACGCGATTGCCGCCGGCATTGGCCGAGACGTCCCAGCGCCAGCCGTTCACCTTGCCGCGCACCCCAGCCACCAGCGACTGATCGAAGGAGTCGGCGTTCTCCAGCGGCAGGAAGCCGTTGGGGTACATCGAGGCCATCAGCGGGCTTTTCGGTGAGGGCGAATTCAGGCCGTAGCGGTAGAACGCCGGCGAGATGCTGTTGCGGCGGCTGTAATGGCCGAAGGCGTAGAACTGCACGTCGGGCGTAATGTCGTATTGCGCATTGAGCAGCACGTTGTTGCTGTGCACCCAGGGGTCGCCCTGGCGGTAGTTCACGCCGAGCGCTTCCCAGGCCGGCGAACGGTTGTCCACGCCGGCACGGTTGGTGTTGTCCTCGTTGCCGCTTTCCAGGGAGAAGCGCAGCCAGCCCTTGTCGTTGTTGAGCGGGATGCCGAAGTTGGCCGTGCCCTGCCATTGGCGGCCGTCACCGGCGGAATACTGGCCGCCGGTGACTTCGATATCACCGCCCTTCGCACCGTGTTTCAGGATGATGTTGATGACGCCGGCGATGGCGTCGGAACCGTATTGCGCCGAGGCGCCATCGCGCAGCACTTCGATATGGTCGATCGCCGAAATCGGGATGGTGTTGAGATCCACCGGCTGCGAGCCGCGTCCGATCACGCCGTTGTTGAGCAGGATCGCGCCGGGATGCCAGCGCTTGCCGTCGACCAGCACCAGCACCTCATCGGGCGACAGTCCGCGCAACTGCGCCGGGCGCTGCGTGTCCGCCGTGTCGGCGGCGGAGGGGCGGGGGAAATTCAGTGACGGGATGATCCGCGCCAGCGCGGTGGGCAGGTCGTTGGTGCCGGTCTGCTGCAGCACCTTGGCCGAGACCACGTCGATCGGCGTGAGCGAGCTGCTTTCGGTGCGGTTGTCGGCGCGGGTGCCGGTGACGATCACCGTCTGCAGTTTCTTGGCGTTGGCGGAAGACGGCGTGTTGGTGTCCTGCGCGGCGACGCCAGTGGAGGCGAAGGCCAGCAACAGGGCGGCGGGAAGCAGGGCAATGCGCAACGGGACGATGGATGAGTTCTTCTTTTTCATGGGGCTCTCCGAAGATATGTTGCATTGCAACGTAGGCAGGGTATTGCCTTGCCCGATACCGGTCAATAGACGTCTAGACGTCTATTGCGGCATAAGCAAATGACTCGACAGATCCAGGGCGGCAACCGCCGCCGATACTTCTCCCGCGGTCAGGCTACTCTTTACGCCTGGGCGGCACCAACCGCCGAAAGGCATGCCCGGAGCATCGTGCTCGTTGAAATGTGGCCCGCTGGATCGATAATGGCGGTCATTGTGAATCGGGCGATTGCGCCCGGAGAGATCGAATGCCCATCTACGAATTTGAGTGCACCCAGTGCGGCCATCACTTCGACCGCCTGCAGAAATTGTCCGATCCGGACCCGGCAGCCTGCCCCACGTGCGGGGCGCCGCAGGTGCATCGGCTGGTCAGCGCACCCTCGTTCCGCCTGGCCGGCAGCGGCTGGTATGAAACCGACTTCAAGAAGGCCGGCGACAAGAAGCACAACCTGGCGGGTGATGCCGGCCAGTCCACTGCCGCTCCCGCGCCTTCTGCTGCCCCTGCGCCTTCTGCCGCGCCCGCGCCTGCGCCGACGACCTCATCAGGTTCTGCCACCACGAAGTGACGGTACAAGCTGAACACTGCCCTGATCAGGCGTCGGGCAGGGTGTACCGCTGGGGTGTCGTGTGGTTATCGTGGCGGTGTACGTCCATGTCCGAGGTCCGCATGAAGCCTGTCCGTGCCCCTGTCGTTGCCGTCGTTGCGTTGCTGACGATGTTTGCGGTCTTTGGCGGTTTTGCACACGCGCAGGGCCGGGCGGAGCGTGGGGGCGGTGGGCGCGAGGTGTACTGCGCCAGCAACGACAGCCGTGGAACGCGTTGCCAAATGCCGTGGCGCGATTCGGTGCTGGCGCAACAGATGTCGCATGCGGCGTGCGTCGAAGGCGAAACCTGGGGGCGCGACCCGTACAGCGTCTGGGTGAAAGGCGGCTGCCGCGGCAATTTTCGTGACGCGCGCGCCTTTGGCTGGCCGGGCGGCGACCATCGTCCAGGCGACGATCGTGAGGTGTACTGCGCCAGCAACGACAATCGCGGCGCGCGCTGCCAGGTGCCGTGGCGCCATGCCGAGTTGTCGAGGCAGATGTCCGATGCGCCGTGCATCGAGGGTCAGACCTGGGGCAGCGACCGCTATTCCGTGTGGGTGAAGAAGGGCTGCCGCGGCCAGTTCCGCGAAGCACGTGGTGGCTATCGGCATTGGTGATGCCGGCTCGGGCGAACGCGCCGGGCGGGGCGCTGGGCTGGGGCGCGGGGTGCTAAGATTGCAGGTCTTTCCTCCCGTTTCCCGAGGGCCACGGCCCGGAGTTCCAAGCGCATGCGCACGCATTACTGCGGTCTCATCGACGAGACGCTTATCGGCCAGACCGTCATCCTGTGCGGCTGGGTCAACAAGATCCGCCTGCAGGCCCACGTGGCCTTCGTCGACCTGCGCGACCACGAAGGCCTGGCACAGGTGGTGGTGGAGCGCGACAACGCCGATGCCTTCGCCGTGGCCGGCGAGCTGGGCTACGAGTATTGCGTGCGCGTCACCGGCACGTTGCGCAAGCGGCTTTCGGTCAACGACAAGCTGAAGACCGGCACGGTCGAGCTGGTCGCCGACAAGGTCGAGATCCTCAATGCCGCGAAGGACCTGCCGTTCGCGCTGCACGAGAATCCGAACGAAGACATGCGGATGACCTACCGCTACCTCGACCTGCGTCGCCCGGAAATGCAGGCGATGATGCGCAAGCGGACCCGGCTGGTGCAGGCATTGCGCCGCTATCTCGATGCGCGCGGCTTCCAGGACATCGAGACGCCGATCCTGACCAAGGCCACGCCGGAAGGCGCGCGCGACTACCTGGTGCCCAGCCGCGTGCACCCGGGCCAGTTCTACGCGTTGCCGCAGTCACCGCAGCTGTTCAAGCAGATCCTGATGATGGCCGGTTTCGATCGCTACTATCAGATCGCGCGCTGCTTCCGCGACGAGGACTTGCGCGCCGACCGCCAGCCCGAATTCACCCAGCTCGACCTGGAGTTCGCCTTCGTCGAGGAAAAGGACGTTCAGGACTTCGTGGAGGCATTGATCCGCCACGTGTTCAAGGAAGTGCAGGGCGTCGAGCTGGATGCCGCCTTCCCGCGCATGACCTGGGCTGAGGCGATGCGTCGCTTCGGCTCGGACAAGCCGGACCTGCGCATTGCGCTGGAGCTGGTCGATGTGGCCGATGCGCTGAAGCAGGTCGAATTCAAGGTGTTCGCCGATCCGGCCAACGATCCGGCCGGTCGCGTCGCCGCCTTGCGCGTGCCGGGTGCGGCCACGTTGAGCCGCAAGGAGATCGACGGGCTGACCGAATACGTCACCCGTTACGGCGCCAAGGGCCTGGCCTGGATCAAGGTGGACGATCTGGCCAAGGGCCGCGAAGGCGTCAGCTCGCCGGTGGCGAAGTTCCTCGACGATACGGCGCTGGATGCCGTGCTGAAGGCGACCGCCGCGCAGTCCGGCGACATCGTGTTCATCGGCGCCGGCAAGTGGAAGGCAGTCACCGATTTCATGGGCGCGTTGCGCCTGAAGGTGGCCAAGGATCGTGGCCTGGTCGAAGACGGCTGGAAGCCGCTGTGGGTCACTGACTTCCCGATGTTCGAGTACGACGAGGAAGAGCAGCGCTACGTCGCCCTGCATCATCCGTTCACCGCGCCGAAGATCGACGATATCGCCGACCTGAAGACCCATGCCGCCACCGCGGTCAGCCGCGGCTACGACATGGTGCTCAACGGCAACGAGATCGGCGGCGGCTCGATCCGTATCCATCGTCCGGAGATGCAGAGCGCGGTGTTCGAATTGCTCGGCATCGGCGCGGAAGAAGCCGAGGCGAAGTTCGGCTTCCTGCTGAAGGCGCTGAAGTTCGGCGCGCCGCCGCATGGTGGCCTGGCCTTCGGCATCGATCGCATCGCCGCGCTGATGGCGGGTACCGAGTCGATCCGCGACGTGATCGCCTTCCCCAAGACCACCAGCGCGCAGGACCTGATGACCGATGCGCCTTCGCCGGTAGGCAACGCACAGCTCAAGGAGCTGCACGTGCGCGTGGCCGGGGAAACGCCGGAGCATTGAGGAAGCGGGTCTCATTCCGATCATTCATCGGAATGAGACTATGGTGATGTCGCCGGCTTCTTCCTGACCCTTTCCCATGACCGACCACATCATCCTGCTGCATGGCTTGTGGATGCGCGGTTTCGCGCTGTCGATGCTGCATCGGCGGTTGATCGAGGCCGATTTCCGCGTGCATCGCTTTGATTACCTCAGCGTGGCGGCGCAGCAGGAGCGCATCCTGCAGCGCCTGCAGGAGCAGATGGTCGAGCTGGCCGACGGCGGCCATGCGGTGCACCTGGTCGGTCACAGCCTGGGCGGCCTGCTGGCGCTGCGCGTCTGTGCCGAACATGCCGATGAACTGCCGCCGGGGCGCATCGTCTGCCTGGGCTCGCCGCTCAAGGGCAGTGCCGCCGCGCGCCGTTTTGCCGGGCTCGGGCGGGGTGGCGAGGTGTTGCTGGGGAACAATCGCGAGTTGCTGGAGCATGGCTTCGAACGCTGGGACGATCCGCGCGAACTGGGCGTGATCGCCGGCTGCACACCGCTCGGGCTGGGCGCCATGCTGGGCCAGGTGGAAGGCCAGCATGACGGCACCGTGGCGGTGGAGGAGACCCGCTTGCCCGGGTTGACCGACCACTGCGTGATGGATACCAGCCATACCGGCCTGTTGTTCTCGCAGGACGTGGCGCGGCAGGTGACGCGATTCCTGCACAGCGGCGGATTCGAGCACCCGGGCTCGATCTGAGCCCGGTTTGCCGTTGCGGGCCCGGATTGAAGTAAAATCGCCGGCTTGTCCCATAGCCAGCCGCAGGAATTCCCATGGGTAGAGGCCCGTCCATCGAAGGCCGCAAGAATGCCGAAGACGCCAAGCGCGCCAAGGTGTTCACCAAGCTGATCCGCGAGATCACCGTCGCGACCCGCTCCGGCGTGGCCGATCCGGCCGGCAATCCGCGCCTGCGCGCGGCCATGGACAAGGCCCTGGCCGCCAACATGACCAAGGACACCATCGAGCGCGCGATCAAGCGCGGCTCCGGTGCCGATGGCGGCGCCGACATGCAGGAACTGCGCTACGAGGGCTACGGCCCGGCCGGTATCGCGCTGATCATCGACTGCTTCACCGACAACCCCACCCGCACCGTGGCCGACGTGCGCCACGCGCTGACCCGGCATGGCGGCAATCTCGGCACCTCCGGCTCGGTGGCGTTCCAGTTCACCCGCTGCGGCGAGCTGGTATTCGCCACCCGCGGCGACGAGGCGGCCGAGGAGAAGGTGCTGGAAGCAGCCCTGGAGGCCGGTGCCGACGACGTCGTCAACGAACATGGCGAAAGCACGGTGCTGTGCGCGCCGGAAGATTTCGAGACGGTGCAGCAGGCGCTGTCCGCGGCGGGGCTGGAATCCGAACACGCCGGCGTGAGCATGCGTCCGAACAACCGCGTGGCCGTACCCGAGGATGCGCAGGAAACATTGGCCACGCTGCTCGAGAAGCTCGACGCGCTGGACGATGTCAGCGAGGTCTACCACAACGCCTTGCTGACGTGATGCAGGCACGCACGGGACTTCGGGTCTAGGAGCGTGGGCGGCAGAAATCTTCCGGGCTGCAAAAGCGTCTGCGTGGTCCATATGTCCGTCGCTTCTTGGCCCATAGAATCACTATGGGCCGGCGAATCGTCGAAAATCTGTCCTCACGCAGCCACTTTTTCGCCTCGAAAGTTTCTCCCGCCCACGCTCCTGGGATGCCGGGACGGAAAAGGTGGCTGCATGGCCCCGTTTCCCGTCACGCATCCGACTGGACCATGAAGATGTCGTCTCCCATCGCGCCCGCCGTGTCCATGCCCCGGGCCGCACGCATCATCGGCATCGATCCCGGCAGCCAGCGCACCGGGGTGGGCATCCTCGACGTGGACGAGCGCGGCAAGCTGACGCATGTCTTCCATGCGGCGCTGGTCGTGGCGGGCGAAGCCAGCTTTCCGCTGCGCCTGAAACGCATTTTTGACGAACTGAGTGACATCATCGGCGCTCATCGGCCGGACGAGTGCGGCATCGAGCGCGTTTTCATGGCGCGCAATGCCGATTCGGCCCTGAAGCTGGGGCAGGCACGCGGGGCCGCGATCTGCGCGGTGGTCAGCCAGGGGATCGTGGTGCACGAATACGCAGCGACGGAAGTGAAGCAGGCGGTAGTGGGCAGCGGTCGTGGCGACAAAAGCCAGGTGCAACACATGATCGGCGTGCTGCTCAGCCTGAAAGGCCCGTTGCAGGCCGACGCTGCCGACGCGCTCGCGATCGCGGTGACGCACGCGCATACGCGCGCCAGCCTGGGCCGCGTGGGCATTCCGCGCACGGCCTGGAGGCGCGGCCGATGATCGGCCGGCTGCGCGGTACGCTGCTGTCGAAGCAGCCACCAGCCTTGCTGGTGGAGGTGGGCGGCGTCGGCTACGAAGTGGAAGCGCCGATGTCCACCATCTACGACCTGCCGGGTATTGGTCAGGAAGTGATCCTGCTTACCCATCACGCGGTGAAGGAAGACAGCGTGACGCTGTACGGCTTCCTGCGCGAGGGCGAGCGCGTGTTGTTCCGCAGCCTGCTGAAGGTCTCGGGCATCGGCGCGAAGATCGCGCTGGCGGTGTTGTCCGGCGTATCCACCGAGCATTTCGCGCGACTGGTGCAGGCCGGCGACGTGGTCGCGCTGACCAAGATCCCCGGGATCGGCAAGAAGACCGCCGAACGCATCGTGGTGGAATTGCGCGATCGCGTGGAAGGCATGGCCACGAGCCTGCCCGGCGCTTCCGGCATGCCCGCCGGCGCGCCACTGGACGCGGCCGGCGAAGCCACCGTGGCATTGCAGCAACTCGGCTACAAGCCGGTCGAGGTCACCCGCTTGGTGCAGAAGGTCGCCGCCGATGGCGACAGCGCCGAAACCATCATTCGCAAGGCATTGCGTGCCGCACTCGGCACCTGAGCCACGGGATACCCATGAGCGAACAGGCAAAGACGGACCAGCCGGCGCAGGCCGCCAGTGATGGCGACGTCCTGCACGGCAGCAAGAAGGCATTGATTCTCGGCGCGGTCGGCGTGGTGTTCGGCGACATCGGCACCAGCCCGCTGTACACCATGCACGAAACCTTCCTGCCCGAGCACGGCCTGCATCCGTATCCGAGCACGGTGCTGGGCATTCTGTCGCTGGTCACCTGGTCGCTGATCATGGTGGTGGCGGTGAAGTACGTCAGCCTGGTGATGCGCGCCGACAACAAGGGCGAGGGCGGCATCATGGCCTTGATGGCCCTGGCCCAGCGCGCCAGCGGCAGCTCCGTGCACATGCGCCGGCTGGTGGTGCTGATGGCGGTGCTGGGCGCGGCGCTGTTCATTGGCGATGGCGTGATTACCCCATCCATTTCGGTGCTGTCGGCGGTGGAAGGCGTGAAGGTGGCTGCGCCACAGATGGAGCATCTGGTGGTGCCGGTCACGGTGGCCGTGCTGCTGGGATTGTTCTGGCTGCAGCGCCATGGCACCGCCAAGGTGGGCGCGCTGTTCGGCCCGGTGATGGTGTTGTGGTTCTTGAGCCTCGGTGCGATCGGCGTGTGGAACATCTTCCAGGCGCCGGGCGTGTTGCGGGCGCTGAACCCGTGGTACGCGGTGGAGTTCTTCATGACCCACGGCCGCACCTCGATCCTCGCGCTGGGTTCGGTAGTGCTGTGCGTCACCGGCGCCGAGGCGCTGTATACCGACATGGGCCATTTCGGCCGTTTCCCGATCCGTGCCGCGTGGTTCGGCTTCGTGATGCCGGCCTTGCTGCTCAATTACTACGGGCAGGGCGGGCTGCTGCTGGCGCATCCCGAGGCGATCGCCAATCCGTTCTATCACGCGGTGCCGGGCTGGGCTCTGTACCCGATGATCGCGCTGGCCACGCTGGCCACGGTGATCGCTTCGCAGGCGGTGATCTCCGGCGCGTTCACGGTGACGCGGCAGGCGATCCAACTGGGTTTCGTGCCGCGCATGCAGGTGGTGCACACCTCGCGCGAGGCGATCGGGCAGATCTTCCTGCCGTGGGTGAACCGCTCGCTGATGATCACGGTGATCCTTACCGTCATCTTCTTCGGTTCGTCCAACGCGCTGGCCGGCGCCTATGGCATCGCGGTGACCGGCACGATGGCGATCGATACCACGCTGACCATGATCGTGGCGCGGCGCATGTGGCACTGGAACCGCGCGGTGGTGATCCTGACCGCGATCGTGCTGCTCACCATCGACCTCAGCTACTTTGGCGCCAACACGCTGAAGATTCCCGACGGCGGCTGGTTCCCGCTGGTGCTGGGCCTGGCGATGTTCGTGATGATGACCACCTGGCGCCGCGGCCGTGAGCTGGTGGTGCGCGAGATCAAGCAGGGCGGTTTGGCGTTGGCGCCGTTCATCGAGAACATCAGCGAGCATCCGCCGCTGCGCGTGCCGGGCACGGCGGTGTTTCTTACCGCCAACCAGGAGGCGGTGCCGCACGCATTGCTGCACAACCTCAAGCACAACAAGGTGTTGCACGAGCGTAACGTGCTGTTGACGGTGGAAGTACTGGAAACGCCGGTGGCCGATTCGGAGGAACGCATCAAGATCGAGGATCTGGGTGGCGAGTTCTACGGCCTGGAGTTGCGCTTCGGCTTTGCCGAGGACCCGAACGTGCCCTTGGCGCTGTCGCAATGCGCGCGCGGCGGGCTGCCGTTCGACATGATGGACACCACCTTCTTCCTGTCGCGCGAGAATATCGTGGCCGATGCGCGGCGCCCCGGCATGGCGCTGTGGCGCGACAAGCTGTTCGCCTTCCTGTCGCGTAATGCGTTACCCGCCACAGCCTTCTTCCAGATTCCTGGCAACCGGCTGATCGAGCTGGGTGCGCAGGTGGAAATCTAGAAGTCCAGAAGTGAGGTAAGAGGAGTGAGGAGTGAGAGAAAGCCTGCGGGATTTACCGCCTTCTCTCACTTCTCACTCCTCTTCACTCACTCCCCGCTTTTTCACGCGTCCCGCCAAGCCCACCTTCATGTCCACTCTCGACAAGTCCGCCAGCCAGTCGCATCCGCGTCTTGCCGCGCTCGCTTTGGGCGCGATCGGCGTGGTTTACGGCGATATCGGCACCAGCCCGCTCTACACCTTGCAGACCACGTTGAGCCACGACGGCATGCGGCCAACGCCGGCGAGCATCTTCGGCGTGCTGTCGCTGATCTTCTGGGCACAGATCATCGTGGTGTCGCTGAAATACATGGTGTTCATCATGCGCGCCGACAACAAGGGCGAAGGCGGCATCATGGCGCTGATGGCACTGGCGCAGCGCTGCGTGCGCGAGCAACCGCGCTTGCGCTGGGTGCTGTTGACGCTGGGCATCTTCGGCGCGGCCTTGTTCTACGGTGACGGCGTGATCACGCCGGCGATCACCACGCTCGGCGCTGTCGAAGGCGTGAAGGTGGCCGCTCCGGGCATGGCGCATTGGGTGGTGCCGGTGACGGTGGCGGTATTGCTGCTGCTGTTCGCGATGCAGCGTTACGGCACGGCGCGGGTCGGCCGGATATTCGGCCCGGTGATGGTGCTCTGGTTCGTGGCGATCGCCGTATTCGGCGTGCGCATGATCGTGCGCAACCCGGAAGTACTGTGGGCGCTGGATCCCTGGTACGGGGTGCGCTTTTTCCACACGCATGGATTGCAGGCCTTCATTTCGCTGGGTGGCGTGGTGCTGGCGTTGACCGGCGCCGAGGCGTTGTATGCCGACATGGGCCATTTCGGGAAACGGCCGATCCGGCTGGCGTGGTTCGGCTTCGTGCTGCCGGCGCTGGTGCTCAACTATTTCGGCCAGGGCGCCATGCTGCTGGAACATCCGGCGGCGGTGGACAATCCGTTCTTCAAGATCGTGCCGCACGCGTTGTTGTACCCGATGATCGGGCTGGCCACGGCGGCGGCGGTGATCGCCTCGCAGGCGGTGATTTCCGGTGCGTTCTCGATGACGCGCGAAGCGATGTCGCTGGGTTATTCGATGCGCATGCCGGTGGTGCACACCTCGCGCGAGATGTCCGGCCAGGTGTTCGTGCCCTGGGTCAACAGTTTCCTGCTGGTCATGGTGCTGCTGGCGGTGGTCGGCTTCCGCAGTTCGGACAGCCTCAGCGCAGCGTATGGCATTGCGGTGACCGGCACGATGGCGATCACCACCCTGCTGGCCCTGGTGGTGGCACGCCGCCAGTGGCACTGGAACGGCGTCGTGGTCGTGTTGGTGGGGGCGGTGCTGCTGACGATCGACCTGTCGTTCTTTGGCGCCAACCTGATCAAGGTCGACCACGGCGGCTGGTTCCCGCTGGTGCTGGGACTGGGTGTGTTCGTGCTGATGACCACCTGGCGCAGGGGGCGCGAACTGGTGGTGCGCGGAATCCGGCAGGGTGGACTGGCGCTGGCGCCGTTCATCGAGAACATCAGCGAGCACCCGCCGCTGCGCGTGCCGGGCACGGCCGTGTTCCTTACCGCCAACCAGGCGTCGGTGCCCCATTCCTTGCTGCACAATCTCAAGCACAACAAGGTGTTGCACGAGCGCAACGTGCTGCTGACGGTGGAGGTGCTGGATACGCCGATGGCCGACGCCACGGAACATCTGCGGGTCGAGTCGCTGGGTGGCGAGTTCTACCGTCTGGAGCTGCGCTTCGGCTTTGCCGAGGACCCGAACGTGCCGCTGTCGCTGTCGCAATGCGCGCGGGCCGGGCTGCCGTTCGACATGATGGATACCACGTTCTTCCTGTCGCGCGAGACCGTCGTTGCCGACAAGCGGCGCCCGGGCATGGCGCTGTGGCGCGACAAGCTGTTCGTGTTCATGGCGCGCAACGCGCTGCCGGCGACGGCCTTCTTCCAGATCCCCGGCAACCGGTTGATCGAGTTGGGAGCGCAGGTTGAGATCTGAGAAGTGAGTGGAGGAGTGAGAAGTGAGAGAAAAGCTTGCACCTGGCCAGGCTTTCGCGTTCTCTCACTCCTCACTTCTCTTCCCTCACTCCTCGCTCATGGCCTCATAATGGCGCCATGACCGACCACCGCATCATCACGCCGGACACCCAGCTCGACGACGAGGCGCTGGAAGCATCCATCCGTCCGAAGCGGCTGGCCGAATACCTGGGCCAGCAGGCCGTGCGCGAGCAGCTGTCGATCTATATCGAGGCGGCGAAGAAACGCGGCGGGGCGCTCGATCACGTGCTGATCTTCGGGCCACCCGGACTGGGCAAGACCACGCTCAGCCACGTCATTGCCAATGAACTGGGCGTCAGCGTGCGCTCCACTTCCGGCCCGGTGCTGGAGCGCGCCGGCGATCTGGCCGCGTTGCTGACCAACCTGGAACCGCACGACGTGCTGTTCGTGGACGAGATCCACCGCCTGTCGCCAGTGGTCGAGGAGGTGCTCTATCCGGCGATGGAGGATTTCCAGATCGACATCATGATCGGCGAGGGCCCGGCCGCGCGCTCGATCAAGCTGGACTTGCCGCCGTTCACCCTGATCGGCGCGACCACCCGTGCCGGCCTGCTCACCGCGCCGCTGCGCGACCGTTTCGGCATCGTGCAGCGGCTGGAGTTCTATTCGACTGACGAACTGGCCGCGATCGTGCGCCGCTCGGCGCGTATCCTCGGCATCGATTGCGCGGCGGAAGGCGCCCAGGAAATCGCCCGTCGCTCGCGCGGCACGCCGCGCATCGCCAACCGCCTGCTGCGCCGGGTCCGTGATTACGCCGAAGTGCGCGCCGATGGCCGCATCACGCTGGAAGCCGCGCGGGCGGCCATGGGCATGTTGAAAGTGGACGCCGAGGGTTTCGACGAGCTGGATCGCCGCCTGCTGGCCATCATCATCGAGAATTTCGACGGCGGCCCGGTCGGCGTGGAGTCGCTGGCTGCCGCGCTCAGCGAGGATCGCGGTACGCTGGAAGACGTGGTCGAGCCGTACCTGATCCAGCAGGGCTTCCTGGTCCGTACCGCGCGGGGCCGCATGGCCAGCGCCAAGGCCTGGCGCCATCTGGGGCTGGTGCCACCTCCGCGGCAGCCCCAGCCGGTCGACCTGTTCGGCCCCGAGACTGGGGAGTGAGGGCAGAGAAGTGAGAAGTGAGAGAAAATCCACTCCGCCGATCTCTCACTCCTCACTTCTCTTCACTCACTTCCGTTTCCCTGCCGGTTCCGCCCATGCCTCCTGTCGCTTCCGACCACGTTCCTTTCACCTGGCCCGTCCGGGTCTACTGGGAAGATACCGATGCCGGCGGCGTGGTCTATCACGCCAGCTACCTGTGCTTCCTGGAGCGGGCCCGCAGCGAGTGGCTGCGCGCCTTGGGCGTGAACCAGATGGCGCTGAAAGAGGCCACCGGACTGGCCTTCATGGTGCGCGAGATGCAGCTGGACTTCCTGCACGCTGCCCTGCTGGACGATGAACTGCAGGTGACGGTGGAGGTCAAAGAACGGCGCGCTGCCAGTATCCTGTTCGCCCAGACGATCTTTCGGGCCGACGGTACGCCGCTGCTTCGCGCGCAAGTGCGGGTGGCATGCGTGGATGTTCGGCGCATGCAGCCGGTACGCATTCCGGCCGATGCGATTCCCGGGCTCGATCACTAGAACGGTTTTCCGAGTTTCTTTCGGGCCCTCAATTTTTTCTTGCGGCGGAGCACCCTCAGGCAATGAACAGTGGATTGAACATTTTCGCGTTGATCGCGGATTCGAGCTGGCCGGTAAAGCTGGTGCTGCTGGTACTGCTGGTGTTCTCCTTCATGTCGTGGGTCATCATCGTGCGCAAGTACTCGCAGATGAAGGCGGCGATGGAGAATGCCGAGTCGTTCGAGGAGCGTTTCTGGTCGGGCGCCGACCTGGCCCAGCTGTTCCGCGAGGTGAGCAACCGCGGCGCCGACAACGGCGGCATGGAGAACATCTTCGAGTCCGGCTTCCGCGAGTTCGCGCGCCAGCGCCAGCGCCGCACCCCCGATTCGCGACTGGTGATCGAGGGCGCCGAGCGGGCGATGCAGGTCACCGTGACCCGCGAGGTCGGCCTGCTGGAGCGCAACCTGGAATTCCTCGCCAACGTCGGTTCGATCAGCCCCTACGTGGGCCTGTTCGGCACGGTGTGGGGCATCATGGGCGCGTTCCAGGGCCTGGGCGAGATCAAGAGCGTGACCATTGCCGTGGTCGCGCCGCACATCTCCGAGGCGCTGATCGCCACCGCCATGGGCCTGTTCGCCGCCATTCCCGCGCAGTGGGCCTACAACCGCTACGCCAACAAGGTGGAGCGCGTGGCTTCGCGTTACGACGTGTTCCAGGAGGAGTTCTCCTCCGTGCTGCAGCGGCAGATCCAGTCCGACGACGCGGCCTGAGCGGGGACGACCACCATGCGTACCCCGCGAACATCGCGGCGCCACAAGCGCTACAAGCTGAAGTCCGAGATCAACGTCGTGCCGTATATCGACGTGATGCTGGTGCTGCTGATCATCTTCATGGTCACCACGCCGATGATCAACGCCAGCGTCGACGTCAACCTGCCGCAGGCCGACGCCAAGGCCCTGCACACCAAGAATGAGCCTTTGATCGTGGAAGTCGATCACGACGGCAACTTTTGCATCAAGAAAGACAAGGACTGTGAGTCGGTCAGTGCCGACCAGCTCAAGGTCGAGATCGGCGCCATCGTGAAGCAGAACCCGGACATCAGCGTACTGGTGGCCGGTGACCAGTCCGGCAAATACAACGGGGTCTACCAGGCCTTGACCGACCTGCAGCAGGCCGGCGTGTCCAAGGTCGGCCTGATGAGCACGCCGGAGTCGGGCAAGCCGAATGCGCGACCGTAGTTCGACTCCGATGGCGGTGGTGGTCTCCGCCGTCCTGCATCTGGGCATCGTGGGGTTCCTGTTCCTCGCGATGCTGCCGTGCGCCAGCTATGAAAGTTTCTTCGATGCCCTGCATCTGCCGCGCTGGATGAACCCGATCACCTGTTCCCGGCCGCTGGAACTGCAGGGCCCGGTGATCGAGGCCACGCTGATGGGGCCGACCGGCAGCCCGCCGCCGAAGGCCAGCAAGGCCAAGCCGATCCCCCATACCGTGCCGCCACCGCCCACGGTGAAGCCGCCGACCCCGCCGCCGACGCCTGCACCCAAGATCAAGACCTTGCCGCCGCCGCCCGAGCATCCGGACGTGAAAGACCAGGAGCGCGTGGTCGAGCAGGGCCTGCAGAAGGCCGAAGAGCAGCGCGTGCAGCAGCAGAAGGAGCGCCAGCGCCAAGCCGAGCTGGACGCCCAGGCGGCCAAGCGCAAGGCCGAGCTGAAGAAGGTGGACGAACTGTTCGCCAAGATGGATGCCGCCTCGCGCCAGACCCATCAGCTGGACAGTAAGGCGCGCCAGGCCAAGCAGCAGCTGGCGGACCTCAAGAATGCCAAGGACAACGGCCAGGCGGACCTGCCGAACGCCGCCCAGCGGCAGAGCGGCACCAACAGCGATCACACCGCGCTGCTGGACCAGTACGGTGCGGCGATTCAGAACGCAGTCACCCCGAACTGGTTACGTCCGGATAACATGCCCAATGTTCCGTGCAAGGTTCATATCGTGCAGTTACCGGGGGGCGAGGTGATGAGTGCTACTGTCGATTCCAGTTGCCCGTATGACGACGTGGGCAGGCGATCGATCGAAAATGCCGTGTTGCGCACCAAGACGCTGCCCTACAAGGGCTTCGAAAGTGTTTTCCGTCGCGACATAACCCTCACTTTCATGCCGCAATAATCAAGCCCATGCATAAACCCAGTTCACTATTTGCCTTCGTCCTGATGGCGGTGGCGGCGCTTCTTGCGGGTCCTGCGGCAGCGCAGTCGCTCAATGTCGATATCGTCGGCGGCCTGAAGACCGCCACGCCGATCGTGGTGGTGCCGTTCGCACAGCCCGCCGGCGCCGCGTTGCCGACCGATGTGGCCGACGTGATGCGCAACGATTTCAACCGCTCCGGCAAGTTCCGCTCGCTGGCCAAGAGCGAGATCGTCGAACAGCCGACGCAGGGCTCGGAGATCAAGTTCGCCACCTGGCGCTTGCTCAAGCAGGACTACATCGTGGTCGGCCGCATCACCAATGCCGGCGACGGCAAGGTGCAGGTCGAGTACGAACTGTGGGACGTGAACAAGCAGCAAAGCCTGCTGCACCAGCAGATGCCGCCGGCTCCGGTGGGTGACCTGCGCAGCGTGGCGCACCAGATCGCCGACCAGATCTACCAGAAGATCACCGGCGTGCGCGGCGCGTTCTGGACGCGCATCGCCTACATCACAGCGGTGGGGCTGGGCAATCACACCACCTATTCGCTGATCGTGGCCGATTCGGATGGCTACAACCCGCAGGTGGTGGCCCGCTCACACGAAGCGCTGCTGACCCCGCGCTGGTCGCCCGACGGCAACAAGATCGCCTACGTGTCCTTCGAAAGCGGCAATTCGGCGATCTACGTGCAGGACATCACCACCGGTGCACGCACCCTGGTATCCGGCCGCGCCAAGGGCATCAATGGCGCGCCGGCGTGGTCGCCGGATGGCACCAAACTGGCCATGTCGCTTTCCTACGTGGGCAATCCCGAGATCTTCGTGATGAACCTGGCCAACCACCAGGAAACCCGCCTGACTCATAATCTTGCGATCGACACCGAGCCGGTGTGGTCGCCGGACGGCCAGAGCATCTACTTCACCTCCGACCGTTCCGGTCGGCCGCAGATCTACAAGATGCCGGCGACCGGTGGCACGCCCACCCGGGTCACCTTCCAGGGCCAGAGCAACTACGATTGCGACGTCAGCTACGACGGCAAGCAGATCGCCATGGTGCAGGCCAACGGGAACGTGTATCGTATTGCGATAATGGACCAGAGTCTGGGCGGCCAGATCCGCTACATCTCGCCTGGTCCGCTGGACGAATCACCGAGTTTCGCGCCGAATGCAAGCATGCTGCTGTATGCCTCCAGCGAAGGCAATCATGGTGTGCTCTACGCCGTTTCGGACGACGGCATGGTCAGGCAGCGTCTCGTGCTTTCCGATGGCGACGTGCGCGAACCGGCCTGGGGACCATACCGGACGCATTGAATCAGGCTCGGTGACAGCGATTGCAAGCTGTCACCGGGTGACCTAAGGAGGGGCCCGAGGCCGTTCAAAGCGTCCCCGGTTGTCGGGCCACGGCGGTTTCGTCGTGGCCGGTCGTGCAGGTTGTGGCAAGACATCGCGCGATCTGCACAGTTAAAGGTGTCAAAATAAAACAACAGCCGGACCACCGGCGATGGTTGTCCCGTAACCGCAATCGTCATCGACTGTCGGATCTCAAACCCGTTTGAAGGAACGTCACCATGAATAAGACCGTTCGCGTCGCTCTGGTCGCCCTGCTTTGCGTTGGCGCGGCCGCATGTGCCAAGAAGCAGGAAGTCAAGCCGCAAGCACCTGCTCCCGAGCAGACTGCCCAGGCTCCGGCTCCCCAGAGCAATGGCAAGTACACCCCTGCCGATCTCAATACCGATGCCTGCCTGCGTCAGCGCGTCGTGTATTTCGATTTCGACAAGTCCGAGATCAAGCCGGAATTCCAGCAGATCATGGCGTGCCACGCCAAGTACCTGCAGGATCGCCCGACCGCTCGCATGCGCCTTGAAGGCAACACCGACGAGCGTGGCACCCGCGAGTACAACTTGGGCCTCGGCGAGCGTCGCGGCAATGCCGTGGGCAGCGCTCTGGAAGCCAATGGCGCGTCGTCCAGCCAGATCAACGTGATCAGCTACGGCAAGGAAAAGCCCGTGTGCCGTGAGCACAACGAGGATTGCTGGAGCAAGAACCGTCGCGTCGAGATCGTCTACACGGCTGAGTAATGAAGCAAATACTGGCTAAACGTTTCATGGCCAGGATCGGCACGGCGGGCGCGATAGCGTCCGCCGTGCTGTTTGTCGGGCCGCTCCACGCACAGAACTCGCCGCTGAGCCTCGCCGACCGGGTCGCCCGGCTTGAGCAGCAGGCGCAGAATCGCGACCAGAGCGGCACCAGCCTGGTCAATCGCCTGCAGCAGATGCAATCGCAGATGCAGCAGATGCAAGGCCAGATCGAGGAACTGCAGCATCAGTTGCAGGATCTCCAGGACAAGGGCAAGGCGCAATACGTGGATCTGGACTCCCGCATCGGGCGTCTTGAGCATGCGAGCGCCTCGCCAAACCCGGCGGGCCAACCCGCCCATGCTGCGTCGACCGGAGCCGCTGCCGCGGCTACTGCCAGCCCGCCGCCCGCGGCCGGCAGCGCTTCCGCGGCCAGCCAAGGTACACCCGCACCCACGCCCGCCAACGCCACCATGCAGGCCGCCTACGGCGCCGCATTCAAATCGTTGCGTGGCGGCGACTACGTGGCCGCTTCGCGCGGTTTCCGCGATTACATCCAGAAATACCCGGATACCTCGCTGACCCCGAATGCCTTCTACTGGCTGGGCGAGTCGTACTACGTCACCCAGAACTATCCGGTGGCACTGGAAGCGTTCCAGCACCTGCTGGCGCAATTCCCGGACAGCGAAAAGGCGCCCGATGCGCGGCTCAAGCTCGGCTATACCCAGCTTGAGCTCAAGCAGCATGCCGCGGCCGAGGCCACGCTGAAATCGGTCGTCGCCAAATACCCGGGTACCAAGGCCGCCAGCCTGGCCCAGGAACGCCTGCGTCGCCTCGACCAGGCGCATTGAGGGTCGGTCATGGTCGGTAGCAGTGAAACCATGGCGCCCGACGCGCCGACATCCGCCGTGGGCGAACGCCTGCGCATCACCGAGATCTTCCACTCGATCCAGGGCGAGGCCGATGCGATCGGCTGGCGCACCGTGTTCGTGCGCCTTACCGGTTGTCCATTGCGTTGTGTGTGGTGCGATACCGAATACGCCTTCCATGGTGGTGGCTGGCGCGATATCGACGACATCCTCGCCGAAGTGACTTCGCACGGTGCGCCGCGTGTCTGCGTCACCGGCGGCGAGCCATTGGCGCAGAAACGCTGCCTGATCCTGCTGCAGCGCCTGTGCGACGCGGGCTACCGGGTGTCGCTGGAAACCTCCGGCGCGCTGGATGTTTCCGCCGTCGACCCGCGCGTGCACAAGGTGATGGACCTGAAGGCCCCCGATTCCGGCGAAAGCGCGCGCAACCTGTGGTCGAACCTTGAGCATCTGCTGCCGCACGACCAGGTGAAGGTGGTGATTGCCAGCCGCGCCGACTACGAGTGGGCGCGCGGCGTCGTTGCCGAACACGCGCTGGATCGTCGCTGCATGGTGCTGTTCTCGCCGGTCTGGGGCAAAGTGCAGCCGCGCGAGCTGGCCGAGTGGATCATCGAAGACAAGCTGCCCGTGCGCTTCCAGTTGCAGTTGCACAAGCTGCTGTGGGATGACGCGGCGGGGCATTGATGTTCTCCTCCTCCCCCTGCTTGCAGGGGAAGGTCGGGAGGGGGTAAAGCTTTTCCCGACCGGAAAGCACCCCTCCCCAACCCTCCCCTGCGAGCAGGGGAGGGAGCCTGACGCGCTGCGGCCTGTGTCGCCGCATGCGCTTTCCCGGCCGGTGACCGGCCGTACTGCAAGTGGATGCAAAATCATGTCTGAAACCACGCCTCGCAAGGCCGTCGTGCTCGTCTCCGGCGGCATGGACTCGGCCGTCGTCATCGCCATTGCGCGCGAGCAGGGCTATCAGGTGCACGCGCTCAGCGTGGCCTATGGCCAACGCCACAGCTCCGAACTGGAAGCCTCCGAGCGCGTTGCGCACCTGTTGGGCGCGGTCGAGCACAAGGTGGTGCAGGTGGACCTGCGCAGCATCGGTGGCTCGGCGCTTACCGCCGACATCGACGTGCCGCTGGATGCCGCCGGCCAGAGCGAGATTCCGGTGACCTACGTGCCGGCGCGCAACACCATCATGTTGTCCATCGCGCTGGGCTGGGCCGAAGTGCTGGGTTCAGCCGAGATCTGGTGTGGCGTCAACGCCGTGGATTATTCCGGCTACCCCGACTGCCGGCCGGCCTTCATCGAGGCCTTCGAAAAGCTCGCCAACCTCGCCACCAAGGCCGGCGTGGAAGGTGCGGGTATCCGTATCCGTGCACCGCTGATGGCGATGAGCAAGGCCGACATCGCACGCGAAGGCACGCGGCTTGGTGTCGACTTCGCACAGACCGTGAGCTGCTACCAGGCCGACGCGCAGAGCCGTGCCTGCGGTCATTGCGATGCCTGCCGCTTGCGCGCGCAGGGCTTCAGTGAAGCGGGCCTTGTCGATCCGACGCGCTACGTCTGAACATGTCCTGGCTTGTGCCATCGGCGCGCAACCCATAAAATCACCGGCTTGCCTTGATGCAAGGGCCGTTAGCTCAGTTGGTAGAGCAGTAGACTTTTAATCTATTGGTCCCGAGTTCGAGTCTCGGACGGCCCACCAAGACCTCACCCGCATGGTGCAAGCCCTGCGGGTTTTTTATGGGCGCGACATGCGCTTTCTGCGCACGTGCGGGTACTGCGTCGTGATTCAGTGGTGCGTCGAGCGCCAGCGGCGGGCGATATATTCGATCAGCAGCGGCAGCAGCGCGAGCAGGGCAATGGCACCCAGCGGCCACAGCACATCGCTATGCATCAGCATGTGCGGGCCGATTCGCTCGCCCTGGCTCAGCGCCTTGCCCAGCCCGGCACCGATCGAGGTTTCGAAGACCAGCATGGTGGTGCCGCCGAGCCAGGTGGCGCCGAGGAACAGCCATAGCCGACAGCGCAGCCACGCCAGGCTCACCGTCACCAGCCCGAATGGCACCACCGGCACGAAGCGCAGGAACAGCGTGTAGCTGACCGGGTGGCGTTCGAAGCCGTGGTGCAGTTTCGCGACGATGGCCGGGGGGTGTTTGCTGCCGCTGCCGAAGGCGTAACGGCTGGCCAGGTAGAGGATCAGCGACCCCATGGTCAGCCCTGCCGATGAGGTCAGGGTGCCGTCGACCACGCCAAAGGCGAAGCCACCGGCGAGGATCACCACGATGGTGCCCGGAACGCCGGTGGCCGTGGCCAGGGTCAAGACGCCGACATAAACCAGTCGGCTCAGCCAGGGGTGTTCGATGATCTGCGTGTGCAGCTCGCGCTGATGGGCCACCAGATGTTCAGGATGCAGGCGCGCGAACGCCCCGGAGGCGAACAACACGATGCCGGCCAGTATCAGCAGCAGCAGCGGCAGCGCGGCGCGCAGGCGCTTCAATAGGGGGTTCCGCTGGCGCCGTATTCGGCCAGGACGGCGCGTGCCTCGTCGCGCAGGATGTCGCGACGCACCGCGATGCCGCGGCGCTCCAGTTCGCCGATCCAGTCTGCTGGCAGCGGACCTTCGTCGAACTCGGTGAGCTCTTCCACATCCTCTGAACGGGCGCCGATCAGCAACGCATCGACGCCGGCCCACACGGTGGCGCCATAGCACTGGCAACACGGCTGGGCGCTGGTGGCGAGGGTGTAGTGGCCGCCCTGTTCGTTGAGGCGAAAGCTGGACAACCGCTGCTGGGCGGCCATGTAGGCGAGCATCTCGGCATGCGCCACGGAGCAGGTTTGCGGTACCACCCGGTTTGACGCGGCGGCGATCAGGCGGCCGTGTTCGTCGAACACCGCAGCCCCGAACGGGCCGCCGCTGCCGTGGGCGATATTGCGCCGCGAAAGCTCGATCGCCAACCCCACGCGTTCCTCGTCGGTGAGGTAACGCTTGCGGGTGTCGGCCACCTCGCCGATCCAGGGCGGCAGGGTGAGGTGGATCTGGGTCGGCAGCATCGACATCGGATTACGCCCCGGCCTGTTTCGCCCAGGTGTCGCGCAAGGTCACGATGCGATTGAACACCGGCGCGCCGGGGCGATGGTCGACGCGGTCGGCCACGAAGTAGCCGATGCGCTCGAACTGGAAGCGCTGTTCCGGCGCGGCGCTTGCTGCAGCCGGCTCCAGCCAGCCACGCGTGATGCGCTTGGCCTCGGGGTTGATGTGCGCCGTCCACGGCTGGCCGTCGCTCTCGTCGTCCGGCGCCGGCACGCTGAACAGGCGGTCGTACAGGCGCACTTCGGCCTCCACGGCCTGCTTCGCGCTGACCCAGTGGATGGTGCCTTTCACCTTGCGGTCGGCGCCGGGAAGGCCGTGGCGCGATTCCGGGTCCAGCGTGACATGCAGCTCGGTCACGTGGCCGTCGGCGTCCTTGATCACGTCCTCGCACTTCACGATGCCCACGCCACGCAGGCGCACTTCGCCACCCGGGATCAGGCGCTTGAAGCCCTTGGGCGGCACTTCGGCGAAGTCCTCTCGCTCGATCCACAGCTGCGGCGAGAACGGCACGTCACGGGTGCCGAAGCTTTCGTCCTTGGGATGGCTGGCGAATACCAGCGTTTCATCGTGGTCGTCAGGCAGGTTGGTGACGACCAGCTTGAGCGGATCGAGCACGGCCATGCGGCGCGGCGAGGTGGCGTCCAGATCTTCGCGGATACAGCCTTCGAGCACGGCGTAATCGATCACGCTGTTCTGCTTGGAGATGCCGATGCGCTCGATCAGCAGGCGCAGGCCGGCCGGGGTGAAACCGCGGCGGCGCAGACCGCGCAAGGTGTTCATGCGCGGATCGTCCCAGCCGTCGACATGCCCCTCGTTCACCAGCTGGGCCAGCTTGCGCTTGCTGGTGATGCAGTAGCTGAGGTTGAGCCGCGAGAATTCGATCTGGCGCGGTTTGGCTGGTGTGGTCGGCAGACCGGCGTCGACCAACGACTGCCACAGCTCGGGATGATGGGCCAGGTCGACCTTGTCGACGCACCAGTCGTACAGCGGTCGATGATCCTCGAACTCCAGCGTGCACAACGAATGGGTGATGCCTTCCAGCGCGTCGGACAACGCATGGGCGAAGTCGTACATCGGGTAGATCGGCCACGCGTCGCCGGTGTTCTGGTGGGTGACCTTGCGGATGCGGTAGAGCGCCGGGTCGCGCAGGTTGATGTTGCCCGCGGCCATGTCGATCTTCGCGCGCAGCGTCTTGCTGCCGTCATCGAATTCACCGGCACGCATGCGCCGGAACAGGTCGAGGTTCTCCGCCACGCTGCGGTCGCGGAACGGCGAATTGCGGCCCGGTTCGGTGAGCGTGCCGCGATACGCACGCACCTGCTCGGCATCGAGGTCGTCGACATAGGCCACGCCGTCCTCGATCAGCTTGATCGCGGCGTGATAGAACACCTCGAAATAATCCGAGGCGTGGCGCAGTTCGTGCCAGTCGTAGCCGAGCCAGCGCACGTCTTCCTTGATGCCCTCGACGAACTCGGGGTTTTCCTTGCCCGGATTGGTGTCGTCCAGGCGCAGGTTGCACCAGCCACCGAACTCGCGCGCGATGCCGAAGCTCAGGCAGATCGCCTTGGCGTGGCCAATGTGCAGGTAACCATTCGGCTCGGGCGGAAAGCGGGTACGGATGGCCGCCTGCCTGCCGCTGGCCAGGTCGTCGCGGACAATCTGGCGGACAAAGTCGCGCGGCTCGGCGGTGGCGTCGGCGGCGGGCTTGGCGGCGGAATCAGTGGACATCGGGAATTTGGCTGCACGTGAAGACTGAAGAATCGCAAGTTTACCCTGTCGGTGCGGGTTTCCGAAGGCGGGGCGGGTGCAATGGCCAGGCAGGTGTGAAAGGTTCAACACCCTAAGGTAGGAGCGCACCCTGTGCGCGATGGCCTGATGGTGTTGTCGAGCGTCAAAAGCCATCGCGCACAGGGTGCGCTCCTACCCAAGCAGGGGTATCTCCATACACTTTCGGGCGTATGGTCAGCCGTTGGCGGCCAGCGCTAGATAGCGCTCGTGCAAGGCCGCCACCTGCGCATCCAGCATGGCCGGATCACCACTGTTGTCGATCACGTCGTCGGCCACGGCCAGTCGCTGTTCGCGGGTGGCCTGGTTGGCGAGGATGCGGTGGGCGAGGGTTTCGTCGATATCGTCGCGGGCCATCAGGCGTCGGATCTGGGTGGCTTCGTCCACGTCCACCAGCAGCACCCGATCGGTCCAGCGGTAATGGCCGATATGCTCGGCCAGCAACGGGATCGCCAGCATGCAATAGGGGCCGGTGTCGGCCAGTGCGCGCTGCTGCAGCCACAACCGCACGCGCGGGTGGACGATGCTTTCCAGGGTGTGGCGTGCCTCGCGGTCGGCGAAGATGCGCTGGCGCATCGCCGGGCGATCGAGTCGGCCATCGGTACCAATCACTTCGGGGCCGAAGGCTTCGACGATTTGCGCCAAGCCGTCAGTGCCCGGTTCGATCACTTCGCGTGCGGCCTGATCGGCATCGTAGACGCAGATGTCATGCGCCCTGAAGCGCTGCTCCACCGTGCTCTTGCCCGCGGCAATGCCGCCAGTGAGGGCGATGACGGGACGATGCGTGGCGTTCATCGCAAGCCGGTGAGATGCATGTAGGCGTGCAGCAGTTGCGGTCCGGCGATAAACCAGACCCAGCCTGCGGCGGCAATGAATGGGCCGAACGGCATGGGGATTTCACGCTCGTGCTTGCGCAGCGCAATCAGGCTGCCGCCAACCAATGCGCCGAGCAACGAGGACAGCAGGATGACCGGCAACAGCGCCAGCGGTCCCATCCATGCGCCCAGCGCAGCCAGCAGCTTGAAATCGCCGTGGCCCATGCCTTCCTTGCCGGTGAGCAGCTTGAACAGCCAGTACACACTCCACAAACTGAGGTAGCCGATCGCCGCGCCGATGATGGCCGCCGGCGCGGCCACGAACATCGGCAGCAAGGCCAGCAACAAACCCAGCCAGAGCAGCGGAAAGGTGATCTGGTCCGGCAGCAACTGGGTGCGGAAATCGATGCCTGAAAGCGCGATCAGCGCCCAGGTGAACACCAGGCCGGCGAGTGCCGTCCAGGTGGGGCCGAACTTCCACACCACGATGGCACTGAGCACGCCGCCCAGCAACTCCACCAGCGGATACTGGATCGAGATGTGGGTCTTGCAGTAGCGACAGCGTCCGCGCAGCAGTAGCCAGCCGAACAGCGGGATATTGTCCAGCGCCGACAGCGGGTGTTTGCAGTGCGGGCAATGCGACGGTTCGCGCACGATACCCGGCGGCAGCGGCGTCGTCTCGGCGTCATCGCCCAGCTCCAGCACATCGCGCGCATCGCGTCGCCACTCGGCTGCCATGCGCTCCGGCAATCGCAGGATCACCACGTTGAGAAAGCTGCCGACCAGCAGGCCGAGGATGCCGGCGAAGATGATCCAGACGGTAAGGGGCAGGTCGGGCATGTGCATCAAGCTGCAAATGGAACAATCAAGAGTACGGTGTTACCGGTAGGAGCGCACCCTGTGCGCGAAAAGCCGTTGCCAGGAACCGGCAAAGAGCGTTCGCGCACAGGGTGCGCTCCTACGGGAGGAAGACGTGGGCAATGGGCTTAGAACGTACCTGCCAGCTTGAAGATCGGCAGGTACAGGGCGATCACCATGCCGCCGACGATGGTGCCGAGCACCACCATGATGATCGGTTCTAGCAAGGTCGACAGCGTATCGACGGCATTGCCGACCTCTTCCTCATAGAACTCGGCGACCTTGAACAGCATGTTGTCCAGCGCGCCGGACTCCTCGCCGATCGCGGTCATCTGCACCACCATGTTGGGGAACAGACCGGTCTGGCGCATCGCCAACTGCAACTGGTGACCCACCGCGATGTCGTCGCGCATCTGCTTTACGGCGTCGCCATAGACAACGCTGCCGGTGGCCCCGGACACGGCGTCCAGCGCTTCGACCAGCGGCACGCCGGCCCGGAATGTCACGCCCAGCGTGCGCGAGAAGCGCGCGATCGCCGAATTGCGCACGATGTTTCCCATGACCGGCATCTTCAGCGCGACCCGATCCAGGAAGTGGGCGAATTTCGGTGAACGCTTCTTGCTGATGACCACCGCAGCAATGCTGCCGCCGATAACGCCGACGATGATGTACCAGTAGCCCTGCATGAAATGCGAGGCATCCAGCAGCAACTGGGTCGGTGCCGGCAGCGACGCGCCCGCGCTCTGGAAGGTTTGGGCAAACACGGGAACCACATACAACAGCATGATCAGGATGACGATGAACACCACGGCCAGCACCATCATCGGGTAGAACAAGGCCTTCTTGATCTTCTTCTTGATTGCCTCGGTGCGCTCCTTGTAGGTGGCCACGGTATCCAGCACCGTATCCAGCACACCGGCCGATTCGCCCGCGCGCACCAGGTTGCGGTACAGCTCGTCGAACTGCACCGGGTAGCGTCCCAGCGATTCATGCAGCGATTGACCGCCCTCGATGCCCTGCTTCACATCGTTGAGGATGTTCTTGAAGCGTGGGTTTTTCTGGCCGTCGGCGATGATGTCAAAGGCCTGGATCATCGGCACGCCGGAGGCCATCATGGTGGCGATCTGACGGCTGAAGATGGCGACATCACCGGGTTTGACCGTGCTGCCGCTTGAGCCGAACAGTGGCTTGGACTTCTCGCGCACGGTCTGCGGATTCATACCCTGGCGGCGCAGTTCGGCTTTCACCAGCGAAGCATTCTTCGCTGGCATCGTGCCTTTCATGCGTTTGCCGCGCTTGTCCAGCGCGATCCAGTCGTACGGAGTCAGCTGGCTGACCTGGGCCCGTTGGGCGCCGACGGCGTGAGCGTTTTTTGCGGTAGCGGTAGCCGTGGCCATGCGCTTGTTCCCCCCAGTGGTCCGATCCAGCCCAGTCTTGGTTGTCCGACGGGCAGGGCAAATGTCAGCTTACGTTACAACCTGGTCCGGTTTCGTGCCGCTGAACGCAAGTTCGGCATGATCCTGATCGCAGTTTGGCTATCCGTGGCCTTTATCGCTTTTCAGTTTCATCGTCGCGGGAGCCCGCGGAAACCCGGCGATGCCATGTAGGAGCGCACCCTGTGCGCGAAAAACGCTCGCCTGGACCTCTGTGCCAAATCTTCGCGCACAGGGTGCGCTCCTACAGTCGATCGTGTATCCGTCAGTTCGGCGTGCATCCATCAATCCTTGGTCACCCGGTCGATCTCGGCCAGGCTGGTCACCCCATCCTTCACTTTCTTCAACGCTGAGGCGCGCAGGTCGTTGATGCCGGCCTTGCGCGCCACTTCGGCGATTTGCATGGCGTTGCCACCCTGCAGGACGATCTTCTGGATATCTTCCAGCATCGGCATCACCTGGTAGATGCCCACGCGGCCCTTGTAACCCTCGTTGCACTCGTCGCAGCCCACGGCCTCGTAAATCGTGAGGCCAGCGTCGATGTCTGCCTGGCTGTAGCCCGCATCCAGCAGCACCTGTGGCGGCAAGTCCATCGGCTTCTTGCAGTGATGCAGCCGACGGGCCAGGCGCTGGGCGATGATCAGAGTGACCGATGCGGTAATGTTGTACGGCGCGATGCCCATGTTCATCAGGCGCGAGATGGTTTGCGCGGCGTCGTTGGTATGCAGGGTGGACAACACCATGTGGCCGGTCTGCGCTGCCTTGATCGCGATCTCGGCGGTTTCCAGGTCGCGGATTTCGCCGACCATGATCACGTCCGGATCCTGGCGCAGGAACGAACGCAACGCGGCGGCAAAGGTCATGCCGCGCTTCACGTTCTGCTGTACCTGGTTGATGCCTTCGACACGGATTTCCACCGGGTCTTCCACGGTGGAAATATTGCGCTCGTTGGTATTGAGGATGTTCAGCGCGGTGTACAGCGACACCGTCTTGCCGGAACCAGTCGGGCCGGTGACCAGCACCATGCCGTAGGGCTTGGCGATGGCATCGAGGTAGAGCTTCTTCTGTTCCTCCTCATAGCCCAGCTTGTCGATGCCCAGCTTGGCCGATGAGCTGTCCAGGATACGCAGCACGATCTTTTCGCCGAACAGCGTGGGCAGCGAGCTGACACGGAAGTCCATCGAGCGGTTCTTGGACAGATTGAGCTTGATGCGGCCATCCTGCGGCACGCGGCGCTCGGCGATGTCCAGACCGGCCATCACCTTCAGGCGCGAGGAAATGCGGTTGGCCAGCTTCATCGGCGGGCTGGCCACCGCGCGCAACATGCCGTCCATGCGCAGGCGGACGCGGTACATGCTTTCGAACGGCTCGAAGTGGATGTCCGAAGCGCCGCGGCGAATCGCGTCCACCAGAATCTTGTTGACGAACTTCACCACCGGGGCCTCGTCGCCGGTGGCGTCGACACCGCTGGATGGTGCATCGTCGTCGCTAGCCGATTCGAGGGCCAACTCGTCCAGCTCGTCGCTGCCCAGGTCGGGCATGACGTTGTTCATCGCGCTGATCGCGCTTTCGATCACGCGATTGAGCTGGCTACGCTCGACCAGGATCGGTTCCACCATGCAGTTGGAGTGGAACTTGATCTCGTCCAGCGCGTGCAACTGCATCGGATCGGCGATGCCCACGTACAGGCGCTTGCCACGCTTGAGCAAGGGCAGGGCATGATGCTTGCTGAGCAGGGCCTCGCTGATCAGGTTCAGCGGCATGTTGGCCGGGGGGATGGACGCAACATCCATCATCGGCATGCCGAACTCGACCGATGCCAGCCGGGTCAGCACCATGCTGTCGACCAGGTTGCGGTCCAGCAGCCAGTTGGTCAGAGAGGCTTTCTGCTGGCCCGAATCGGCCACGGCCTGACGCACGTCGCTTTCGGGCATCAGCCCTTCAGTCACCAGTCGTCTGGCTATGCCTGACAGGCCTACCAGCGTTGGTTGCGGTTGCGACGACATGATGAGAGTGACCCAGCCCCCTGAATTATGGGGAAATCTACCGCACATTCCGCCTGCAAGCCATGGGCGGCACACGCCAGGTGCGATCTACCGCACATACCCGGAGGCGCGGGTGGCCGAAATCGCCTGCATGGCTGAAATACTGACAGCGGCCACGTGGACACGCCGTAGATGCCCGGGAAACCCCGCTTCAGGCGCCTCGAAAGCTACCGTCATTCCCGCGTGGGCGCACTGAGCTGTCCGGAATAATTTTGAATATCCGCAATCATACTCAGCGCGCATCGACACCACGCCCTTGCTCGTCATTCCTGCGAAGGCAGGAAGTGCTTTACAACAGACGAATGTCTGGTCATCCAGTGACTGTCTGGCCTGAGCAGGCGTGATCGCTGCTGGATACCGGCCTTCGTCCACTACTGTCCGAAATACTTGTTGAGTTCGATCAAGCGGTTGTACCAAAGATCCGCGAATGGAGTCCGGCAAAGGCTATCCGCATGCCTCGGCGGGCGGACTGATGGCTTCCTCCCCTGCGCGCAGGGGAGGGCTGGGGAGGGGTGCTTTTGACTTGGAAATCAAAGCGTCGCCCCTTCCCACCTTCCCCTGCAGGCAAGGGAGGGGGCTAATCCAGTAACCGAAAATATCCCGGACAGCAGTGTGCGCAGGCGGGAGGTGCCTTTCAACAGACGAATGTCTGGTCATCCAGTGACTGTCTGGCCCGAGCAGGCGTGATCGCTACGGGATCCGGCCCTCGCCTGGATGACGAATACGATGACACTGATCTGGTGCAGGGCTACTTGGACGGCAAGTCAACGCGGCCCGTCCGAATTCCTTGTCGGGCCAGTAATTCCCCATTTTGCCCACGGCCTGTCATTCCCAAGGCGTCTCCCGCGTTATGATCGCCGTTCATCAAGGGGAGTCATCGTTTGAGCCGTCTCAGCATCATTCTGCCCGCCAAGAACGAGGCCCAGGCGCTGGTCGACCTGCTGCCACGCCTGCGCGAAGCCCAGCCGGGTGCCGAAATTATCGTGGTCGACGATGGTTCCACGGATGACACCCGTGTAGTTTGCGCCACCGCTGGCGTGGAATGCCTGTCGTCTCCGTACTCCATGGGCAACGGCGCGGCGATCAAGCGTGGCGCGCGCGCCGCCACTGGCGACATCCTCGTATTCATGGACGGCGATGGACAACACGACTCCGCCGATGTCGCCCGCCTGCTGTCCAAGCTGGACGAAGGCTACGACATGGTCGTCGGCGCCCGTGACTGGGGTAGCCAGGCCGGTGTCGGTCGCGGCGTCGCCAATACTTTCTATAACTGGCTGGCCACCCGCATGACCGGCCACCCGGTGCTTGACCTGACCTCTGGTTTCCGTGCCGTGCGCGCAGACAAATTCCGCGAATTCATCCACCTGCTGCCCAATGGCTTCAGCTACCCCACCACCAGCACCATGGCGTTCTTCCGTAGTGCTTATCCGGTGACTTATTTGCCGATCAAGGCGGCGCAGAGGGTTGGCAAGAGCCATATCAAGCCACTGCGCGACGGGGTGCGTTTTCTACTCATCATCTTCAAGATTGCGACGTTGTATTCGCCGTTGAAGCTGTTTGTGCCGGCGAGCGCAGTGTTTTTTTTGTTGGGTTGCGCCAATTATGCGTGGACTTTCATGCATGCCGGTCGCCTTACCAACATGAGTACGCTTCTCTGGAGCGCGGCTGTAATTGTTTTCTTGATTGGGCTGGTATCTGAGCAGATTACGGCATTGACGTACCGGCGCGATATATAGCCAGAGTCAGCGATGTTGCAGATTAGCGTTGTCGCTATTGGATACAAACTTGCCCCGTCGATACCGATTCCTCCTCGGAGAATCTGCATCGACGTTCGGCGAAAATTTACTTAAGTGCGCCTCAGGTAACCTTCTGGCGCAACGGTAATAAGCAGCTTGTTTTCAAGCACCTTATCGACTTCAAACGTCAATGGCGCACCGTCGACTGCCGATCGACCTTCCTCTTTCAAACGGCGCTGATATTCCCATACTGCTGTTTTCGGGTTATTGGCTTTATCCCAGGGGCGGTCGGGGAACATGGCATCAGGAAGGTCCTCAACCACGGTGTCGAATACCACGCAGTAGCTGCCTTGACTGGTCAATGGAGCATATGCTTCGAGCTCGGCCAGTACGTGATCGTGGGTGTGGTTTGAGTCGAGGATCACCAGGACTCGCTGATGCACCTGCGCAATTTGATGCACCTGTGCGATGACTTCGGATGCAATCGATGAACCCTGAATCATGTCGATCCGGTGCGATAGGGGATGCGCCTCGATGGCGGTACGATTGTGTGCGCGGATGTCGATATCGATGCCCAATACACGACGATGGGTATTCATGGGGTCAAGCGTTTGTCCACTTTCGACAGCATCGCAGTAATCAAGCAACGCCAACATCGATGCGCTGAGAATCAGGGATCCGCCGTGGGCAATTCCCGTCTCAATGATGAGATCCGGCCTGACCTGCCAGACCAATTCCTGCATCGCCACCATATCCTGTGGGTACTGGATGATGGGTCGGCCAAGTGAAGAAAAATTATACGAGTACTTATACTGGAGAGAATGCTGGAACCACTGAAAAGCATGCTCTTTCAGCAGTTGATCATTTCCCATGGAGGTAATGTTTTTCTGACATTCACTTTCAAACTGTTCTCTGGCATCCATTTAATCTTCCACCGATTGAATAGTTGGATAGGTATATAACGCGTGTCAGCGTCGAAGCGTTACAGCGGGATTGCCGACGACGACTTCATCGGCCGCAACATCACGAATCACCACGGCGCCTGCGCCAACGATAGCCGAGCGTCCTATTTTGAGTCGCGGCAACACCACGGCGCCGGCACCGATAAACGCATATTCTCCAACGCAAACCTCGCCTGCCAGATTCGCGCCCGGGCCAATGTGGACTCCATCGCCGATCACGCAGTCATGATCGATCGAGGCTGACGTGTTGACGATGACCGCGCGCCCAAGTGTCACGTTGGAGCAGGTCGCAGACATCGCCAGGATTTGAGCGCCGTCGCCGATGTGGGCATCAGAGGCGACGAAGGCGCGCGGGTGTATCACGGTGAGTGGCTGCACGCCTTGCTGCTGCAGCCATTGCAACAGTGACAGGCGATCACTTCCCCGGCTGCCGCCGATGGCCACGCAGGCATGAAGTGTGGTGGCCGTGGTTCGGCTTGCGAGCCATGCATGGAATCCTTCTTGACCGAGGTGGATCGGAACATCGGGAAATGGAGAGCGGATAGGCCGATTGTCGAAAATGGCAACCACCTGGAAGCCGGAGTATGCAAGCGCCTCGCGCAGCACCCGAGATTGCCCCGTGCCGCCCCAGAGGATCACCTCCTTCATGATTCAAGCGCCAGCAGCTTGTTCACACAAGTAATGACCCTATTCTGCCCCTCGTCCGTCATGTCGTGGTAGCTCGGTAAGTTCATCGCCCTGCTTGATAGTGAATGACTCACGATATTTTCGGGGCGCGGCTTGAACGATGGTAGCGACGACAGTGGCCAAAAGAACACTCGGCCATCGATATGGTTGGCCTTGAACGCGTCTAGCAACGCGTCACGGTCGAACAACGCGTGGTCATCGACCACGATGGTCGGCATCCAGTACCCATTGATGGTACCGGCAGGTTCGGGATTCATGCGCAAGGGCAGCATGCGTAGGGCGTTGCAATAGTACTCAAATACCCGGCGCTTGCCAGCGATCAGCTCTTCGATGCGTTCCATCTGGCCGCAGCCAATAGCTGCCTGCAGGTTCGACATCTTGTACTTGAAGCCGATGGTCGCGGGCCAGAACTGTCGTGTCTCCTCACGTGCGCGTCCATGATTGGACAAGGTCAGTGCCTTTTCGTACAGCGCGTCGTCGTTGGTGACAAAGATGCCACCTTCACCGGTGGTGATGGTCTTGGTGCCATGGAAGGAGAACGCGCCGAAGATGCCCATTGAGCCTGCGCGACAGCCATGCCAGACCGAGCCGATCGCCTCGGCGGCGTCCTCAATCACTGGAATGCCATGACGTTCACCGATTTCACGTAGGACATCCATATCGCATAGGTTGCCGTACAGGTGCACGGCAAGAATCGCCCGCGTCTTAGGGGTGATCGCCGCTTCGACCGCTACGGGATCGAGGCACCAACTGTCAGCCAGTACATCGACCAGCACCGGAGTTGCGCCCAGATGAATGATGGGTGCCGCCGAAGCGACCCAGTTGATATCGCCGAGCACGACCTCGTCACCCGCGCCGATACCCATGGCCGCCATGCCGATATGCAATGCGCCGGTGGCGCTCGAGGTGGCGATCGCATGCTTCACGCCCAAGTGTTCACGAAACATTGCTTCGAAGCGGTGAATGTAGTCGTAGCAATGCTCGCCCCAGCCGTTGCTGGCGGCGTCATTGGCGTAGCCGATCTCCAGCGCGGTGATCGATGGCTTGGTGTAGTAGATACGCGAAGGCGGTTCGGTGTTCATAGGATCGCCAATTGCGGGACGGCCACAACAAACTGGCCGTTCCATTCCCGGATGTAGCCGAGCTGGGTCATGATTTCCTCGCGCAGGTTCCACGGCATAATCAACACGAAGTCAGGCCGCTCCTCGCGTAGTCGCGCCTCGGCGACGACGGGAATGCGTGACCCCGGCAGCCAGTGGTCCTGTTTGTGTGGTGAGGCATCGACCACGTAGGGCACCAAGTCGGGTCGCACGCCAGCGTAGTTCAGCAAGGTGTTGCCTTTGGCAGCTGCGCCATAGGCGGCGACTCTGCGTCCAGCTCGCTGCTGTTCCAGCAGGAAGGTTAGGAACTCGTTCTTGACCGCATCGGCTTGCGCTTGAAAGCCTTGATAGTAGGCGCTGTCCAACATTCCCGTCACCGTTTCGACGTGCAACAGCGCCGGCACGGCAGGTGTTTCGGCATGATGGCTGTGAGCATGCGCCGCCCACAGGCGCAAGGAGCCACCATGTGTTGGCAGCTGTTCCACATCCCAGATCTTCAAACCGTGCGCCGCAAAGATTCGATGCACTGTGTGGAATGAAAAATAGGAGAAGTGTTCGTGGTAAACAGTGTCGAACTGTCGCTTTGCGACCAGTTCCATTAGGTGCGGAAATTCGACTGTGATCGAGCCTTCGGGTGCCAGTGCCGCGGCTAGTCCAGCTACAAAATCGTTGATGTCAGGAACGTGGGCCAGAACGTTGTTTGCCACGATCAGGTCGGCAGTCCTGTGCTCACTCACGAACTTCGCGGCAAAGTCGCTGCCAAAGAAACACTCCAGCGTCTCGATGCCCTTCTGTCGTGCCACCTGAGCGGTACCGCTGGTGGGCTCAATGCCGATGCAGGGGATACCGCGCGCCGCCACGTATTGCAGCAGGTAGCCATCATTGGAGGCAATCTCCACCACCAAGCTCTTTTGATTCAAGTCCAACAGTGCCGCCGCTTGCCCAACGTAATGCTCGGCATGCGCGAGCCAAGAGCGAGAGAACGACGAGTGGTAAACGTAGTCCGGTGCAAACAACTCGGCATGCGACTGCACTTCGTCGACCTGCACCAGTCGACAGTTGTCGCAGGTGAACAACTTCAGCGGAAACCAAGTCTCCGGCGCACTGAGCGAGTCTGCAGTCAGGAACGCATTGGAAGGTGGCGCGCTACCGAGGTCGAGGAAGACATCATGCAACGGGGTGGCGCAATGGCGACATTTCATGGTTTGATTCCCGCGAACCTGCTTTCTTTTACCAGCTGTAAATACCGATCCTTGTCGGAGATCTGTGCCACGGGCAGTGGCCAGTCAATGGCAAGGGCGGGATCATCGTGCCGAAGTCCACTTTCCATTTCACGATTCCATGCCGCGCTGTGCAGGTACAGCAGTTGTGCGTCGTCGGTGAGTGCCTGAAAGCCGTGGGCGAAACCTTTCGGTATGAAGAACTGGGTCGCTCCGTCCCCGTCCAGTTCAATGCCATGCCAACGCAAAAAGGTGGGCGAATCCGCACGCAGGTCGACGGCCACATCAAACACACGACCGCGCAAGCAGCGAATCAGTTTGGCTTCTGCCGCGGGTGGGTACTGGAAGTGCATACCCCGCACGGTGCCCTTGTTATAGGTGCGTGACACGTTGACCTGGACCCAGTGCAGGTCGTGTTGCAGCGCCGCGCATTCGGTCGCGCAGAATACCCGGGAAAATTGGCCGCGTTCGTCCGCGATCGGCGTGGTTTCGATTACGGTGAGGCCGGTCAATGGCGTGGGATGAAACTTCACGTGGTCCACTCCAGACCGCCCAGCCTAGCGGCATCGACATAAGCCTGCAGATCGGCGCGGCTATGTAGCTGGCCGCGCTCGTAGTAGTCGCGATACCAGTGGATGGTCGACTGCAAGGTGGTCTGCGCATCCCACACCGGATACCAGCCCAAGCGCTGTGCTGCTTTGGAGGCGTCTAGCCGTAAGGTCGAGGCCTCGTGTGGATGTGGCCCCGGTTGCTGTTCGCTGCGTAGCTTCGGCCAGTGCTCTTGCACCATGGAGACGAGTGCCTGCACTGGCAGGGTGGCATCGGCTGCAGGACCGAAATTCCATGGCCCTTCGACCGTGTCGCCGGCAAGCAGCCGTTCGCCTAGCCGTAGATAGCCAGCTAGCGGTTCCAGCACGTGTTGCCATGGACGGACGGCTTCCGGGTGGCGGATCTTCAAGGCGGAGTCACTCGACGCGGCGCGCACCAGATCGGGTACCAGTCGGTCCTCCGACCAGTCGCCGCCACCGATCACGTTGCCGGCACGCGCCGTCGCCACTCGTGGTCCGCCATCGTCGAAGAAACTCTTGCGATAACACTCCGTCACCAGTTCGGCACAAGCCTTGGAGGTGCTGTAAGGATCATGCCCCCCCAGAGGGTGGCCTTCATGATAACCGGTATCGACGGGTTGTTCGAGATACACCTTGTCGGTGGTGACATTTACCAGCGCGCGTACTGACGGGACGCTACGGATGGCCTCCAGCAGATGCACCAGTCCAAGCACATTGGTATCGAAGGTGGCCAATGGCTCGCGGTAACTGCGTCGCACAAGCGGTTGTGCGGCCAAATGAAAAATGATTTCGGGCTGGGCCTGCTCAAGCGCCTGCTGCACTTTCATGCTGTCGCGCAGGTCCAAACGCAAGTCGCACACTTGGTTCAAGCCAAGTAGGGACCAGTGTGAGGGGTCTGTATCCGGCGCGAGCGCCAAGCCGGTGACGCGCGCGCCCAGTGCCGTCAGCCATAGGCATAGCCAAGAGCCCTTGAAGCCGGTATGACCGGTTACCAGAACGCGGCGATCGGTATACGTGCCGCTGAAGAGGCTGTTCAAGGCCATACTTTCCACGGTGCTTTGCCCGTTTGCCAGAGCTCTTCCAGTCTTACTTTGTCGCGCAGAGTGTCCATGGGTTGCCAGAAACCATGGTGGGTGTAGGCAGATAATTGATCTTCACGCGCAAGACTTTCGAGTGGCCCTCGTTCCCACACCGTGGTGTCGTCCTTGATGTAGTTCACGGCGCCCGGTTCGAGCACGAAAAAACCACCGTTGATCCACGAGCCATCGCCTGAGGGTTTTTCCTCGAAACGGGTGATGCGGTGATCCTGAATGTCGATGGCGCCGAAACGACCAGGTGGCTGCACAGCGCACATGGTCGCCAAGCTGCCTTTGGCTTTGTGGAAGGCCAGTTGCTGCGTGATATCGATATCGGCGAGGCCGTCGCCGTAGGTGAAGCAGAATGTCTCGCTGTCCAGATAATCCACGACCCGCATCAACCTGCCACCTGTTTGTGTGCGATCGCCGGTGTCGACCAAGGTGATGCGCCATGGCTCTGCATGTTTTTGATGGACTTCGAGCGTATTGTTGGCCAGATCGAAGGTGACATCTGACATGTGCAGAAAGTAGTTGGCGAAGTATTCCTTGATCACATAGCCCTTGTAGCCCAGGCAGATGATGAAATCATTGATGCCATGGTGGGAATAGATCTTGAGAATGTGCCAAAGCACTGGCATACCCCCGATCTCGATCATGGGTTTGGGGCGGATGGTGGTTTCTTCGCTCAGGCGGGTGCCGAGCCCTCCTGCAAGAATTACAGCTTTCATGTCCGATCTTTTCCGAAGAAGCAAGTGCGCGTCATGTGCTCGCTGGTAGTGCTGCCATTTCAGGCTGAACCTTTGAACAGAATACCCTCAATGCCTGTGCAGACGAAGAACCCTGCGGCCATGCCGGCCCAGGAACCACGCGCCATAGGCGATGAAATCCGCGGCTAGCATCACGGCACGAAATCCCGCCGCCAGGACGGCAACTTCGCCAAAGGGGAGCACGCCCTTCAGGAAAATGCTGATCACCGACTCGAACACGCCGATACCCTGAGGCGAAAATATGCTCATGAACCCTGCGGACCAGGCGAGCAGGTACGAGCCATACACTTGCAGCCGGGAAACGTCAGCGTGGATGGTAGGAAATGAATACCAGTAGCAGGCAAAAGCAGTAGCCGCCATGAGCCAGAAAGCCACGTTGATGAGTGCTGCCAGGGCGTAGGTGCGCAATCTAAACCGGCTCTTCCGCGACAAAAGCCGGTGTCGCAAGACAAGCGGGAGGCACGCCAGCAAGATCAACCCGGCCAGCATCGCCGCCAGTGCGAGATGCCTGGCATCGCCAGCGATCAGCATGAACGCCCCGCCCGTGGCCATCGCAACGGCAAGTGGCATCAAGTTCTCCAGCATGACGAGTACGCTGAGTTGCGCGCGATCAACGCCTAGCCGATGCAGATCCATCATCCGCGAAACGGTTTGCCAGATGCCGCCTGGGAGATACTTGGCGGGGAGCCTGCTTACCTGGATTTTCAACGCAGCTCCATATGGAACGTTCGCGCCGGTTTCGAGCAACACGAGCCAGGTAAAGACCGGGCCAAGCAGGTTGAGTGAGGCCCAGAGCAGAGCGGTGATGACCAGCGGGATCAGCTGTGTATGCAACGAGACTGACTGGAAAGCCCCTCGCGCATGTATTCCGGCGATGATAAGGAAGGCCACTGCAGCGGGGCCGAAGATCCAGCGCGATGCGGCGAATATGCGCAGGAGTGTGCTGTTGCCGAGCAAGGCATTTTTGACCTTATTCAGCATGCTTGCGCCGGCCGACCAGATAACGCAGGGGCAGTGACGGAATCAGTGCGGCAACGACAAGTAACTTGTCGATGATCGGAAGTTTTGAACGTAAGGCAACTTTGAGAAGTGCGAAAGGGAGTTGGAGTAGCGGAAACATGCGTGCGAGACGTGATCTGGCGATGCCTGTAGAGACCGATGCATAGCGTTTCAATTTGTCATTGTGGTGCTTCTCCACGCGAAATTCTCGGCGAGACCAGCACGATCCTGTGGCGTGCAGGAAGCTACCGCGTAGAGCGAGATCCGCGAGCAAAACCAAGTCGCCCCCAACCATGCTTGGAATGGGTGAGCACGCGCGCAACTGAGCTGTTCTTATCACGCCCACGACCGGATGCATATTGCCCCAGAGTATGGTGAAAAGCCGTGCCGTTGCGGAGAGATCACGAGTATCGCTCCAGCCTGATGCCCTTGCAAAAGGTTCGCCGCCTGCGTTGATCCAGCGGGAGCTGGCAAATGCAAGGCAAGCTTCGTCGTTGGCTTCCAGCAATGCGACACATTCTGATACCAGGTTTTCTGTCCACAGATCGTGCCCGGCGCCCCACATGAAATAGGTGCCGGATGCCCTGTCCAGTGCGCGCTGGAAGTTTGCGATGGCACCGCGGTTCTCAACCGCGCGTTCGATATGGATGCGCGAATCTTCAGCAGCGTGACGCTGGCAGATTTCCAGAGTGCAGTCTGTCGATGCGTTGTCGCAAATCAGTATTTCCAGGTTCGGGTAATTTTGGTGGCGCAACGAGGTCAACGCAGAATCAATGAAGCGTTCTTCGTTGAAAACGGGCATGCCGATCGTCATCAAGGGAGGTATGGAATCGGGTTTCGCTTCTGACATCGTTGTTCCTGCGTACCTTCTTCGGACGAAAAGGGAGATTGGTACGTGATTAGCTTTCTGGCGAGCATTGCCTGAATGGTGGAAGGGTATGTCAGACAAATTACGTGTGGTTTCAACGTCTACATTTGTTACATGCCAGGTAGCTTGCGTAGGTTGGCCAACTGTAAATTCAGTCGCCCGCCGATGTTCAACGATTGCAACTTGCCAAGCGCCTCATGGGCCTCATTCACATGGCCTTCCACCACCAGCATGCGAATTTGCGTGATGTGGTAAGCGGGTTCGCTGGGTGCAGCGGCCACGGCGGCATTGGTCATGCGCAGACCCAATGCGCGGTCCTGCAGCACATTCCACGCGAAATCGCCGTACATCGCCAACAGGCGCGCGCTTGGGTCGGGGTGTGACAACGCGGCAAGATAGGCTTCGGTCATACGATTGTCGGGCAAGACGCAATGATGTTCACGATCGCACTCAGTCAGCGCGCCTAGCGCGCTTTCGTCTTGTACACCAGGTTTGCGGGCCTTGAGCTTGGTGATCAGGCTGTCCCACCATGTGTCCTTCAGCGGCAAGTGCATGCGCGAGTTCATGAAGATCATCGCTTGCTCCGGCATGATCGAAGCGTGCGGCAATGCGGCGGCACGTTCCAGCGGTGTATAAGCCAGCTTGGTGAATGGCGAAGCTGGATCGTAGTGCGAGTAGATGATGTAAGTGCGGCCCAATTCGTATTCTGCGCGAGGCGAGTCGGGTGCGCGTGAGGCGAGGGTTTCAGCCAGTAACAGTGGGTTGCCCCATGCTACGGCGGTCATTGCCGTTTCACCGGCCCACAGCAGCAGCAAGCCACCAAGCAATACGCGCCGCGGCAATGCATAGGGTGCGGATATTCCCTCGGATGCAAATGCCGTCAGCAGCGGCACCACGGCCAGCATCAACCCAAAGCTGGCGAAGTAGTTGCGGTGTTCGTACACCAGTTCCAGCGGGATGATGGTGCCGGTGAGCAATTGGCAGCCGAGAAACAAGGCGATGCCCAGAGCCACCAGCGGGCGGCGTGGGCGTAACCACAATGTAAACGCCACCAACCCAGCCAGCACGAAGATGCTGACGAGCGTCGTCCATGGGGAAAGCAGGCCGGTCGAGATGCGGAAATTGTCGTGATAAAACGACAGTTCGTGCGGTATCGGCAACAGCGTCCAGCTGATGTAGTCCACCACGATACGCGTTTCGCTGAGCAGTCGCGTGCCCAGTGTGAAATCGCGCGTGGCCCAGTCCGTATGATTTAGTACGCTGGGCAGCAGCCACGTGAGCCCCGTGATCAGCGGCAACACCAGCACGATCAAGAATAGTGCGATCAGGTGGCGATCACGTGAGCCGTTGGTTGTACGGAAGCGAAACAACGCCCATTCGATAAGCAGTGCGTACAGCGGCAGCATCGCCGCTGTTTCCTTGGCAAAAACACCGACCGCGGCGGGGAGGGTGATGCTGGTGACGCATAGCCAGAAGCTACCTCGTCCTTGCCTTCCCCTGCGGAGAAGGGCGGGAGCAAAAGCAATGTCCGGGTCAATGGTGGTAGGTACAAGCATGCGTCGCCGCCCAGCGACGTAGCCGATCAGGCCCAGCAAGACAAACAGGTTCGCCATGCTTTCCATGCGTTGAACCACATACAGCACGCCGGTGAGGTTGATCGGCAGCAGCATCCAAGCGGCAGCGATCAGCGCTGCGGTTACGCCAGCTCGCTGTGCTTCGCCAGCACCGCCATCTGTTGTCGTAGGAGCCCGCTCGTGGGCGATGCTCTTGGTGGGCTCCTGTTCGGATGTGTCGAAAGGCATCGCCCGCGAGCGGGTTCCTACGCGTATGCACGCGGATCGCAACAACTCCCGCGCCAGCAGGAATACCAGTAGCCCGTTCAATAGGTGGATGACCAAGTTGGTCAGCTTCATCCAATATGGGTCAAGTCCGGTGGCCAGATAATTGGCTGCAAAACTCAAGGAGGCCAGCGGCCGCTTGAACTCACTTGATGGCGACGACAACGCGGCGCGCACCAGAGAGGGCACGCTGACGTCATGCGGCTGCACCCCGTGGTTGTCGACGATGTTGGGGTAGTCGTCGAAGAGGAAACCGCCGGAGAGACCTGGCCAGTACACGAGAGCCGTGACGATGATGGCGGCGGCAAGAACCCAGCGGTGTAACGACAAGCGTATCAAGAGGGTGTGCTCCGGGCAGAATCCGATGGCGCAGTATTAGTGCTGTCGGCTTTCGCGTCGAGGCTTAGCTGATGTCGCAGGTGGGCCAATTCATGTGGCCAGTAGTTCTCGCGCGCCATTACCCATGTATGCACCATCGGCATGCCAAAGCTTGGCGGCATGGTTTTGCTTTGCACCTGCTGGTAGTAGTCGAGCATTTGCAGGCCTTGTACCGGGTAGCCATGTGAACCCAGGGTGGCCGCAGCTTCCAGTGCCATGCCGGGATACACCTGAAGGCTGAGCGCGCGAGTGAAGTCGGTCAGTGCAATGTCTGGTTGATGTTGAGCAAGGGCAATGCGCCCGCGCAGATAGGTCAGGCTTTGCTGCGGTCCTGCTGCAGACAGATTCGGGTTTTGCAATCCTGCATTGACTAGGCTGAGTAGGGCCGTTGAGGTCAGGCCTGGGCAGCGGTCGGCCATTGCAACAGGCAGCATGCGTTCGAACCAGTGAGCGAATAGCGGTCCGATGTTGGGGCTACTGTTGCGCATGGCCTGCTGCGCAGTAGTGAGATTGGCAGGGCTTACACCGCCGCTCTCGCAGCGCGCACCGATCAGGTTGAGTGCGAGTTGGACTTGATCGGGTTGGCTAGCCAGCATGACTTGCAACCTGCGTACGGCAGCGCGCGGATGCCCCGTCTGCGCCTCGACTTGAGCGGCATTAGCCTGCGCGCGCGGCGAATCGGGATTGATCGTGGCCCATACCAACGCCTGCGTCTGTACGTTGCCCCAAACCTCGGCACGCGCATGGGTCATCCATGCCAAAGTGAGCAGCAATACCAGCATGAGGGCGTATTTTGGCAGGCGCAACGTGCGCGTGTCGGCCAGCCACAGCCCCAGTGGCCAGAACATCAACAATGCCGGTACATAGTTGCGGTGCTCGAAATACAGCTCAAGCGGAATGGAGCTGGACTCGAGTAGTTGGCCGACGAAGTAGAACACTACGGCCAGTGCCAGTGCTGGATGACGTCGGCGCCAGTGCCACGCTCCTGCGATCAAGGCGACTATGGCCAGTAGTGACGGCAACGTGGTTGCTGGGTGCAACCACGAACTGGAAGCGGCGTATTGATCGTTGAACAGCCCGCTGGAAAATGGTCGCGGTAGCCACAGCAACTTGAGGTAATCCATCAACACGCGTGGTTCGGTCAACAGCCGCTGACCGATACTCCACGATCGCCCGTCCTCTACGCCGCCGAGGACAATGCCATGTACGCCGATATACGCTAGGTAGATGCCGATGGCGGTGGCGGGAATGATCCCGAACATAAGCATGACTGCTCGATGGGTACGTCGTGTGTTGCCATCGGGCAGGGGGCGGCGTGGTGCCAGCACGATAATTTCGATCAGCAGAGCGTATAGCGGCAAGAGTGCGCCGTTGGCCTTTGACAAGACGCCCAGTACGGTGAATCCACCCAGCCCGAGCACACTCCAGCCCAGTCCGGTTTTGATCTTGCCTGCTTCCAAATGTTGGCGCCCATGCAACCACAGCATCAACCCGGCCATCACGCAGGTGGCGGGCAACATCGCTTCGCGTTGCACGATATACAACGTGGTGGATACCAGCAGTGGATGCAACAACCACAGCGTACTGCCAAGGAGTGCTGCCAGCTTGCGACGGCGCTCATCGAGATCCAGCGAGCGGCCTAACTTGGTCAGCAAGGCGTAAAGCAGCACGGCGTTGAGCAAATGCAGGATCAGGCTGGTGCGCTTGAAGGGGTACGGGTCAGCCGGCCAGTTGTGCGCATCCAGCAGGAAGCTCAACAGGGTCAGCGGACGGCCCGTAGGATCAGCAGTGCCCGAGGTGATGTAACGCCAGAAGGTGGCCCAGTGATCGATCGGCCCAGTGGCGCCCAGCACCGGCAGGTTGGCGAAATCGTCGAACAGAAATCCGCCGTGCAGACCGGGAGCGTAGGCCAAGCCGGTCAACAGCAGTGCACTGGCTAGCAGGAGCAGGAATGGGTGATGCTTTTGCAGAGTCACATCAGGCTTTCTAAAGTGTGGCCACAAGAGAAAGGCCGCACTGGGCGGCCTTTTTGTATACGTCAGTAGCAGTTGATAGATATCAACGGCAGGTCGACGGCAGATACTTGGAGTCGACGCCAGTGCCCGCCACGTTCTTCGTGGCTTCACAGGTCCACTTGATGTTGCCGCCCGCGATGGTGATCGGAGATAGCGAAACCACTGCGCCATTGATCGCCTTGTTTGCCTTGAAGCCGGTGGCGTTGCTGAAGGTAGCCGTGATCAGGCCCGTGTTGTCGATATTCACCTTGCTCACATAACTGCCGGCAATGGAGGTGGGAAGAGGGAGGCCAGCTGTTTTTTGGCTAGGCGGGAACTTGCCGTAGTTGCTGTAATACTCGGTAAGGTTGACCTTGGCACCGTCCATCAGCGTAATGCCTTCCGTAACCTGCGACTTGATCAGGTAGTTCTGGTAGGCCGGGATGGCGATGGCGGCCAAGATCGCGATGATCGCGACCACGATCATCAGTTCGATCAGGGTGAAGCCTTTCTGCATGTTCTTCATGGTGGTTCCTCTTGATTGGTCAGCTGACCGTTGTGATGCCCCCTGAGCCTCAGTCCCGAATCCCCCTAGGCGGGATCAGACCCCATGCACTTGGTCAGGAACGACCAGGAAGCGTGCAAAGTCGAAGCAGTATGCGTGCCACCGACAAGGCCTGCGTACTTTGTCATACCGGATCGCGCCAAGTTTGTGCAGGTCATCACGATGCCGGCGTCGTCGTCGGTAATCTGGCGAATCCGTTGTCGTCCGAGTGCAATTCCATGGGCTCAAGGTGACCGTATGTTTGTGTCATCAAGTGACGCATTTTGTCACTTGCGGCGTGCTCCCGGCTTTCGTATCCGTCATGTCATTTGCGGCAAACAGACGGCAGATACTTGCCTGACAGTGTGGTGTGCGTGCTGCAATCCCACGTGATGCTGCCTCCGGTCGTGGCAGGCGAAAGCACCAGAACCTGATTCTGGATGGCTATGTTGGCCTTTGGGTTTGCAAAGGCGACAGTAATTCTGCCATTGGCGACATTGACACTGGATACGTAGCTGCCGCTGATCGACGCTTCCTCGGGTAACCCTGCAGTCAGGTTACTTGCCGGGAAGGTGCCAGTGTTCGATATGTACTCCCATACAGCTGCCTTCGCGCTGTCAGCGAGACTCATGCCTTCACTTACCTGGGCCTTGATCAAGTAGTTCTGGTACGCCGGGATGGCGATGGCGGCGAGGATGGCGATGATCGCCACGACGATCATCAGCTCGATCAGGGTGAAGCCCTGCGACGAACGGGTGTTTGACATGGTTGTGTTTCCCCCTGGAGACGTCAGCGGGTAAGCACGGCTTGTACCAATTCAGGGAGATGGTGCGTCTGGCTCATGAACTGTGATGTGCATCACATGGCGTCCGGGCGAAGCTGGCTCATCGAAATGGCGATGTGAAGCCGTGTTGCGATGTTTGGCCTCGTCTGCTTTTTGGGGTGCTATCCATGCGGTGAAACCGGTGAAGTCGCTCAGGTGGCGGGTGGCGGGTGGCGATGGCGCGCACCGAGGTCCCGTCGATGCTGCTGAGCTGCGCACGGCGAGGTTGCGGAATCCAACCGCCTTGCGCAGGCGCACGGCAAGCGTGGCATCCAGTTGGTGGGTCGAGGCGAGCTGCTCGAAGGCCTGGCTGATGCACTATCGAAGCAAGCGCCGGCTGTATTCGGTCATGCGGCTGGGGCGCGAAGCGCTGGTGCGACGATGGTCAAGTACGCGAGTGGGCGAACTCATTGATCAGCTGTGACATCCAAGCCCACTATTGCTCGATCAACTGGGTGTGCCAGCATGAAAAACGTGGGGAAACCTAAACCTCAGGGTCAGAGTGCACTTTCCGAGCTTTGAGTGCACCGGGGCAGTGCTACTTACTGCACGGACCCGACCGACCGGGCGCGCCGCGTAAGCGGTGCGCCCGGTCGTATCGACTTTGCCTCAGACGCCAAGCCCGGCGTATGCCAGTGCAGGTGTTCTTCCGCAAGCGCCGAGCGGCTCGACGACGGTACGTCGTGCCGAGGGGCGCGGCACGCCTTGCAGGGGCCAGCATGTCAGCGAGGCAAGGTAGGTAGCGGCTTCCTCTCTGACGTCGGCATGCGAACGATGACGCCCATCGAGGTGCTGCACACTGTCGATGTCGTGGATGATGTCGCGCAGTTTCTCCGCGTCGCGGATGATGGCGTCACCCATGATCGACAGCGTGACGTCGGCGAAATCCGCCTGATCGGTGGCTGTTACCACGTCGCCATGGGCGCGGAGCATGTCGCCCAGCCGGGCCAACTCGTCGATCTGATCCAGAGTGACGCCAGACACATAGCGCTTGCCCGCCTCGTTCATCGGCGGGATGGCAGATTCCGGCTTGGTGTCATCCGCGTCAGCGGACGCCGCACCCGCTTCCTGCTCTTCTTCTTCCGGTTCGGCATCCGCCGTGACCTCGGGCGCAGCCACCTTGTCGCCACGCTTGGCCGGATACGAGAGTTCGTCCAGCACCTGGGTGATCTGCTCGGCCAGCAATTCCAGGCAGATCGCCACCTCGCCCGTGCGAATCTCTGCATACCATTCGTTGTCCTCGTCCGGCCGGCGCGGCCGGGCCAGGTTGGACAGGAATGTCACGTATTCGCGCAGCTGCTTCAGCCGCAGTTGAGTATCTTCCGGCAGGAAATAGCCGGTCGTAACCATATCTTCCAGTTCGATCTTGGACATGATTGCCTCCTCGTTCCATGAAGCACCCGCACGCCAGGATGGCGATGGGAAGTCGGGAGGTTAGAAACCGCTTAGAGTCGGCGGGCGTATTCCCCCGAAGGGTGTTGTATTAGCCGCCCTCCCGACGCAGGTGTCACGTCGGTTGCACCTGCGAGTGCAGGCACAAAAAACCCACCGGTTTGTCGGAGGTGGGTACCGCTCTAAGTGGAGTTTCTACGCTCCTTGCGAACGAGTCTGCTACTGCGGTGGAGTGGAGTCAAGGCAGGTTCAAGGCCGTCGGTTGGCGTCCGGTTGGCGTCCCGAAACAGGGGGCCAGAAATGAGGAGGCCTGCCCAAAATTTCGTCTGTAGCCCTCATCTTTCCGGGGTCGGAGCGGCTTCAGCCGCGATGCTTTGGGCGTGGCCTCGGAAAGGTTTGAAGAGCATCGCGGCTTAAGCCGCTTTTACCCCAAGGCTGAGCGCTCGCCAGAAAGATTTTGAGCAGGTAGATACCGTTTTCACTGATCACGTCTACCGGACGGGCGATAGCGGCTACCAAGTCGTCGCGCAGGGCGGCAAGGTCGAACAGGCATGCGGGCGGCCACGCCCATGCGGGTCCAGTCCAGGTCAGGCCCCGATCAAGCTTTCCGCCGGAATCCCAAGGTGCCGATGCAGGTTGCGAACCATCTCGATGGTGAGGCCGCGCTTGCGGTTGAGTACCTCGTAAACGCGGTTGGTCCGACCGATGTAGGGTACGAGGTCTTTCACAGTCAGGCCAGCCTGTTCCATTCGAAACCGGATGGCCTCGATGGGGTCGGGAGCCTTGACAGGAAAGTGCTTCGTTTCGTAGGCCTCAACCAGGGTGGCAAGGATTTCGAAGCGATCGCTGTCCTCGCTACCCGGGCGGGGCTCGTTGTCGACATAGGCCGACAGTTCACGCAGGGCGGCCTTGTAGTCGCTCTTGGTATGGATGGGACGAATATTCATGGAGCCTCCACGGTCTCGGCGTCGATCCGGTCGTACTCGGCGTGTGTGCCAATGAACTTGATGTAGACGGTTTGGAAGCGATAAGCCACGGCGACGATGAGCCGGTAAGTGTTGCCCTTGATGTTGAAAACTACGCGGTTGTTGCCGACAAAACTGGCGCTGGCGTAGCGAGCCTTGATGTCTTGTGGTGCCGTCCAGACAGTGTGTTTTGCTTCGTCGTACCATGCCCTGAGCGGTTGCTCGGCATCCGGATGATGCACCCAGAAGTCCTTGAGCGTGCTTACGGCGATGATCCTCATGCACACATGATAGTCCCATATTGGGACTAGTGCAAGCTGGACACGTTGATTTGGAATACGTGCTTTAGGGAAGCTCTGATTTTGCTCGTCATTCCAGCGGAGGCTGGGATCCAGTGTCTATAGGTCATTGAAAGCAAAGACGCTGGATGACCAGACATTCGTCTGTTGAGAAGCGTTTCCTGTTTGACCAGCCCTTCGGCTGCTAAAACGCGCCTCGCAGGAATGACGAACAAAAAGCCGATTGATCAGAACATTCTTAGTGTGCCGCATCCGTTCAATATGCCTGACTTAGTGATGTTGTGACGGTGCGGAATCCGACCGCCCCGTCTGGAAAATCGGGCGAGCCATGTACATCGGGTGTGTTGTCGTCAACAGCCGTAAATGGGCAGATGCAGTCCAAGCTGGGCAGCGATTTTCTCGATGGTCATGTTGACGGGCTCGAGATCGCGTTCGACGCCCCATGTCATTTCGGTATCCACACCCAGATAGCGGTGAGTGCGCATGTCTCGCATGTGCGTGCCGGCGATAAGTGATCAGGATTCTGGCACGCCGTGATCACCGTGCTGATTCCAGCGGATCAAGGTTCCGATGGTGACGGGCATGCGCTGGGATCGAGCTTGGAGCCCGCGGGTCATGGCAAACGGGCGGATTGACCCTGAGCGGTAAGCAACGCGACCGCCTTCTGATCGAACGATACGAAGGTTTCGCCGCCAAGCCATTGACCCTCAAAAGCGATCACCCCATCGGCGAAATCACCCCCGGCTTCGAGTACGGCCAAGCCAGCTTCGACGGCCGGTCGGTTCGTTTCTGTATTGGCTGCATCGAGCAGTGCACGGATCGCACCGCCCACGTCGGCAGGAGAAAAACCATACACGCGGCGCAACACCCAGACGAACTCGCAAAGGCACGGCAGCGCAACAGCTATCAGGCCGGCATCCGTCAGCAGCTTGGCTGCAAGCTTCGCTTGCTTGGCGTCGTCGCGAACAACGGCGCGAACCAGAACATTGGTGTCGACCGTGATCTTCACTTGCGGCCCGCCCAGCCCTCGGCCGCGGCCTCGTTGATTTCCTCGATGCTGGCGACCTTGGTTGTCCGCCCCGCCAGCAGACCGACAAAGCCAGCGATTGACCCGGTAGGCCTGGCTGCCTTCAGTGCGGCCCGGCCATCAGGCAGCAAATCCAGTTCGATCCTCTCCCCTGGCTTGATGCCGAGGTGTTGGAGTACCTCCTTTCGAAAGGTGACTTGTCCCCGTGCGGTAACGGTCAATGTAGTCATGAGGGTGTCCTTGAGTTACGGTCAAGGCACAATGTAATGCTACATTGCATTACTATCAAGTCTGATGACAGGGATCCAGCCTGAATGGTTCCGTTATTCGAGGTTTCCTTTAGGAAACCTTTGATTCTGTTCGTCATTTCTGCGTAGGCGGAAGGTTTTTCAACAGACGAAGATCTGGTTGTTCAGTGGCGACCACACCTGCTCAGGCCATACAGTCACTGGAGGACCAGACCAGACAGCGGTCTGTTTGTTACATCGCCATTTCAGTCGAGTAGCGCGGCAAGGACGTGTTGTGGATCTTTCTCGATGGCACGCAGTAGCGCTCTTACTGGGCCGGTCGGGTTGCGGCGCCCCTGCTCCCAGTTCTGAAGCGTGCCAATTTCAACGTCAATGACCTTCGCAAACTTGGCCTGAGAGAGTTTGGTAAGGGCGCGAATGCGTTTTACCTGCTCGGATGCAACGTAGGTCTCGCGTGACGGAGCTCGCTCGCCTCGACGGATTTCATCCATCTGGGTGACGCTCTGTAGCAGGTCTTTGAAAAGTTCTTTTTCCATGGCTACCTCCACTGCTCGATCACTTGCTTCAGCCCCTTCTTCTGTGAAGCGGTGAGATCATCGGCTTCATTTTTTGCATATGCCAGCAGAAGGGCTATCTGGGCAGCGCTGGTGAAGTAGTAATAGATCACTCGGGCGCCGCCACGCTTGCCATGGCCTTTGGCGGCCATGCGGATCTTCCTGAGCCCTCCGCCCAGGAATCACGTCACCTGACTCGGGATCATCGGCTAATCCACGCTGGAAATCGGCGTAGTCATCATCATCCACAAGCGCGGTGATCTGACGAGTGAAAACCGAGGTCTCAATGAAGATCATGTCGTAAATCTACGCCAATGGTGTATATGCGTCAATGGCGTATATCTTCTCCAGGGTAAACCCTCAGCCCTGCTGGGTTTACTGCCCGTCCAACAGCCGAAGAGCCGACCGCTTTGCGCAGGCGCGGTGCGATGGCGAGCATCCAGCCCACCGATGGGAGTGGCTTCAGCCGTGATGCTTTTGGCGGGGCGTCGGAAAGACTCGAAGAGCATCGCGGCTGAAGCCGCTCCCACTTGTGGAGGGTGGGGAGATGCGGGTGCATGCCCAGTCTGGGGCGTTGAGCGGGTTCGCGGGCTGAGTGCGCGACGCCCTGCGGATCGGTGTGGCGACGCCATCCGCCTGGATGAGTCAGGTCTTTGCTTGCCTGGCGCGCGCCGCAAGTTGCTTCTTGCGTAGCAGGCGTTCCGAGCGCATGACGTGCAGGATAAACACCTTGTGTCCGTCATGACGGTAGAGGACGCGGCAAGGCGGCTCCACAATCTGGCGGTATCGAGAGCGTCCAAGCTCCTGCGGGCGACTGCCGCTATCCGGTTGGTCGGTGAGTTGATCGACATGGTCGAAGATGCGTTTGACGAGCTCAGATGCAGCGACGGGGTTTTCCAGCGCAATGTAGTCAGCAATGGCATCCAGATCAGCCAGTGCTGGCTCTGACCAGATTATTTGAGCCATCTGGCGAGGCGCTTTTTGGCTTGGGCGTGAGTAGCTACGCGGCCCTCGGCAATGGCTTGTTCACCACGGGCAATACCTTCAAGGACGGCCATGCGCTGTTGCATCAATTGATAGGTCTCGACATCCAGGAGGTAGGCGCTTGGCAGGCCATGCTGGGTGATGAGGATGGGCTGCTTGTCCCGCTCGATGTCCGCGAGGAGTTCGGTGGCCTGGCGCTTGAGCGTGGTGACGAGTTCGGTGCGCATGAAGTGACACTACAGTATCACTTTGGGTGGTGCAAGCGGCTTGGGGTCTGCTCGAAATCTCGTCCGTGTGCCTGTTTGTAGCCCTCGTCGTTCTGATGGAGCGGCTTCAGCCGCGATGCTCTCCGGGTTTTTCGGACACCATGCCAAAAGCATCGCGGTTGAAGCCGCTCCTGCCGCAAGGTTGTGCGTTCACCAGGAGAGATTTTGAGCAGGCCCCTATGATGGCAAGCGGCCTTCGTGTGTCACTGTTCCTGGGCTTCGACCCATGTGGCGAAGTTTGTGAAGTCGCCCAGGTGGCGGGTGGCGATGGCGTGCACGATGACCCAGTCGATGCTGCTGTAGCTGTGCACGGCGAGGTTGCGGAATCCGACCGCCTTGCGCAGACGCGTTGCCAGTGAGGCATCCAGTGAATGGGTCGAGGCGAGTTGATCAAAGGCCTGGCCCATCGTGTCGGGTGGCGGCAGGCCCGAATCGGCCAGCACATGCAGGGCCAGGTCGACGCAGAGCTGGACGGCCCGGCTCAGATTGAGCACCACAATATCCTGCAGGTCGGGGGTGGCTGCGAGTATGTCGGCGGTAGTCGGGCATTTGTCGTGCACGCGCACGAGACAGCGCTGCAGCGAGTCGAGTTTGCGCGCGACGATCAGGGTGTCCATAGACGCCTCCGCTCTTCCAGCATGCGGGTCACGTAAGGCACAAAGTCCTCCATGGCGTAGACGTGGCGGGACATCATGGCCACGTGCGCCGTTTTGTCGCCAGCGATCCGCTTGCCATGCTTCAGGATCTGGCCCAGCAAGGGCTCGCCGACCGTTTGCAGGTCGATCAGGTCGACGGGACGGCCGGTGGCGAGGGCCAGTTCCTCGATCAGTTGCATGCGCAGGGCGCTGTCGAGCGGTTTGGGCATTTGCACGGCGACATCCACGTCGCTGTCCGGGCGCGCACGCCCCTGGGCCACCGAGCCGAACACATAGGCCAGCCGTATATCCGGGTGTGAGGCCAACGCGGTTTGTATTTGCTGGATGGCCATGGTGCGTCGTGCGAAGCGAAGCTGACTGAAGCATAGTCTGCGCAGGAGTGATATGCACCCGTCACCGCGGATGGGGCTTGCTTGCGGGGAATGGACGATCTGCTTGCGCCGCCTTGCGTGCCCGCTTACCGTCACAGCTATCCACCCGAGGGAGAATCCCATGAAACCTTTGCTTGCTGCCCTGTTGCTGGCGATGGCGTTGCCGGCTGCGGCGGCCTCCGTGTCCACGCCGATCCGGTCGCCGTTTGCGGGCTTCGATTACAACACGCCGCATCCGTTCAACGTGCGCGATCTGGTGATGCTGAAGCGGGTGAGCGATCCGCAGTTGTCGCCGGATGGACGCTATGCGGCGTTTGGTGTGCGCAGCACGGATTACGCGGCGAACAAGGGCGTGAACGCGATCGATGTGCTGGATTTGTCGCGTGACGGCAAGCCGGTGCAGGTGGTGGCCAAGGGCGCGTCATCACCGCGCTGGTCGGTGGATGGGCGCAGCCTTTATTACGTGGCGTCGGTCAAGGGCGTGGCGCAGTTGTGGCGGGTGGATTTTGCGAAGGGTGGCGGTGGTCTCGATCTGGCAGCGGCGAAGGCGCCGGTGCAGGTCAGCCATGCGCCGCTGGACATTCAGGATTACAAATTGTCGCCGGACGGCAAGAGCGTGCTGCTGTCGTATGCGGTGTACACCGACTGCAGCGACCTGGCTTGCACCAAGGCCAGGCTGGACAAGCGGGCGAAGGACAAGTCCACCGGCACGCTGTATCACAAGCTGTTCGTGCGACATTGGGATACGTGGTCGGACGGTCGGCGCAACCAGCTTTATCTCGCGCATTTCGGTGCGGACGGTCAGTTGCCGGTGGAGCCGACCCTGCTTTCACGCGGCATCGATGGCGATGTGCCGAGCAAGCCGTTTGGCGACGCCAGCGAGTTCGCGTTCTCGCCGGATGGCAAGACGGTGTACTTCGACGTGCGCATTGCCGGCACCAGTGAACCGTGGTCGACCAACTTCGATATCTACAAGGTGCCGGCCGACGGTTCGTCGGCCCCGACGAACCTTACCGCGAAGAACGAGGCGTGGGATGCCTATCCGGTGCCGTCACCGGACGGCAAGACGCTTTATTACCTGGCGATGAAAACGCCGGGTTTCGAGGCGGACCGTTTCGGCATCATGGCGATGGATCTGGCCACGGGCGCTACGCGCGAGATCGATCCGCAGTGGGATCGTTCGCCCGGCAGCATGAATATTTCCGCCGATGGCAAGACGCTGTTCGTCACTGCCGATGACGAAGGCCAGCATCCGCTGTTCGCGGTCGATGCGGTCAGCGGCAAGGTGCGGCAGCTGGTGGGTGATGGCGAGGTGGACGGCTATTCGGTTGTCGGCAAGCGTGTGTTGCTGGCGCGCAATGACCTGAAGCGGCCGAGTGACCTGTACACCGTCGATACCGATGGCCGTGATCTGAAGCAGGTGACGCATGCCAATGCCGCGCGGCTGAAGAACACGCAGGAAGGCGACTTCCAGTTCTTCACCTTCAAGGGCTGGAACAACGAAACCGTGCAGGGCTACGTGGTGAAGCCGGCGAATTACCAGGCCGGCAAGAGGTACCCGGTGGCCTTCATCATCCACGGCGGCCCGCAGGGCGCGATGACCAACAGCTGGAGCTACCGCTGGAACCCGCAGACGTATGCGGGGCAGGGCTTCGCGGTGGTCACCATCAATTTCCATGGTTCCACCGGTTACGGCCAGAAGTTCACCGATTCGATCTCGGGCGACTGGGGTGGCAAGCCGTTGGAAGACCTCAAGCTGGGGTGGAAGGCGGCGCTGGCGAAGTACGATTTCCTCGACAGCGGTCGCGCGTGTGCGCTGGGTGCCAGCTATGGCGGCTACATGACGTACTGGATCGCCGGCGTGTGGAACTCGCCGTGGAAATGCTTCGTCGACCACGACGGCGTGTTCGATTCGCGCATGATGTATTACGCCACCGACGAGCTGTGGTTCGAGGAGCACGAGAACGGCGGTACGCAGTACGAGCATCCGCAGAACTACGAGAAGTTCAACCCGCTCGACCACGTGAAGGACTGGCGCGTGCCGATGCTGGTGGTGCATTCGGGCCACGACTTCCGCATTCCGCTGAGCCAGGGCCTGGGCGCCTTCACCGCGCTGCAGCGACGTGGCATTCCCAGCGAATTCCTCACCTTCCCCGACGAAAGCCACTGGGTGCTGCAACCACATAACAGCGTGCTGTGGCATGACACGGTGAATGCGTGGCTGGAGAAGTGGACGAAGCAGTAGAGCGATCCCGCCCTAGCCCTCCCCTGCAAGCAGGGGAGGGGATACAAGCAGCTACAGCCGTGACATGTTTTGACTCCTCCCCCTGCTTGCAGGGGGAGGCTGGGAGGGGGTAAGGCTTTACGACAAAGGCAAAGGATCAGCCATGCAGCGGAAATGGATATTCGCCCGCAAACTTCGCAACGAAGCTACGGATGCCGAGCAGCATTTATGGCGTTATCTGCGGCGAGAGCAGCTTGCGGGTTTCAAGTTCCGTCGCCAGTACCCGATCGCCGGCTACATCGTGGACTTTGTCTGCTTGTCGGCCCGATTGGTACTGGAGCTGGATGGCGGGCAGCATCTTGATGCGTTGAGTTACGACATCAAGCGTACGCAGGCGTTGGAGTCCGAGGGGTATCGCGTGTTGCGCTTCTGGAACGATGACGTGTTGCTGCGCAGGGAGGCGGTGTTGGAAGAGGTGCTTCGGCATTTGCCGCGTGGCGACGAGGGTGGTTGACCCTTCCCCAACCCTCCCCTGCAAGCAGGGGAGAGAGGAAAGCTGGGTGTCCGGAATTTGCTCCTCCCCCTGCGAGCAGGGGGAGGTTGGGAGGGGGTAACACCCCTACAACCACTTCGCCCGTCTCAACCCGGTATAAATCCCGCCCACGACCCCAATCACGATCACGATGATCAGCGGGTACGCCCACGGTCGGCTCAGTTCGGGCATGTGGGTGAAGTTCATGCCGTACCAGCTGGTGATGAGAGTGGGGGCGGCGAGCATGGCGGCCCAGCCGGCGAGTTTTTTCATCACTTCGTTCTGGCCGAAGGTGACCAGCGAGAGGTTGACGTTGATCGCGGCGGTGAGCATTTCGCGCATCGCGCTGATCGACTCGTTGACGCGGAACACGTGGTCGTAGATGTCGCGGAAATACACGCGCAGGTCTTCGGGAATCAGTTGCGGGTGCAGTCGTACCAGCTGGCTGATGACATCCTGCATCGGCGCCACCGCCAGACGCAGCGTCATCAGGTCGCGCTGCATGTCGTACAGGCGGCGCACGGTGCTGCGGTTGAAGGTGGCGGCGAAGATGTCCTGTTCGAGTTCCTGCAACTCTTCACGGAAGTCGCGCACGATTGGCAGCAGGTTGTCGACCACGAAGTCGAGCACGCCATACAGCCCGTAGCTGGGGCCGAGCGCGAGCAACTCGGGCGCGTGCTCGCAGGTACGCCGCGCGGGCGAGTAGGACAGCGAGGCGCCGTGGCGCACGGTGACCAGGTAACGCGGGCCGAGGAAGATATGCGTTTCGCCGAAGGCGAGGTTGCCGTTTACCAGTTGTGCCGTCTGCACCACGATGAACAGCGAATCACCGTAGGCTTCGATCTTGGTGCGCTGGTGTGCGCTTTGCGCATCCTCGATGGCCAGGTCGTGCAGGTCGAACTCATCCTGCAGTTTCAGCAGCAGCGATTCGTCCGGTTCATGCAAACCCACCCAGACGAAGGTGTCGGGTTCTTTCAGCACGTCGCTGATCGCATCGATGCTGATGTCGCCGCTGCGCGTGCCGTCCGTGCGGTAGGCAACGCAGTTGACGACCATCGCGGTGTCGGCGGCCCCGGAGACGGAAGGTGCGATTGGATTCATGGGTGCATGATGCCGCGCGAGGCGGCATCGGACAATGCGAGGGCTTTCTCCTCCCCCTGCTTGCAGGGGGAGGTTGGGAGGGGGTGGGGCTTGTCGCGAAGGCGTTGAAGAGCACCCCTCCCCAGCCCTCCCCTGCAAGCAGGGGAGGGGGTCAGGCGGCGGGTTGGCGCAGACTCCACGCCAACGCCAGCCACACGGGCAGCGCGAAGAGTATCCAGGGCTGGTTCTGTTGCACGGCGCCGGGCAGCAGGTGCAATAGCACGGCGGCGATCAGGCCGAGGAGTTGCAGCAACAGGATGGCGTCGGCGAAGCGGGTGGGGGCGATGTGGCGGCGGGCGCGCCAGAGGGCGGGCAGCAGCACGAAGGCGAGTGGGTTGAACAGCAGCAGGTTGGCGTTGGCCCAGGCCGAGTGGTGGGTGGTGAGCGTCCACAAGGCCAGCAGCAGCAGCCCGACCAGTCCGGCGAGGACCAGGAAAAGCGAGCCGAGCAGGGTGTAGCCGAGGCGCCAGTGGCGAGAAGTCACCAGCAGCAGGGCGGCGATCAGCAGACCGGCGGCGCCCAGCGGCAGGCGCAGGTCGGGTGCTTGTGCCGGGGGTACGTCGAGGCGGTTGGGTGACAGTTGGCGCTCGCCTTCCACCAGCGGACGGGTGTTGCCGTGGACGTCTGTCGTGGTGACGGCGCGCAGGTTGGCCTGCAGCTCCATGGGCAGGAAGCTTTCATGCCACGCGTCGAGCGGCTGGTCGGCGTAGGGGCCGAGGCCCAGGTCCAGCGCCAGCATCAGCCAGGGTTGCGCACTCATCAGGCGATCGGTCTGCTGGCGATAGGTCATGCCACCGGGATGGCCGGCCAGCGCGGCCTTGATCGCGCCACCCAGCGCTTTGTTCAACGCATCGCGCACGCGGGTGGTGCAGTTGTCGATGTAGTAGTCGTAGTTGTAGCCGGCGTTTTCGGGACGCAGGTTCCAGAACAGGAAATCGCGCAACGCGGCGGCTTGTTGCGGGGTGAGCGCGAGCCGCTGGCGGGTGATGGAGCGGCCTTCCTGCACGTAGAACGCTTCTTCCGGGCCGGCCGGCTCGGCGTCCATCAGGTAGTGCATGCGGCCGCGGGCGAAATTGAGGAAGAAGTTCTTCTCGCTGAAGTCGAACACGCCGTAGTTGAAGTTGATCGACTGGCCGCTGACGGTGTCGCGCAATTGCAGCGCATCGTGGCCGAAGCGTTCCCAGTAGGTGGCGCCGGGGCCGTAGGTGATCAGCGAGACTTCGAGGTTGGCGCCCGGGGCATCGGTTACGTCCGCGTGTGCCGGGACCGTGGCCAGAAGGATCAGGGCGAGCAGGGACAGCAGCTTGGTGATGGGGCGCATGATTGCGATTTTCCTGCTTGTGCCGGTGTGCCAAGTGAATCGTGGATGGAAGCCGTCCTTCGTCGGTATTCGCGGTAGGAGCGCACCCTGTGCGCGAATGGCGTCGCCTGCTTGCGCAAAGGCCATTCGCGCACAGGGTGCGCTCCTACTACGAGGCCGGGTCGGGGTTCCGCGCGGGTCAGGCCTCGCGGCGAGTCACGCGGAACTGCTGCACGCGGCGATCATCGGCGGCGATGACGTGGAACAGGAACTCGCCCGCGGCGGTTTCCTCGCCCGCCTCGGGCAGGTGGCCGAATTCAGAGGTGATCAGGCCGCCGATGGTGTCGAATTCCTCGTCGGAAAAATCGCTGCCGATCTCCTCGTTGAAGTCCTCGATCGGGGTCAGTGCGCTGATCAGCCAGCTGCCATCGGCCTGCGCGTGGATCAGTGCGGGCTCTTCCTCGTCGTCGTGCTCGTCGTCGATCTCGCCGACAATTTGCTCGAGTACGTCTTCGATGGTGATCAGGCCGGCGACGCCGCCGTATTCGTCCACCACTACAGCCATGTGATTGCGGCTGCGGCGGAACTCGGCCAGCAGCACATTCAGGCGCATCGACTCGGGGATCAGCACCGCCGGACGCAGGATTTCGTGGATGTCGAATTCGGCGCCGTTGCCGAAGAACTTCAGCAGGTCCTTGGCCAGCAGGATGCCGAGGATTTCGTCCTTGTCCTCGCCATGCACCGGAAAGCGCGAGTGGCCGGATTCGACCACGGCGGCGAGGATGTCCTCGAGCGGTGCGCTGGCGGCGATCATCACGATCTGCACGCGCGGCACCATCACGTCGTCCACGCTCAGCTCGGTGACCTTGAGCGCGCCCTCCAGCATGGGCAGGGTGTCGGCGCTGAGCAGGCCGTTGGCGTGCGCGGTGCGCAGCTCTTCGATCAGCTCCTCGCGGTTGCGCGGTTCGCCGGAAAACAGGTGGCCCAGTCGATCCCACCAGGTGCGGTGAGCCGGGCCGCTGGTACTGCCAGGGTCGTCGTTCATCAATCCGTTTGCATTCGGCCCGGAACGGGCGGAAACCCGAGTTTAGCGGAAATGATGTGACGATTCAGGGCGCAAGAGCACCCCTCCCCGACCCTCCCCTGCAAGCAGGGGAGGGGGAAAAGCATGGCTGATTCGGGATTTGGCTCCTTCCCCTGCGTGCCCCAAAGGGACTTCCTTCGGTCGCAGGGGGAGGTTGGGAGGGGGTCAGGCGGCGTAGGGATCGGCGATGCCCAAGTCGGCGAGCACGCGGGTTTCCAACGCCTCCATCACTTCGGCGTCGGCATCCTCGATGTGGTCGTAGCCAAGCAGGTGCAGTACGCCGTGTACGGTCAGGTGGGCCCAGTGGTCGCGTTCGCGCTTGCCTTGTTCGGCCGCTTCGCGCGCCACCACGGGGGCGCAGATGGCCAGGTCGCCGATCAACGGCAGCTTCACACCGGGCGGCAGTTCGGCTTCGAAGGAGAGCACGTTGGTGGCGTAGTCCTTGCCGCGATAGTCGCGGTTGAGCGCGCGACCTTCGGCGGTATCGACGATGCGGATGGACAGCTCCGTGGCCTTGCGTCGCTTGGCCCCGCGCAACGCAGCGTCGACCCAGCGACGGAAGCTGGCCGCGGCAGGGATGCCGGTGCGCGGTACCGCGTAGCCCACGTGCACCGTCGACGTGCTCACTTCGCGGCCTCGTCCTGCTGCTCGAATGCCTCGTAGGCGCGCACGATCTTCGCCACCAGCGGATGACGCACCACGTCGCGCGAAGTGAAGAAGGTGAAGCTGATGCCGTCCACGCCGCGCAGCACTTCCACCGCGTGGCGCAGGCCCGAGCGGGTGCTGCGGGGCAGATCGACCTGGCTGACGTCGCCGGTGATCACCGCTACCGAGCCAAAACCGATCCGGGTGAGGAACATCTTCATCTGCTCGACGGTGGTGTTCTGCGCCTCGTCGAGAATCACGTAGGAATCGTTGAGGGTGCGCCCGCGCATGTAGGCCAGCGGGGCAATCTCGATCACGTTGCGCTCGATCAGCTTGGCCACCTTCTCGAAGCCGATCATCTCGTACAGCGCGTCGTACAGCGGGCGCAGGTAGGGGTCGACCTTCTGCGACAAGTCACCGGGCAGGAAGCCCAGTTTCTCGCCGGCTTCCACCGCCGGACGCACCAGCAGCACGCGCTGCACGCGGTTGGCTTCCAGGGCCTCGACCGCACTGGCCACGGCCAGATACGTCTTGCCGGTGCCGGCCGGGCCCACGCCGAAATTGATGTCGTGGCGGGTGATGGCGTGCAGGTAACGCGCCTGGTTGGGGCCGCGGCCCTTGATCACGCCACGCTTGACCCGGATGACGACTTCCTGCGCCTCGCCCTCGGCGTCTTCGGCAAGCGCGTCGACGCCGGATTCGGCCAGGTGCAGGTTGATCTTCGCGCCGTTCAGCGGTTCGTTTTCGGCGGCGGCGTAGAGCGCGCGTATCACCTTCTCGGTGGCGCGCGTGGCGGCAGCCTCGCCGATCACCTGGAACAGGTTGCCGCGGTGATCGATTTCCACGCCCAGGCGCAATTCCACCTGGCGCAGATGCTCGTCGAACGGTCCGCACAGGTTGGCGAGGCGGGCGTTGTCCTCGGGGTCGAGGGCAAAATCGCGCTGGTTGGGATGTTCGGTCATGGGGCTCGGGAAAGGTTCAAGGGTGAGTCCTTCTCCCCTCGGGAGAAGGTGCCGGCAGGCGGATGAGGGTTCGGGCGGAGCGTGCACGATGAACGGTGGCGCAAGCCCCGGCCCCTCACCCCAACCCTCTCCCCGGAGGGGAGAGGGAGTCAACAGGCATCAGGCGGCTTCTTCGGCCAGCGCGTGCACCCGCCCGCGCAGCGAATTGCTCATCGCGTCGGTGATCAGCACGTCGACGAAGCGGCCGATCATGCGCGCATCGCCGGGGAAGTTCACGTAACGCATGTTCTCGGTGCGGCCGGCGAGTTCGTTCGGATTCTTGGTGCTCGGCTTTTCCACCAATACGCGCTGCACGGTGCCGACCATCGCCTCGTTGATCTTCTTCGCGTTGGCGTTGATCGTGGCTTGCAGGCGTTCCAGGCGTTCGTGCTTCACCGCCATCGGGGTGTCGTCGGCCAGGCTCGCCGCCGGCGTGCCGGGGCGCGAGGAGAAGATGAAGGAGAAGCTCTGGTCGAAGCCGATGTCGTCGATCAATTTCATGGTCTTCTCGAAATCCGCGTCGGTTTCGCCGGGGAAGCCCACGATGAAATCCGAGCTGATGCAGATGTCCGGGCGTACCGCGCGCAGCTTGCGGATCTTCTGCTTGAACTCCAGTGCGGTGTAGCCGCGCTTCATCGCGCTGAGGATGCGATCGGAGCCGGCCTGCACCGGCAGATGCAGGAAGTTGGCCAGCTTCGGCACGCTGGCGTACGCCTCGACCAGCGAGTCGGAGAACTCCAACGGGTGCGAGGTGGTGAAGCGGATGCGGCCGATGGATTCGATCTGCGCGATGGCATGGATCAGCACCGCCAGGTCGGCCATGCCGCCGTCGTGCATCGGGCCGCGGTAGGCGTTGACGTTCTGGCCGAGCAGGTTCACTTCGCGCACGCCTTGCTCGGCCAGCTGGGCCACTTCCACCAGCACGTCGTCGAACGGGCGGCTGATTTCGGTGCCGCGGGTGTAGGGCACCACGCAGTAGCTGCAGTACTTGGAGCAGCCTTCCATGATCGAGACGAAGGCGGTGGGGCCTTCGGCGCGGGGCTCGGGCAGCTTGTCGAACTTCTCGATCTCGGGGAAGGAGATGTCCACCTGCGGCTTGCCGGTCTCGCGCTGTTTCTCGATCAGCTCGGGCAGGCGATGCAGGGTCTGCGGGCCGAACACCAGGTCGACGTAGGGCGCGCGCTTGATGATGGCCTCGCCTTCCTGGCTGGCCACGCAGCCGCCCACGCCGATCAGCACCGGCTTGCCGTCCTTCTTGTGCTCGCGCCAGCGGCCGAGTTGGCTGAATACCTTCTCCTGCGCCTTCTCGCGAATCGAGCAGGTGTTGATCAGGATCACGTCCGCCTCGGACTCGTCCTGGGTCAGTTCCAGCCCGTGCGATGCCTTGAGCACGTCGGCCATCTTGGCCGAGTCGTACTCGTTCATCTGGCAGCCGTGGGTCTTGATGAAAAGTTTGCCGCTCATGCCATGGTCTTGTCGTGATTGCGTCGACGCTGTCGACGGCGTGTGTCGAACCCGGCAGTTTACTCGCGCGGGTACCTGCTCGCCAGTCAAGTGCGCTGACGGATCAAGCACTTGCCGCGTGGCGTAGTGCACGAAAACAGCGTCGCGGGCTTGGCGCGGGCACGCCGTGGGGGCACACTGCGCCGCATGTTCGTTGCCGCACGCCATCGGGGAGGCGTGGGCCTGCCCAGCATGACCTTCCCAGTCCGATCGATCCTCACCCGGGTCGCGCTGGGCTGCGCCCTGCTGTTGGCCGGCTGGCTGGCGTGGTCACCGGCACAGGCCGGGGTGCTTTACCGCTGCACCGGAACGCATGGCGAAGCCGTATTCAGCAGCAGCCGCAACGGTTATCGCGATTGCCACCGGATGGGCGGGTATCAGGCACCTGCCGCACCACGTCGCGTGACGAAATTCGCGCCGAAGACATCGCTGGCTGGCGTGCGCGGATCGGTGACGACCACGGCACGCAAGGTCGAGAGGCCGGTGACTTCGCTGGCGTGGGTGCGCAGTTCGGTGAGCACCACCGCCAAGGTGCTGCCGCCGGCCGCGACAGGTACGCCGGGCCAATGGGCTTATCAGGATTCGCGCGATGCCGGCGCGGCCGCACTGGCGCAGGCCGATGCCGCGGCGCCGTCCACCGGTGCGCGGGTATTGCGTGGCTCGGTCTACCGGGTGGTGCATGCCGATGGCAGCGTGGAATACACCAATATCCACCCGGCCGGCCGGAACACGCATGCGGTAACCATGCTCTTCAGTTACATCGCCACCTGCGTGGCCTGCAACCTGCACTCGACCATCGACTGGATGCACGTGCCGCTGCATCTGCGCGAGTATGCCGACGTGATCCGTGCGGCCAGCCTGCGCTACGGCGTGGACGAAGCCTTCCTGCGTGCGATCATCCATGCCGAAAGTGCGTTCAACCCGCACGCGCTGTCGTCCAAGGGCGCGCAGGGGCTAATGCAGTTGATGCCGGGCACCGCCAACGACATGGGCGTGGCCGATGCCTTCAACGCCGACGACAACATCGAGGGCGGTGCCCGTTACCTGGGCCTGCTGCTGAAAACCTTCAATGGCGACGAGCGTCTGGCAGCGGCGGCCTACAACGCCGGCCCGGGTGCGGTGGAGCGTTACAACGGCGTGCCGCCCTATGCGGAAACCGAGGTGTATGTCAGGCGCGTCGGCGAATTGCGCAAGCGCTACGGCAGCGTGTTGCACACCACGCTGGCGGCCAGCGGTCCGGGCTGAGCCGGTGGCGACACTTCGATTCCACTCGCTGCGAACGGTTCAAGCGCCGGTTCGACATCTTTCCTGACGAGCACGCTGCCTTGGAGTAGGAACCCGCTCGCGGGCGATGCTCTTCAGGTTTTTCCGATGTCCTGCCAAAAGGCATCGCCCGCGAGCGGACTCCTGCATGGGGGCGATGGTGGCATGCCGGGTGTACCGGGGTTTCAGGCAAGTGCGCTCATGACTGACCCTGCTGCAGCGATACGCTGGCCTGTGCCGGGCGGGCGATCAGGGTCACCTTGACGTGGAACGGGCTGCCGTTGCGCAGGCCGGAAACCTCCAGCGTGGTGCCGGGCTTGAGCGACGCCTCGTAGCGGCGCAGGTCGGCCGGATCGAGGATGCCGTGCGTGCCCATGCGCAGCAGGATGTCGTGTGGCTGGATGCCGGCAAGCGCGGCCGGGCTGCCGGGATAGACATCGGTCACCTGTACGCCGCGTGCCGCCGCCGGCAGGCCGCTGTCGGCCGCCACCGGTACGAAGGCGTAATCGGCGCCGAGCCAGCCGCGCACCACATGGCCGGTGGCGATCAGCTGCTTGAGCACTTCGGTGGCGGTGTTCACCGGAATCGCGAAACCGATGCCTTCGGCGTCGGCGGCCTTGCCGATCAGCAAGGTGTTGATGCCGACCAGTTCGCCCCGGGTGTTGACCAGCGCGCCGCCGGAATTGCCCAGGTTGATCGCCGCGTCGGTCTGGATGAAATCTTCCGGGCTGCCGCTGACCAGTTGGCGGCCGATCGTGCTGATGATGCCCATCGTTACCGTCTGGTTGAGGCCGAGCGGGTTGCCGATGGCCAGCACCACGTCGCCCACGCGCAGCTTTTTCTGGTCGGCCATGCGGATCGGCTGCAGGTTGCCGGCGTTGATCTTCAGCACGGCCAGATCGGTTTCCGGGTCGGCGCCGACCAGGGTGGCCTTGGCCACGCGGCCGTCGTACAGCAGCACCTGGATGTCGTTGGCATTGGCGATGACGTGGTTGTTGGTCAGCACGTAACCCTTGTCGCTGACGATCACGCCGGAGCCCAGGCTCTGCTCGGGATGCTGGTAGGTGCCGACCAGGTGACCGCCGAACAGGCGCTGCATCAGCGGGTCGCTGTACATGCGCACGGCTTGCTCGGTGACCACCTTGTTGGCGTAGATGTTCACCACCGACGGCTCGGCCCGTGCCACGGCATCGGCATAGGATGCCGGCGCGGGGGGCGCTTCGGGTGCGGCGGCAGTCGCGGCGGCGGGTTGGGCGACGGGCATGCCGAAGTGCGCGCGCAGGCGCGAGCCAACACCCGGCCAGAACAGCCCGATCACGAACGCCAGTGCCAGCCCCAACACGGCAAAGCGGGCGACGAAGGCGAGCAGGCCGGCGGCATGTTTCATGTCGTGGGGCGGTCCGTGACAAGAGCGGGCGGATTAAGGTAGCGTCGACAACAGGGGCGTTGCGTCTGCATGATGAGCTTGATTGTACGTGTCAAGCCCTGACGCTACACTAACGCGATTTTTGCAGGGTCCAAAAACCTGCATCTCAATGGCATGCGAGCATCCGGAGAGCCTGATGGCGAATGAAGTCGTCGATCATGGCCGCCGCCGATTCCTCACCGCGACCACGGCAGTGGTTGGCGGCGTGGGCGTGGTAGCGGCTGCGGTACCTTTCATCAAGTCGTGGGAACCCAGCGCGCGCGCCAAGGCCGCTGGAGCTCCGGTCACCCAGTCGTTGAAAAAAGTCGAATCGGGCCAGCAGCTGATCGTGGCGTGGCGCAGCCTGCCGGTCTTCATCGTCAACCGCACGCCGGCACAGCTGGCTGCGTTGCCGAAGCAGGATCCGCGGTTGGTGGACCCCAAGTCCAACGGCAGCTCTGCCGATCAGCAACCGAAATACGCACAGAACGAAACCCGCTCGATCAAGCCCGAGTGGCTGGTGATGATCGGCATCTGCACCCACCTGGGTTGCGTTCCGAACTACGTGGGCGAGATGAAGCCCGAGCCGTTCGATCCGGATTGGCAGGGCGGCTACTACTGCCCCTGCCACCATTCGCGTTACGACATGGCGGGCCGCGTCTACCAGGGCGTTCCGGCGCCGAAGAACATGCAGATTCCGCCTTACCACTACGTGGACGACACGACCGTCCAGATTGGTGTTGATCCGAAGGGGGCTGCGTAATGGCCAACGCATTCGTTCGCTGGTTCGACGAGCGGGCACCGGGCATGGCCCCGATGTACCGCAAGCACATGACCGAGTATTACGCGCCGAAGAATTTCAATCTCTGGTACTACTTCGGCTCGCTGGCGATCCTGGTGCTGGTCAACCAGATCGTGACCGGCATCTTCCTCACCATGAACTACGACCCGAGCGCGGCGGGAGCCTTCGACTCGGTGCAGTACATCATGCGTGACGTGGAGTGGGGCTGGCTGATCCGCTACATGCATACCACCGGCGCGTCGCTGTTCTTCGTGGTGGTGTTCCTGCACATGTTCCGCGGCATCATGTACGGCTCGTTCAAGAAGCCGCGCGAGCTGGTGTGGGTGCTCGGCATGCTGATCTTCCTGGTGCTGATGGCCGAGGCCTTCATGGGCTACGTGCTGCCGTGGGGCAACATGTCGTTCTGGGGCGCCAAGGTGATCGTCTCGCTGTTCGGCACGATCCCGGTGATCGGTGGCCATCTGGTCGAGTGGATCATGGGCGATTTCCTGCCCGCCGATTCCACCCTCAACCGCTTCTTCGCGCTGCACGTGATCGCGCTGCCGCTGGTGCTGCTGTTGCTGGTGGTGCTGCATCTGGCCGCGCTGCACGAAGTGGGCTCGAACAACCCGGACGGTGTGGACGTCAAGCACGGTCCCAAGGGCAACCGCTGGGATGCGCTGAAGCCCGCCGACGGGATTCCGTTCCATCCGTATTACACGCTGAAGGACCTGGTCGGCGTGGGCGTGTTCCTGATCGTGGCCGCCTTCATCATCTTCTTCGCGCCGACCTTCGGTGGCTGGTTCCTGGAGCATGACAACTCGATCGCGGCGAACAACCTGCTGACCCCGGCACAGATCAAGCCGGTGTGGTACTTCACTGCGTTCTACGCGATCGTGCGCATGGTGCCCTCGTTCGCCGGCACCGCCGTGTGGGGCGTGATCGCCATGTTCGGTTCCATCGCGGTGCTGTTCGCGCTGCCGTGGATCGACGTGGGTCCGGTCAAGTCCATCCGTTATCGCGGCACCGGCTACAAGGTGGGGCTCACGGTCTTCGTGATCGCCTTCCTGAGCCTGATGCTGATCGGCACCGACCTCACCGACGTGCTGTTCCCGAAGCTGTTCGGGGCGGACATCGACCTGACCACGTGGGACAACGTGTTCGGCCGCATCATGACGCTGGCCTACTTCGGCTTCTTCGTGTTCCTGTGGCTGTACACGCATCTCGGCTGGGAGAAGACCAAACCGGTTCCGGAACGGGTGACGACGCATGACTAAGCGGCTTATCTCCACTCTTCTGCTGTCACTTGGCCTGCTGCTGGGCAGTGCATCGGCGTGGGCCGAAGGCCCCGAGTTGCCGGCTGCCGGCAACAACCTGCGCGACCAGGCGTCGCTGCAGCGTGGCGCGCACCTGTTCTTCAATTACTGCGTGGGTTGCCATTCGCTGAAGTACATGCGCTATTCGCGCATCGCGCAGGATCTGAATCTGTCCGAGAAGGACGTGATGCAGAACCTCAACTTCACCGGCGCCAAGTTCGACGATCCGGTGATCTCGCACATGCCGGCCGAGCTGGCGACCAAGGCCTTCGGCAAGGATCCGCCGGACCTTTCGCTGGAAGTCAGCGCCAAAGGTGCCGACTGGGTCTACGCCTACCTCAACTCGTTCTACCTCGATCCGAAGAGTCCGATCGGCTGGAACAACACCATCCTGCCCAATGCCGCCATGCCGTTCCCGCTATGGGAACTGCAGGGCGAGCAGACCGCGGTGATGGGCAAGGATGGACATGCCGTCGAGAAGCTGGAGCTGTCGCACCCGGGCACGATGACGCCGGCGCAGTACCAGCAGGCCACGCGTGACCTGGTCAACTTCCTTGACTACGTCTCCGAGCCGGCCGCCCTGCAGCGGCGCCACTATGGCGTCTGGGTGATCCTGTTCCTGGCGTTGTTCACCTTCCTGGCCTATCTGCTCAAGAAGGAATACTGGAAGGACGTTCACTAAAAGCGGTTCCGGCGTGCCGGCGGCAGCATGAGACTGTCGGCGGACGCGTCTTCAGGGGAGATTGCGCATGGTTCCAAGCGCCCGTACACGCACCATACTCACCTTGTATACGACGGCCGATGACGTGCAATGCCATCGGGTGCGGCTGGTACTGGCCGCCAAGGGCGTCGGCTACGAGCGCGTGCTGGTCGATCCGGCCAAGCCTCCTGAAGATCTGTTCGACCTGAATCCCTATGGCAATACGCCGACCCTGGTCGATCGTGACCTCACGTTGTACGACGCCTCGGTGGTGTGCGAATACCTCGACGAACGTTATCCGCACCCGCCACTGATGCCGATCGACCCGCTTTCGCGGGCGCGCCTGCGCGTGGCTGCCGTGCGGATCGAGCGCGACTGGCTGCCGGAGGTGGAACATATCCGTGCCGGTGGTCGACCGGCGGATGCGGCACGCAAGCGCTTGCGCGAACATTTGCTGGCTGCGCTGCCGCTGTTCCGGGCCTCGAAATTCTTCCTCAATCCCGAAATGAGCCTGCTTGATTGCCTGGTGGCTCCGGTGATCTGGCGCCTGCCGTGGCTGGGCGTGGAACTGGGACGCGACGGCAAGCCGGCTATCGATTATGGTGAGCGCCTGTTTCACAGTCAGGGCTACGCGCGTAGCCTGACCCCCGAAGAAAAGGCGATGCGGTGAGCGATACCCCTTCCGTTCCGATGACCTCGAACCGTCCGTACCTGCTGCGGGCGATCTACGACTGGATCACCGACAACGATTTGACCCCCTATGTGCTGATCGACGCTACCCGTGAGGGGGTGAAGGTGCCGCCGCAGGTGGTGAAGAACGGCCAGGTGGTGCTGAACCTGGCCATGCGTGCCGTGGCCAACCTCGACCTGGGCAACGACTGGGTCAGCTTCCAGGCGCGGTTCTCCGGCGTCAGCCACCACATCCATGTGCCGGTGCAGGCCGTGCTGGCGTTGTACGCGCAGGAAAACGGGCAGGGCATGATGTTCCCCGCCGACGGCAATGGCGACACGCCGCCGCCGGATGGCACCCCGCCTTCGCCACCGTCGGATCCATCGCCGGACGAAGAGAAGCCGCGTCGCGGCGGTGCGCACCTGCGCGTGGTGAAGTAGCCGGGCCTGTCGGCGGAATGTTTTTCGGCCATGGCTCGGTCTGCCAGGCCTCTGTTCAACGCATCCCCAGCCGACGCGAGCCTTGCGGAAGGCAGGAATGCGGGCGCATGGCCTGCCCCGGACTATGCGCAAGCTCGAAGAGTCCCTTGCGTTGCAGGGAGGTATGCCGCGGCCCGGGTGGCGCGTGCAAAAGTGTGGCCGCTCAGTGCAACCGGTGCTGCCCATCGCGCGGCGGCAGCGGGATCACGTTGCTGGTGCTCGGTGGCGTAGCGGGACCATCGTGATCGTCGCGCATCCGCGCTTCGATGGTCGGCAGGCTGAGGCCGGTGAAATGGCTGCCGACCATCCACAGGCGGCCCGGCTCGCGGTCGTTGCCGTCGATGCTTACCTCGAAGCTGTAGCAGCGTTCCAGTCGGCGTTGTCCGTGGACGGGGCGGATGCGTACGCCGCTCAGGCCGACCGTTTCGTCCAGCAATTGCAGGCCATGCCGCTCGCATTGCCGGCGTGCCTCGACCACCGCCATCTCGCGGGCGCGGCTCAGCTTCAGCCACAGGCCCACGATGGCGAGCAGGATCAACAGTGGCAGTAGTTCGAAAAGGCCGTTCATGCGCGAAGGGTGGGGGCGGGATCGGGCCGGCGCAAGCTCGGCGCCGCGCGCCTAGTCCAACTGCAGACGCAGGGACAGGTCGACCGCGTGCACGTGCTTGGTCAGCGCGCCCACCGAGATGAAGTCCACGCCGGTGCGTGCGAACTCGCCGATGGTGACCAGGTCGACGTTGCCGGACACTTCCAGCGGCACGCGGCCGGCGGTCAGTGCCACGGCCTCGCGCATCAGGGCCGGGGTGAAGTTGTCCAGCATGATGCGATCCACGCCCGCGACCAGGGCCTGGGTCAGTTCGTCGAGGTTCTCCACTTCCACTTCCAGCAGCAGGCCGGGGTGGCTGCCGCGCGCCGCGGCCACTGCCGCCGCCAGTCCGCCCGCGGCGATGATGTGGTTTTCCTTGATCAGGATGGCGTCGTAGAGACCGATCCGGTGATTGTGACCACCGCCGCAGCGCACGGCGTACTTCTGCGCCAGGCGCAGGCCGGGGAGGGTCTTGCGGGTGTCCAGCACGCGCACGGCGGTGCCGGCCACGGCCTCGACATGCCGGGCCGTGGCGGTGGCCGTACCGGAGAGCAACTGCAGAAAATTCAGCGCCGAGCGTTCGGCGCTGACCAACGCGCGGGCGTTGCCCTGCAACTGGCAGATCACGCTGCCTGGGGCTACGCGCTGGCCGTCGGTGGCCTGCCAGTCGATTTGCACGGCGGGGTCGAGCCGGCGAAAGCAGGCGTCGAACCACGGCGTGCCGGCGATTACGGCGTCATCGCGGCAGGTCAGTCGGGCGCTGGCGCGGGCATCGGCTGGCAACAGGTCGGCGGTGGCATCGCCGCTGCCGAGGTCTTCGGCAAAGGCACGTTCGATATCGGCGGTGATCAGCTTGGCATCGGGCGGCGCGAAACGGGCGTCGGGCGTCATTCGGTATCCGTGGGGCGGTCGTCCGCGGACTGGCTGAGGCGGCCGACGATGGCGTCCATGGCGCGATCGAACAATGCGCTGGAGTCGAGCACCTGCACCTGGCCGGCAGCCAGGGCGCGGGCCAGTTCATGCGGCGAGTAGTCGGCGACCTTCAGGCCGCGGCGGTTGACGAACAGGTAGCGGCCGCTCATCGGGCTGATCCACGACAGCTTGGCGCGCTCGGGGGTTTCGTTGCGGGAGGTGAATTCCAGCCAGGTCCCGGGGCGCAGTTCGCCAACCAGTTGCAGTTCGGCACTGGCCTCGGGCGTCATCTCGATGGCGCCATCCTCTTCCTCGTCCAGTTCCTCGGCGCTGGTCGCCAGCGGCTGCACACTGTCGGGAATCGGCAGTGCGACGGGCTCGGCGAGCGCATCTGGCGGCGTGGCAGGCGCGGCGACTTCACCGAGTTGCTGGCGGTAGTAGTCGTGCAACTGCGCCAGCAGGCGTTCGATGTCGTTGTCCTGGAAGGCGACATTGGCCAACCCGCGGCGCAACGAGCGCTCGATGCCGGGCAGGATCTGCCGCAGCGTGCGCCGGGCTTCGTCGTCACGTGCGGGCTTGGTGCTGGCAATGAAATCGTTGACGAAGCGCAGGGCGTCCTTGTAGTCGTGCGATTCCTCGCCCTGGCGCAGGATGGTCAGCACCAGGTAGTTGGCCCATGCGCGCGACAGCACGCCGTGGATCAAGGGCGGCAGGGTATGGCCGTCGATGCGGGTAAGGATTTCACGGGCAGCGCGGCGGCGCGCCTGTTCGAGCTTTTCGCGACCACGGGTGGATTCGGCCACGCGCTGTTCGGCCAGTTCGGCACGACGGCCGGTGGTGTCCTGGAAGGACTGCAGCTCGGCGCACAGGCGCTCGAAAATGCCCAGGTCGTCGTCAAATTCCTGCAGCAGGCGCTCGACGATGGATTTCACCGTGTCGAGCAGGCGGCCGTCGCGGTCGGATTCGGCCGACCAGCCCTTGGCGGCGTCGGCAAGGCCATCGAGCAGGCGTCGCGCCGGATGCTGGCGATGGGCGAACAGCTTGCGGTCGAGAATCGCGGCCTTGAGATAGGGGATCTGCAACCGGGCCAGCATGACCTGCATCTGCGCGGGCAGGTTGCGGTCCTCGAGGATGAACTCGAACAGCATGCCGACCAGGTCGATGGTGTCCTCGTCGATCGTCGCCACCTGGCCGGGGCGCTCGCCACGCAAGGCGCCAAGCTGGGACAGCAGTTGTTCCTTGAGGTGCAGCACTTCCTGGGTCAGGTCGAGCGTGCCGCGGTTGGCGATGCCCGGGGCCGGCACGGTGGCCGCCTGGTTCTGCAGCACGCTGAGCGCGCCGATCAATTCGTTCGCGGTCGGCAACGGACCGTGGCTCATCGCCGACAGCGGCACGTTGGGATGGGCGCGGCGGGCCTGGAACAGGCTGCGCAGGGTGTGCAGCAACTCCGTCGCGGCTTCGCTTTCGGCTGCCTCGGCGGCGGGGTCGTCGCTCACGGCGGCGCCCGCCACGGTGTCGGTGGGCGAGGCATCCGTCGCCGCCTGGCCACGACGTACTTCGTGGCGCAATTGCGGCAGCACGCCGGCCCGGATCAGCTCGGCATTGATTTCCTGGTACAGCTCGTCCAGCGTGGCCAGCACGTAGCGATCGAACAGCTTGTAGATGATCAGCTTCACGCGCATGTCGGCGCTGAGCTCGCGCACCGACTGGCGGAATGACTGGGACAGGGCCGCCGGACCAAGCGGGTTGCCGGCGTCGTCGATCTTCATGCCGCCGCAGATCACCGACAGCCGCTGGTTCACCGCGAACAGGTCGCGTGCCAGCCGGGTTTCGTTCTTGCCGATCATGCTGGTGATCGCAAGCGACTCCTCCAGCTCGTTGTCGGCCACCAGCGACAGCTCCGTCGGCCCGTTGGGCGCGGTGGCCGGTGCATGGCCGGCAGACGGCCCCTTGCCGGCGAAATCGTCGAGATTGCGCGAGACCTGGGCAAGGAAGCTGCGCTCGACCAGCGGACGGCGCTTGCGCACCTCGCGCATGCCGTCGAAATAGTGCATCTGCGCGGCGTTGTTCTCGGCTTTTTCAGCCAGGTCGAAAAGGGCGTCGTCGACCTGCTCGAACAGGTTGCCCAGGCACAGCTGCAGGCGTCGCGTGGCAATGCCGCGAACCGCATTCAACAGCTCGCCGCCGCGCGGGCTGGACGGGTCCAGGCGCTGACTCAGGTCGACGATGTTGGATGGCTCACTCGCGTTCTGCATCGCCACACCCCTGTGTGTTGCTGGCGTTCCGGGACAACAGCCACGTCCGCAGGCCCTCACGATAAGCCAAATGCGTCGCGCTTGTCATGCGCAATCGGTCACGTTCCGGCGGGGAAATCCGCCAATTGCGCCGTGCCGACGCCTTCCTCGGGCAGCATTACCGGAATCCCGTCGTCGACCCGGTAGACCACCTTGCGATCGACCGTGACCAGGGCTTCGGCGAAATGCGTCTTCACGCCGGCGCCCGCCACGGTATCGAGCTGGCCGGCGTCGATGGCGCGATTCAGCGCATCCAGTTCGGCGGCATTGGCCGGGCGTACCGGCGTCTTGCTGACCGGGCAGCACAGGATGTCGAGCAGGCGCTTGTCCATGGGGGTTTCGTTGCACTACGTGAAAGCCCGTACAATAACCCCTTTTGGACGGCCGGACCATGACAGGAACTGCTGCAGCGCCGAAGGTCGGCGTGGTGATGGGCTCGCGTTCGGATTGGGAAACCATGACGCACGCGGTCGAAGTGCTGACCGAGCTGGGCGTGCCGCACGAAGTGCGTGTGGTATCGGCGCACCGTACCCCGGACCTGCTGTTCCGTTACGCCGAGGAAGCGCCTGCGCGCGGCATCGAAGTCATCATCGCCGGCGCCGGTGGCGCCGCCCACTTGCCTGGCATGCTGGCGGCCAAGACGCGGCTGCCGGTGTTTGGCGTGCCGGTACAGTCGAAGGCGCTCAATGGCATGGATTCGCTGCTGTCGATTGCGCAAATGCCGGCCGGCATTCCGGTGGGTACGCTGGCCATCGGCCGGGCCGGCGCGGTGAATGCCGGCCTGCTCGCCGCCGCGGTGCTGGCGCTGCATGATCCGCAACTGGCCGCCGCGCTGGATGCCTTCCGCGCCAAGCAGACGCAGGCCGTGCTCGACCAGCCGGACCCGCGCGCATGAGCACCTATCGCCAACCCGTGCTCGGGATTCTCGGTGGTGGCCAACTGGCGCGCATGCTGGCGTTGGCTGCCGCGCCGCTGGGCGTGAAAACGCAGGTGGTGGACAACGTCGCCGACGCCTGTGCGGGTCAGGTGGCGCCACTCATCCAGGCCGACTGGAGCGATCAGGCCGCGCTGGATGCCTTTGCCGCGCAGGTCGACGTCGTAACCTTCGATTTCGAGAACGTGCCGGCCGAGGCTGCGCGCCGGCTGGCCGGCAAGGTGGCGGTGTATCCCAATTCCGATGCGCTGGCCGTGGCACAGGACCGGCTGACCGAGAAAACGATGTTCCGCGAGTGCGGCATCGCCACGCCGGCCTTCATGGCGGTGGACGACCGCGCCGGGCTGGATCACGCACTGGCCGAAATCGGCGCGCCGGCGGTGCTCAAGACCCGTCGGTTCGGCTACGACGGCAAGGGTCAGTTTCGCCTGAAGACGCTGGCCGACGCCGACGCCGCCTGGGCTGCCCTGGGGGCATCGGCGGCGACGCACGGGTTGATCCTGGAAGCCTTTGTGCCGTTCCAGCGCGAGTTGTCGGTGCTGGCCGTGCGCGGCCGCGACGGCGAGTTCCGCACCTGGCCGTTGACCGGCAACTGGCATACCGATGGCGTGCTTTCGCTGAGCCTGGCGCCGGCACCGGATATCGACGACCTGCAGATACGTGCCGCCGCCCTGGCACGCACGCTGGCCGAGCAGCTCGATTACGTGGGCGTGTTCGCGCTGGAGCTGTTCGTGAAGGATGGCGAGCTGCTCGGCAACGAGATGGCACCGCGCGTACACAACTCGGGCCACTGGTCGATCGAGGGCGCGCACACCAGCCAGTTCGAGAACCATGTGCGCGCGGTGCTGGGCATGCCGCTGGGCGACACCGGCGTGCGCGGCTGCTCGGCCATGTTCAACTGGATTGGCGAATTGCCGGACATGGCGCCGGTACTCCGCGCCGTCGACGGTCACTGGCATGACTACGGCAAGCAACCGCGTCCCGGGCGCAAGGTCGGCCACGCCACCGTCTGCGCCCCCGACGCCGCGACGCTGGCGGTACGCTTGCGGGACCTCGCGCAGGCACTGGGACGCGAAGCGCAGGCAGAGCCAGGTCTTCGCGTGCTGGGCGGCACGTCGGCGTGATCCACGGCAGGAGCCCGCTGGCGAGCGATGCTCTCCCGGCTCCTGGCCAAAAGCATCGCCCGCAAGCGGGCTCCTGCGGTTGCACCCACAAGACAGGACGGCCGGGTTTTGCGAACAAAAAAACGGCGCCATGGGCGCCGCTTTTTTTGGGTGACTTGCGGGATCAGGCGAGGTTCTTCGCCGCGAAGTCCCAATTCACCAGGTTCCAGAACGCTTCCAGGTACTTCGGACGGGCGTTGCGGTAGTCGATGTAATAAGCGTGTTCCCACACGTCGCAGGTCAGCAGCGGCTTGTCGCTGCCGGTGATCGGCGTGGCCGCGTTGGACGTGTTGACGATGCCTAGTGCGCCATCCGGGCGCTGCACCAGCCAGGTCCAGCCCGAACCGAAGTTGCCGGCGGCGGACTTGCTGAACTCTTCCTTGAATTTCTCGAACGAGCCGAACGCCTTGCTGATCGCGTCGGCCAGCTTGCCGCTGGGCGCACCGCCACCGTTGGGCTTCATCGAGTTCCAATAGAAGGTGTGGTTCCAGGTTTGCGCGGCGTTGTTGAACATGCCGCCGGAAGACTTCTTGATGATGTCTTCGAGCGAGGCGTTCTCGAATTCCGTGCCCTCGATCTGCTTGTTGAGGTTGGTCACGTACGCCTGATGGTGCTTGCCGTAGTGGTACTCCAGCGTTTCGGCGGAGATGTGCGGCTCGAGGGCATTCTTTTCGAAGGGCAGGGCGGGAAGTTCGATCGCCATGATTTGAGACTCCTGGGCGTTGGCTGAGGGAGGGAGGTCGCGCCGACGCGCCGGTGGCGGCCGGTGTGCGACTGATACACTAGCGTTCTCCGTGCATTGTAATGATGAAATCCCTAGCTATGGACGTTAACGAGCGAATCAAGGCGGTACTGGCCGGGCATCCCGTCGTGCTTTTCATGAAAGGCACGCCGCAATTTCCGATGTGCGGGTTTTCCAGTCGTGCCGTCCGCGCACTGGAAGATGCCGGTGCGCAGTTCCACGCGGTGAACGTGCTGGCCGATCCGGAAGTGCGTGCTGCGCTGCCGCATTACGCCAATTGGCCGACCTTTCCGCAGTTGTTCATCCAGGGTGAGCTGATTGGCGGCTGCGACATCGTCGAGGACCTGAAGGCGTCCGGCGAACTGGCGCGCATGGCGTGCGAGGTCAGGCAGGCCAATCAGGCGGACCAGGCATGAGCTTGCCCGTATCGCGGTTGCCTGCTGCATGGGCGCCTGCTGCCGATACGCTGGCCGGCCGCGTGGTGCTGGTCACCGGTGCCTACGGCGGTCTTGGCAGTGCGGTGGCCCGCGCCGCTGCGCGAGCCGGGGCCACGGTGGTCATTACCGGCAAGCGCAAGCGCCAGCTTGAACAGCTTTACGACGCGATGGTGGCCGAAGGGCTGCCCGAGCCGGTGATCCATCCGCTGGACATGGAGTCGGCCACGCCGCGTGACTACGAGGCGCTGGCCGAGGGGTTGCAGCGCGATCTCGGCCGCCTCGACGGCATCGTGCATTGCGCGACGAGCTTCGTCGGACTGACACCGATTGCCATGTACAAACCGGACGCGTGGCTGCGCGCCCTGCACGTGAATGTGTCGGCGCCGTTCGCCCTGACCCAGGCCTGCCTGCCGCTGCTCTCCGCCGCGCCGGACAGTGCCGTGGTCTTCGTGCTGGATGATCCCGAACTGGTAAGTCGTGCGCATTGGGGCGCCTACGGCGTGTCGAAGGCGGCACTCGAGCGCTTCGTGGCGATCCTGCACGAGGAACACGACGAGGGCACGTTGCGCGTCCACGCGCTGCTGCCCGCGCCGATGCGAACGACACTGCGGCGCCTGGCCTATTTCGGCGAGGACACCATGCAGCAGCCCACGCCGGATGCCACCGCCGAGGCGGCGGTATGGCTGCTGGGCGAGCAGGCGGTGGTGGCGCGAGGCCACATGCTCGACCTGCGCTCCGCATGAGCGCCGGACATTCCACGTTTTTTCGCATCACCGAACGACACGGCACACGCACAGGGGATTGAGATGGAAGCGCAGATGACCACGCTGTCGGCGGCGATCCTGCTGTTCCTGATCATGGATCCGCTGGGCAACATTCCGCTGTTCCTCAGCCTGCTCAAGGACGTGCCGCCGAAGCGCCGGCGCAAGGTCATGGTGCGCGAGTTGCTGATCGCGCTGGGTGTGCTGCTGGTGTTCCTGATCGGTGGGCAGCATATCCTCGGCCTGCTGCAACTGAAGACCGATTCGATCAGCATCGCCGGCGGCATCGTGCTGTTCCTGATCGGCATCCGCATGGTGTTTCCGCCGGCCGATGGCGGCGGCATCTTCGGCAAGACCGGCGAGGGCGAACCCTTCATCGTGCCGATGGCGATTCCCGGCGTGGCCGGCCCGTCGGCGATGGCCGCATTGCTGCTGCTCACCAACAGCCAGCCGGGACGCACCGCCGATTGGGCGATCGCCTTGATCGGCGCGTGGCTGGCCACTGCCGTGATCCTGCTGTGCTCCACCTACCTGTTCCGCTGGCTGGGCGAAAGCGTGCTGACCGCGCTGGAACGCGTGATGGGCATGCTGCTGATCGCCCTGTCGGTGCAGATGTTCCTGGGCGGCATCGCGGCGTATCTGCACCTGGCGGTTTGAGAGGTGTTTTCGCGGATTACCGCCGTCACGCTGGAAATTGCGGTGGATGACATCGTTTTCGTGCGATAGCGCACGGAAAGCGTGAACTTGTTAGAAAACTGTCATACAATGACGTTAAAGTTCGCTTAACAATTGATTTGGCAGGCGGGGTGGCCCCGTCGCTGCGTCACACCACGAACTACCTACAACGTACTGGGGATTTACCACGTGCACCCTGCCTGGCCATCAGCCGGGCGGCGCGTTGTCTGGTTTCTTCTGCAAGAACTTTCGTTGCGAATCCATTAGGGCCCAAAATAATGAATAGCCGAATCCGAGCCAAGCTTCTGCCGTTTGCCATTGCTTCGCTGCTGGTGGCCGCGCCGGTCGTGGCGCAGAACGTCACCTCGTCCGCCGTGACCGGCCGCATCCTCGACAACGCCGGCCAGCCGGTGTCTGGCGCCACCGTGACGATCGTGCACGAACCTTCGGGCACCACGCGCGTGGTCACCACGGGTGCGGATGGCCGCTACACCGCGCAGGGTTTGCGCGTGGGTGGCCCGTTCGATATCACCGCGACCAAGTCCGGTTTCACCCAGGCCGAGCAGGGCAAGGTGTACTTGCAGTTGGGCAACGTCTCGGCGGTCAACCTGCAGCTGACCAGTGCCGCGGCCAACGCCCAGAACCTCGGCGCGGTGACCGTGAATGCCACGGTGCTGAACCAGATCTTCACGCCGGACAACAAGGGTGTGGGTACCAATGTTTCGCAGCGTGAGCTGGAAACGACCCCGACCCCGGGACGCAGCATCCAGGACATCGCCCGCCTCGACCCGCGCGTGGTCATCAGTGATCGCGCGGAAGGCAAGATCACGGCGCTGGGCCAGAACTTCCGCTACAACAACATCACCGTCGATTCGGTGAGCGCCAACGACCCGTTCGGCCTGAATTCCAACGGTTTGGCCACCACCGGCACGCCGATTTCGCAGGACACCATCGCCGAGTACAACATCTCGGTGGCCAACTACGACGTGGACAACCGTCGCGGCCTGGGCGCGAACATCAACGCGGTGACCAAGAGCGGTACCAACCAGTTCCACGGTTCCACGTACTACGTGTTCCAGAACAACGACATGATCGGCGACGAAGTCGACGGCAAGAAGGAAAAGTACGCCGGCTTCGATCGCACCTGGACGGCCGGCGCCACGCTCGGCGGCCCGATCATCAAGGACAAGCTGTTCTTCTTCGCCTCGTTCGAGAAGAGCAAGCAGATCGGCAAGGGCACCAGTGCCTATGGTCCGGAGGATGTGTCGACCACCAACCCGATCACGGGCCTGACCTCGGCCGACGTGCAGGCCGTGCGCAATGCGGCCGCGAAATACGGCCTGACCGATATCGGCAACTACACCGGCGGCAATTCGAACCTGGAAGACAAGCGCTATCTGGGCAAGCTGGACTGGAACATCACCAACAACCACCGTGCCAGCTTCACCTGGAGCCGTACCAAGGAAAGCCAGCCGTTCCCGAGTGGCGGCGCGTACAACAAGCTCGTGCTGTCGAGCAACTGGCACACCTCGGTGGTGGACAACCAGAGCTACGCGCTGCATTTCTATGACGACTGGAACGATGTGTTCTCGTCGAACGCCACCCTTTCGTACGCGCACTACAAGAAGGACAGCGGCCCGTACAGCGGCGGTTACATGCCGGATATCACCGTCCACACCACGGCTTACAACAGCCCGTCGGTGGAGTTCGGCACCAACTATTCGTACCAGGCCAACCAGATCGACACCAAGTCGCTGTACGCGTCGTGGGAAGGCATCCTGTTCCTGGGCGACCACACCGTGAAGGGCGGTTTCGACTACTCGCGCGACAAGAAGTACAACCTGTTCCTGCAGGACTACATGGGCGCGTACACGTTCGATTCGTTGAACGATTTCATCAACGGCGACTACTACTCGTACTACTACAACCGTCCGGCCGACGGCCTCAGCCTCAACCAGACGGCGGCAGCCTTCACGCTCAAGCAGTGGGGCCTGTTCCTGCAGGACACCTGGCAGGTCACCGATCGCTTGTCGGTGCAGTACGGCTTCCGCGTTGACATTCCGCAGACCAGCGACAAGCCGATGTACAACTCGGATTTCGCCGGGGCCGGCTTCACCACGCCCACGGGCGAAGTGCTGAATACCAACCAGTACACGGTCAGCGGCAAGCGCGTGGTGCAGCCACGCATGTCGTTCAACTATGCCTTCAACACCGAACGCATGATGCAGCTGCGTGGCGGTTTCGGCCTGTTCATCACCGAGCCGCCGACGGTGTGGCTGGGCAACATCTACACCAATTCGGGTCGGACGGTTACGGGTTTCAGCTGCGGCCAGAGCAAGTCGAATGCGCCGTGCAACGTCGACCTGCCGGCATTCAGCGCAGATCCGTATCACCAGAACGACGGTGTGACCGGCAGCAGTCAGCAGACCGTCAACACGGTGGATCCGAACTTCCATCTGCCGTCGGCCTGGAAATTCAGCCTGGGCTACGACGCCGAGTTGCCGTGGTGGGGCCTGGTCGGCACGGTCGAGTTCGAGCACCTGAAGGCACGCGATGCGATCTGGTATCAGGATCTGAACCTGGGCGCTCCGACCGGCGTGTTGCCTGACGGCCGCGTGACCTACTACAAGTTGCCGGATGCTGATCCGCGCGCGAAGGGTCAGTCGAACCGGGCCAACGCCAACAAGGCGTTCAGCAGCGCGATCATCAACCTGGCCAACACCAGCCGCGGCGAATCGAACAACCTGACCCTGGCCTTGAAGAAGCCGTTCCAGGACAACTGGTCGGCCTCGGTCGGCTTCACCTGGAGTCGCGCCACGGACGTGAATCCGGGTATGTCCAGCGTGGCGATGTCGAGCTACAAGGGCGTCTACGTCACCAACTCGAACGAGAACAAGCCCAGCATCTCCAACTACAACACCCCGCTGCGTGCGATCGCCTCGGTGTCGTGGCGTCACGCCTTCTTCGGCAACTACTACACCACCATCGGCGCGTTCTACGACGGCCATAGCGGCAGCCCGTACAGCTGGGCCTTTGGCAACGATGCCAATGGCGACAGCTTCTACAACGATCTGGCGTACATCCCGCGCCAGGGCGGTGTGGAATTCAAGTCAGGCACCAGCCAGGCCGAGATCGATCAGTTCTACGCCTACATCAAGAACAACGATTACCTGCGCAAGCACCAGGGTCAGATCGCCCAACGCAACGGTACCAAGGCGCCGTGGATCAACCAGATCGACATGTCGATCTCGCAGGAGATACCCGGCCTGTTCAAGGGCAACAAGGGCGTGGTTCGTCTCGATATCTACAATGTCGGCAACCTGTTGAACAAGCATTGGGGTATCGAGAAGCGCGCCAGCTTCCCGGGTGTTCGTGCGCTGGCTGATTTCTATGGTGTCGATCCGGCTACCGGCAAGTACATCTATGACATCGGTGGTTCGAACTACACGGACAAGAACGGCAACTACGCACCTCAAACGCTGCCGATCTATGACGATTCGTATGGTACGGGCGACCTGATCCAGCGTTGGTCGGTACAGCTGACCGTGCGTTACAAGTTCTGATCGTTATTGCAGCAAGTTCTGGAACCGGCGCCTGCGAGGGCGCCGGTTTTTTATTGTCTTGACCCCGTCACGTGCAAGGCAGGATGCTAGAGGACTGTCGCATCCAGGCGGGCGCGTGCCCGCCGGAAAGTGGCATGGAGAGTGTTTAGATGAATGATTCGAGTGTCGGCCACGCCGGCAAGGCAGCTACCGTCAGCGCACGCATTTCCCCCGCCGGTGGCCTGGACATCCTTTCCCGCAATGAAGTCGCGCGCCTGCGCGACGTCAGTGGCTCGGGCCTGCATGGACTGTTGCGGCGTTGCGCACTGGCCGTGCTCACCTCGGGCAACATCAGCGATGACCCGGGCTCGATGTTCGAGCTGTTCCCCGACTTCGACATCCAGGTGCTGCAGCAGGATCGCGGCATCAAGATCGAGCTGACCCACGCCCCGGCGCAGGCATTCGTGGACGGGCAGATCATCCGCGGCATCAACGAGTTGCTGATGGCGGTGATGCGCGACATCGTCTATGTGTCCACGCAGCTGGAGCAGGGCGGTTTCGACCTCGACGATTCGGTGGGCATCACCCACGCAGTGTTCGAGATCCTGCGTAACGCGCGCACGCTCAGACCGCACGTCGACCCGAACCTGGTGGTGTGCTGGGGCGGTCACTCGATTTCGCGCGAGGAGTACGACTACACCAAGGCGGTGGGTTACCAGCTCGGCCTGCGCGGCATGGACATTTGCACGGGCTGCGGCCCGGGTGCGATGAAGGGACCGATGAAGGGCGCGACGATTGCGCACGCCAAGCAGCGTCGGCGCAACAACCGCTATATCGGCATCACCGAGCCGGGCATCATCGCGGCCGAGTCGCCGAACCCGATCGTCAACCAGCTGGTGATCATGCCGGACATCGAGAAGCGCCTGGAGGCCTTCGTACGCATGGGCCACGGCATCATCGTGTTCCCCGGTGGCGTGGGTACGGCCGAGGAAATTCTTTACCTGCTCGGTATCCTGCTGCACCCGGACAATGCCGGCATCCCGTTCCCGCTGATCTTCACCGGTCCGAAGCAGTCGGCGGCGTACTTCGAGCAGATCGACCGCTTCCTGCGCCTGACCCTGGGCGACGAGGTGGCGCAGCACTACCAGATCGTGGTGGACGACCCGGCGATGGTGGCGCGCGCGATGGTGCGTGGCATCGACAAGGTGCGCAACCACCGGCTGGACAACAAGGATGCGTTCTTCTTCAACTGGGCGCTGGATATTCCGTTGGCGTTCCAGCAGCCGTTCCGGCCGACCCACGCGGCGATGCGCGAGCTGAGCATCCGCCATGGTCGTCCGCGGCACGAGCTGGCCGCTGACCTGCGCCGCGCTTTCTCGGGCATCGTGGCCGGCAACGTGAAGGATGAAGGCGTACGCGCGATTCGCGAGGGTGGTCCGTTCGACATCGACGGCGACAAGGACATCATGCAGGCGCTGGACGCGCTGCTGCAGGCCTTCGTGGTGCAACATCGGATGAAGCTGCCGGGTGGCACGGCCTACGAACCGTGTTATCGGGTTCGGGCCGGTTGAGGCCCAGTAACGCTTGCCGAGCTGCGAACCGGTGCCGGATGTGCCGCGAACGTCTTGACAGTTCGCGGCACGTTGCGCAAACTACGCAGCTCGCCCCGCCCGAATAGCTCAGCTGGTTAGAGCACTTGACTGTTAATCAGGGGGTCGTTGGTTCGAGTCCAACTTCGGGCGCCATCTTTCAAAGGCCAGCAACTCGTTGCTGGCCTTTGTTTTTCTGGCTTGGGTGAGCCGCCGCGCAGGCGACAGATTCCGCGGATCGTTTTCCGTGCGCATTTTCGATACGAAATTATCCCGGGCGGTTCGTCTCCGGGGGGGAAGCTCCGGTTCTGACTGGACCGAATTGACGGAGATACCTCGTGGCCTTGGCGCCACGCTGCAAGAAGATCAGTCTTTCAGATACTCCTGCACCATCTGCCGGCCGCGGTGAATGCGGCTCTTGACGGCTTCCCGCGTCAGCAGCAACTGGTCGGCGATCTCGGTGATCGAGAATTCCTCGAAGTCGCGCAGGATAATGGCTTCGCGATATTTGTCTGGCAGCGACTGGATGGCAGCAGCCAGATCGCGACGCAGTTCGTAATGATCGGTGTAGGTGAATACCGGGTGGTCGTCGTCTTCCGGCAGGTGGGTTTCGCCGTGCATGGCACGCCACAGGCGATGACACTCGCGCCGCACGATCGAAAACGTCCAGGCCGGGAATGCGGCAATGGTGCGCAGCGCACCAATGCGCCGGAAGATCAGCAACAGCGATTCCTGCACTGCATCGTCCGGGTCCACGCTGCTGGCGCACTGCGACTGGGCGATCCGGCGCAGCTCGGGGCGGCACTGGGCCAGCAGACGCTCCACCGCGACCAAGTCGCCCTGGCGTGCGGATTCCAGCAGAATGGGGTCGTGTCGCATGAGGTGTCTGCGCAGGTTGTTCGATGCTACCGCGTGAGTGGCGTTTACTTGATAGAGGCTGCTTGTGCCGGAAAGGATCCAAGCGTGGTTCGAAGCTTGACATGGCGGGTGTCGTGTCGTCATGAACGTCCCGGCCGCGAGCGGCTCGCGTTCGACCAGAGTCGGGCCAGTCCGTGATCGAGCGACAGTCTTTCCGGTCCCCACGCGATCACCGCCAGCAACATCATGGCCCAGATCTTGTGGTCGTTAAAATCGCCGCCGAACAGGCCGGCCCAGAAGCCGCGTGGCCACAGGCTTGGATACGAGATCACCACGATGATGTTGTAGACGAACAGGAACGCCGCGGTTGGCCGTGCGGCAAGGCCCAGACCCAGCAACCATGGTGCTATCAGTTCGATCCAGGTGCCGAGGAGGGCGGCTGTATCAGGCGAGAGCAGCGGAACCTGATACATCGTGTTGAACAGGAATTTCGTGCCGTAGGGATCATCGAACTTGACCAGTCCGGCATGCCAGAACGCCAGCGCGACCCACACGCGCATGAGCAGCAGGACGATTGGGCCGAGTCCGTTGGCGGCGATGTGTGTACTGTCGATGTAGCCGGCAATCAGCGATTGAAGTCGGCGCATGCTGCATGCTCCATGAGTCGAGACGGGGTGATGGCTGTGACCAATCCTGCGTCTACCAGACTGGTGATGCAGGTCGGCAAATCGAACGCCGGGTCCAGTGCACGGGCCAGGGCGTAGGCCGTGTCCAGCGTGTCGCCGCGGACGAGTGCGTCGATGCAGGCGAAGCTGGCCACATCGACGCCCGCCATGGCTACATCGACTTCGCTGCGCCAGAGCACCATGTGGTCGCCTGATGTCGACAGCACGAGGCGTTCTGGCGTGGGCTGGGTGGCGTAGCGCCAGATCGCGAGCACGGGGTATGGGCTGATCCAGCATTGCATGCCGGGTTGAAACGTTATCCGCACGGCTCCTTCCGCCGCCGCCAGGACAGTGTCGAAGTCGGCGAGGGACAAGGAGTCGTATTCGGCGGCCAATGCCACCACCTGACGACGCCATTCCAGCCGCGCGACATCGCCGAGATAGGGCAGCGCTCGTGTATTTGGCAGCCCTTCAAGAAAATCGGGAAAGTGTTCGCCAAAGGCCTGCAGATTGCCCGAGCAGGACGGATGCCCGCGGTGATAGGCCGCAGCGGCTTGCTCGAAAAAGGCTTCGCCCACCAGCGCGGACAGCGCCGAATAGATGGTGCGCAGCGCGTCGAGATGAATCTGCTCGGTGCTATGGCGATAGATGCGTAACCGGGCCGCGGGGGCAAGTCCGGCACCGACAAGCTGATCGGCGATAGTGGCTTCCTGATCGCCGTAGAGTGCCGCCAGAAAGTCGGTTTGCAGGTCAAGCAGCGAGGGTGCGATGTGCATGCAATATCCCCTCTGCACGAGCCGCTTCGGCCAGCAGCACCTCCAGCTCCGGAATATCCTGATCCCACTCGATCAGCGTCGGAACCGGTCCAAAGCGCGCTATCGCCTCCGCATATAAAGCCCACACTGCGTCGTCCACGGGACGGCTATGTGTGTCGATCAGTAGTGGTACCGCGAGTTCGTCCTTGCGCGTGAAGCCGGCCAGGTGGATTTCCCGTATCGCATCGTGGGGCAGGGCGTGCAGATAGACGCGTGGATCGAAGCCGTGATTCACGCTGTTGACGTAAATGTTGTTGACGTCGCACAGCAGGCCACAACCGCTGCGCCGAACCACTTCGGCGACGAACTCCCATTCGGTGTAATCACCTTCACGAAAGCGCAGGTAGGTGGAAACGTTCTCGACCAGCAGCTCGCGTCCCAGCGCGTCCTGGACCTGGCTGATCCGTGCGGCCAGCAAGGTCACCGTTTCTTCGGTAAACGGCAAGGGCAGCAGGTCATTGCTGTGCCGGCCGCCGACGGCGCTCCAGCACAGGTGTTCGGATACCAGCGCCGGTTGGTAGCGGTCTACCAGCGCCGCCAGCCGCGTCAGGTGCGCCGCGTCCAGCGCATCGGCAGAGCCCAGCGATAGCCCCACGCCATGCAGGCTCAGCGGGTAGTCAGCGCGAATGCTCTCCATCGCCTGATGCAGGCTTCCGCCGGCGGCAAACAGGTTCTCGCTATGTATCTCGAACCACGGCACGCGGGGTCGTTCACGCAGAACGCGGTAGATGTGCGGAGCACGCAAGCCGATGCCGGCTGAAGCCGGCATCGGACGGGCGCCCGTGGCAATGGCAGATGAGATCGACACGGCGCGTTGGCCTTACATGGCCTTCACGACACCGCCGTCGATTTTCTCGCACAGACCCGCCGGAACGGCTACGAAAGAGTTCGGGTCACGCGCTTTGCTGTCCTGGCCTGCGCAGGAATGCCCTACCGACTTGCAGTCATTCTTGTACGCGGCATTGATGCCATAGCACAGCTGCATGTGATCCTTTTTCACCATGGCCATCAGCCGGGCCTGCTGCATCTTCATCTGTGCCGGCGTCATCTGCATCGAAGCGGGTGACGCGGTGGCGACGGATGCCATGCCAAGCGTCAGGGCGCCGGCTAGGGCTGTCTTGAGAAGCTGGGTGCTGTTCATGATGCATATCTCCGTAAGAGTGCGCCGAGAAGGTCCGGCATCCGATGGAGTCGCTGGCGGCGCAAAAGGATTCATGGGGTGATGTGCCTGTTGTTGCCGGAGCGCGCCCTGCATCGCGAAAAGCCACAAAAAAAGCGGGCCCTTGCGGGCCCGCCTTTCCGGGAAGTCCGGCTCCGGAGAGCTTAGAACTTCTGGTTGTACGACACGTAGAAGTAACGGTCGATGTCGAACGACGGCAGGTACGGACCTTCGCCCTGACCAGCGTTGGTGACGTTGTAGTAGAACGGACCCTTCTTGTTGAAGATGTTGTTCACGCCAACGCTGAACGACGCGTTCCACGGCAGCTTGTAACGGAACTGTGCGTCATTGAACGCCACTGCGCCCTTGCTGCTGGCGCCGGTGGTGCCGATCCACGGGTTGGTGTAGTTCGGCTCGTTGCACTCGGTGGTCGCATCCCAGCAGACATCACGCAGGCCCGAGTAGTAACGCACGGTCCAGGTGGCGCCGAAGTTGCCGTAGCTCCAGTCCAGCGACGCGTTCGCGCGAATGCGGAACAGGCCGTTGGTACCGGCGATCATGCCGGCCTGACCTTCGGTGGGCTGGCCCGGGCCGTTGGTGATGTCGTACTTGGACAGGTAGGTGCTGTCCAGCGACACCACGAACTGACCGGCGGTCATCTGCGGCAGACGGTAGTGCGCGGAGAAATCGTAGCCTTCGGTCTTGAGCTCGCCGAGGTTGGCCAGGCTCTCGTTCAGGTTGGTGATGACACCGCTGCTGTTGCGGGTGAAGCGACCGCAGAAGCTCGGATCGTTCTGGATGTAGCAGTAGTTCAGGATGTCCGACGCCAGCACCGACTGGATCGTGTTCTTGATCCGGATGTTGTAGTAGTCCAGCGAGAAGTCCAGGCCCTGCACGAAGTGCGGGCTGTACACCAGGCCCAGCGTGCGGGTGGTGGAGGTTTCCGGCTTCAGCTCGGCGTTGGAGCCCGACAGGAACGGCGTCGGGGTCTGGCCGCCGGCATTGCTGGCGATCTGCTTGCCGGAGGCGTCGACCTGGCGGTAGTTGGCCGGCACGCCTGCAGCCGAGCAAGCCTTGGCCACCGACGGGTTGGTCGATGCCGCACCGTAGGCGCTGTCGCACGGATCGAGGAAGGTTTCGAAGCTCTGGCCGGTGCCACCGTACAAGTCGCTCAGCGTCGGCGCGCGGAAGCCCTCGGCGTAGGTGCCGCGGACCAGCAGGTCGTTGATCGGCTTCCAGCGGAAGCTGTACTTGTTGTTGGTGGTGCTGCCGAAGTTGCTGTAGTGCGAGTAGCGGCTGGCGATATTGACGGCCAGCTCCTGCGCGCCCGGCAGGCCCTGCAGCAGCGGCACGTCGAGCTCGGCGTAGGCCTCGTTGGCAGTGTACTTGCCGACGGTCGGTGCGCTGGCCAGGTCGGTGGAGTAGCCCGAGGAAGCGAACTGGTCCGGCGTGAACGAGCCGGCCAGGCGGCGATGCTCGACGCCCACGGCCAGATTCACGGTGCCGGCCGGCAGATCGAACAGACCGCCGCTGACATTGGCGGTGAAGTCACGCGTGGTGTTCTGGGCCGAAGCCTGCTCCACGGTGTTGACGTAGTTCATCACCGCTTGCGAGGTGCCACCGGGGCCAGCCAGGATGTTCCACGGCAGGCAGCCAGCGGCGCGATCGTCGGCGTTGGCGCAGACCACCTGGCCGTCGACCATGGCGGTCGGGCCGAGTGCCTTGGCGGCGTTCACCAGGTTGATGTTGCCGGTGGTGCGCTGGTTGATGTCAGCCTTGGAGTAGCTGTAGTTCGCGTCCCAGCTCCACTCCTGGTCGCCGAGGCCGAAGAAGCCTTCCGCGCCGACGTCGAAGTGCGACATCTTGGCGGTGCTGTTGGTGATACGCGGCATTTCCACCGTGCGGCGGAAGAATGACACGTCCTGGCCCGGGAACGGGTTGTAGGCGTTCTGGCCGGAGATCTTCACGATCTGGTTGCCGTTCGTCTGGAACGGATAGCCGGCCAGCTGCGAGGACGAGGTGCGCTCGCTGTAGCTGCCCGTGGCATGCAACGTGATGTTATCGGTCAGGTTGTAGCGTTCCTGCGCGAACAGGTTCTTCAGGCGCGAGGGCGCGCGATACGTCATGTCCTGATTGGTGTTGTACTTGTCCGCGTTGCTGTTCGGATCGTACAAGTGGTAGTTCGCGAAGTTCGACGAGTCGGTGGCGCCATGGTTGATGACATAGCTCTTGGACTTGTCGTTCGGATCAACCACACGACCCCACGGGCCGGTGTAGAAACCGTCTTCCGGGTGACGCGGGCCGTAACCGGTACGAGTCAGCTCGCGCTTGCTGTCCCAGATGGCGTCTTCGTTGCGGTAGCTGGCGGTGAAGACGGTGTTCGACTTGTCGGTGCTGGTGCCGAACGTGATGTCGTAGGCCTGCTGCTGGCCGTCGCCCTTCTGGTTCTGGCCGTAGTAGACGTTGGCTTCGGCGCCGTTGTAATGGTCACGCGTGATGATGTTGACCACGCCGCCGATGGCGTCCGAACCGTAGATTGACGAGGCGCCGTCCTTCAGGATCTCGATGCGCTCGATGATCGAGGTCGGGATCGTCGACAGATCGGTCAGGCCGTTGATGTCGGTGCTCCAGCGACGGCCGTTGACCAGCACCAGGGTGCGCTGCGAACCGAGGTTGCGCAGGCTGGTGTAGGTGCCGCCGACGGACGAGCCCGAGGACAGCGTGTCTTCCGGGGTGATGTCCGGCGTGTTGGCCGACACGATGCGCTGCAGCACGTCGCTGACGTTGGTCAGGCCGGTGGCTTCGATCTGCTTGCGGCTCATCGAGACGATGGGCTGTGCCGTTTCGACGTCCACGCTGCGAATGCGCGAACCGGTGACGGTGATTGTCTCGAGCTTCTTGGCCTTGGCGGCGCTGGGGGCGCTGCTGTCGGTGGTCTGGGCTGGCGCCGGGGACGCATCCTGCGCCGAAACCGCCCACGCTTGCAGCATGAGCGCCGCCGTGATGGCGGTAGCCAGCAAAGTCTTCTGCTTCATTGTTATGGAAACTCCGAACAAAAATGGCCCGAGCCAGCCGTTGGGCCGGGTATCAGGACACGTCTTTTGAGTGGCACGCAGCCCTTGGGGAAAGGAACATGCGTACATGGCATCGTCGAGCTTGGGGGAAAGACGATGTAATCCCGACGTTAAGGCAAAGTGATGCCGAAAAGCAACCGAGACCGAACGCACATACGTGCGGTCCGGAACTTTTGTTACGTGCTCAGCGCCACCGGGTGCGGGTTGCGAGGGCAAGGGCCAGCCGCGACATCATGCGGCTGGCCGGGAATTTCCTGCGTGAGAACAGGCTCAGTTGGCGGGCTCCGCGCCCGGGCCGATGTACTTGGCGAGGAAGGCCTGCAGGTGGTTGAGGAAATCCACGTTGTCCTTTTCGCTGTAGAAACCGTGGCCCTCGCCGGGCTTGACCAGCCATTCGAAGGGCTTGTGGGCGGCTTCCAGTGCATCGCGCATGGCCTTGGCCTGGGCAAACGGGGCGCGCTGGTCGTCCTTGCCGTGCACCAGCAGCACGGGTACGTCGATGCGGTCGGCCAGCTTGTCCGGCGAGTTGGCATCGAGATCGGCATCGTTCCTGCCAATCACCGTGCGCAGGTAACTCCGACCTGCGGCGCGCTCGCGAATGTCGCCCTTCTTGTACATCATCGCCAGGTCGTAGATGCCGGCGTAACCCACCGCGCACTTGAACAGGCCCGGCGCGCGGATCACCGACATCATCGCCGAGTAGCCGCCGAAACTGGCGCCGTAGACGCACACCCGCTTGGGGTCGGCATAGTGCTGCGCCTCCGCCCACTTCACGCCGTCGATCAGATCCTGCTGGATGCGCGTGCCCCACTTCAGGTAGCCGGCTTCCTTGAAGGCGTAGCCACGACCGCCGGAGCCACGGTAGTTCACCTGCAATACCAGATAGCCGCGGCTGGCGAGGAACTGCGCATCCTCGTCGAAAAACCAGGTGTCGCTGATGCCGTGGGGACCGCCGTGGGGCAGCAGCACCATCGGCAGGTTGTTCATGGGGACATGGTTGGGAACGGTGAGGATGGCTTCCAGTTCGAGGCCGTCACTGGCCTTGAAGTGCATCGGTATGCGTTCGGCCATCTGCGCAGGGTTGATCCATGGCGCCACGGAAAACAGCTTGAGGACCTTGTAGTGCTGCGTGTCGATCAGGTAATACGTGCCGGGATCGCGATCGCTGCTGACTGAAAACAGCAGCTCTTTGCCGTCTTCGCTGAAGTTGATGAAGTCGACGAACTCGCCGGGAAACTTCAGGCTCAGCGCCCGATACAACTTGGCGGCGGGCAGGTTTGGCTGGATGTAGGTGACTTGCGGCGTGCCGGTATCGCTGATGGCAGCGAAGGGCTGCAACGGCGGCGCCGTCCATTGCAGGTCGCCGATGCTGCCGAAACCGGCCTTGGCCAGTACCTTGCGATCGCCGCCATTTTCGTCTTGTTCGATCAGGTCGGCCGGGGCCCCGTGATCGCTGTCATAGGCGTAGATGTGCTGGTGGTCGGGCGCAAAGCGGATCGGGGCAAGGCTGTGCCCGGGTAGCTTCCCGGCATAGGGCGCCCAGCCGTCGGGTTGGCGGTGGTAGACCACGTAATCGAAGTCGTTGTTGGTGCCGTAGGCGAAGTGGGCCTTGCCGTCGGGGCCCACGGTGAAATCCAGCCCGTTCACGCCGATATCCCCGATCAGATGCCGGGTGTTCTTCACCGCATCGACGTCGTACAGCCAGCTGTGGTTGTCGCTGTTCCAGAGCTGGGCACCCATGTAGAAATGATTGTTGGCAGGCTCGGGCAGGCCGTCGATCGAGCCCCAGCCGTGGTCGCCATTGCGTGTGTCGGCGCGACTGCCGTAGCCGCCCTTGTAACCGAACAGGTAGTCCTGGTGCTTGCCGTCGACATCCGTGGCGAGGATTTCGCCGGTGCTTTCCGGTTTGCCGATCGAGCCGAATTCGCGCCCCTTGACCACGATCAATCGGGTCGATCCGACCCAGGCGATGTCGACGGGCAGCTGGAACTTGGGCATGCGCAGCATGCTCACCGGATGGCTCATGTCGCTGATCTGATAGACGACGAGTGCGTGTTCGTCGCCGTCATCCATGCGCAAGGCCACGTACTTTCCATCGGGCGACAGCCGCGGCATCAGCACGCTGGCGTGGCGGGCGAAAGTTTCTACGGGAATGAGCTGCGGCGTGGCCGCGACGGTCGTGGTGAACAGCAGCAGGCAGCCCGCGGCCAGCATGGCTCGCATTGCGAAGGTGGACATCGATTTCCCCTGATGTGGTTGGGGCATGGCCATTCCGTGGCAATCGACTCCCCAGCCGAATGCGGCCAACCCGGCTCCAGTGTAACCAAGCCTGAGGCTTATGGTCGCTTGTGCCGCCGCAGGTAGGCCGCTGCGGCTAAACTGCGGTCTTTGCCTCGTCCGGATGGCCCATGTCGCAGCCTTACGTTGTTCACTTGAATCCGGTGGCTTTCCACCTCGGGCCGGTGCAGGTGCATTGGTACGGGTTGATGTACCTGCTGGGCTTCCTCTGCGCGATCGTGCTGGGCGAATACCGGCGCCGGCGCGGCCGCCTGCCGGTCACCCGGGATGCACTGAGCGACCTGTTCTTCTACGGCATGATGGGCGTGATCATCGGCGGTCGCATCTGGTACATGCTGTTCTATTACGCCGGTGGCCTGCACTGGATCTGGACCACGCCGCTGGCGCTGTTCAAGGTGTGGGATGGCGGCATGAGTTTCCACGGCGGCCTGCTTGGCGTGCTGGTGGCCGCGCTGTGGTGGTCGCACAAGCAGAAGCTGCATTTCTTCGACACAATGGATTTCGTGGCACCGCTGGTGCCGATCGGCCTGGGCCTCGGACGGCTGGGCAACTTCATCAACGGCGAACTCTGGGGCAAGCCCGGCACGGTGTCGTGGGCGATGATTTTCCCGGAGGCCCGTGGTGAAGATCTGCAATACGTTGCCGCGCATCCGGCCTGGTCGTCGCTGATGCAGCGCTACGGCGGCCTGCCGCGGCATCCGTCCGAGCTGTACGAGCTGGCGCTGGAGGGCGTGGTGATGTTCGCGGTGCTGTGGCTGGTGTCGATGAAGCCCAGGCCGCGTTACCTGATCTCCGGCCTGTTCGCGCTGATGTACGGCGTGTTCCGCTTCGCGGTGGAGTTTGTGCGCGTGCCCGATCCGCAACTCGGCTACCTGTACGGCACGCACTGGGTGACGATGGGACAGATGCAATCGCTGCCGCTGATCGCGGTGGGACTGGTGCTGTTGTGGATGTCGCGGCGGGCACCGCTCCTGCCGTTGGCGAAGGTCGGCGGGTGATGCTTTGCTTCCTCTCCCCTTTGGGGAGAGGACTGAGGTGAGGGGCGGGTGCTCGCGGACGTGTTGCGGGCGGAGTGTCGCTGCGTAGCTACATCGCCGCGAGGTTGGCCCCTCACCCCGACCCTCTCCCCGGAGGGGAGAGGGAGAGGGAGAAAGGCGCGAGGCTAGAAGTTGCGGTCGCCGCCGATCAGGTCGCCGAGACCACCGAGGATGGAGCCCTCACCGCGGCGCTGATCGCCGCCTTGCGGCGCGGCGACCAGCATGCGTCCGGCCAGGCGCGAGAACGGCAGCGATTGCAACCAGACCTTGCCCGGTCCGCTGAGCGTGGCGAGGAATACGCCTTCGCCGCCAAACAGCATGCTCTTGATGCCGCCGACCGGGCGCACGTCCATGCTGACCGTGTCGTGGAAGGCCACCACGCAACCGGTGTCGACATCCAGTCGTTCGCCGGGCGCCAGTTCGCGCTCCACCATGGTGCCGCCGGCGTGCACGAACACCCAGCCGTCGCCTTCCAGCTTCTGCATGATGAAGCCCTCGCCGCCGAACAGACCGGTAAGGATCTTGCGCTGGAAGAAGATGCCCAGCCGCACGCCGCGTGCGCCGGCCAGGAACGAATCCTTCTGGCAGATCAACCGGCCGCCGTGGTCGGACAGCTTCATCGCCATCACCGTGCCGGGGTAGGGCGCGGCGAAGGCCACCTTGGCCTTGCCGCTGCCGGTGTGGGTGAACACCGTGGTGAACAGGCTTTCGCCGGTGATCACGCGCTTGCCGGCAGAAAGCAGCTTGTCCATCAGGCCGCTACCGCTCTGGCCGCTGCTGCTGGAACCGTCGCCGAACACGGTGTCCATCTGGATGGCCGATTCCTTGTACATCAGCGCGCCGGCCTCGGCGACCGCGCTCTCGCCCGGGTCCAGCTCGATCTCGACGAACTGCATGTCGTGGCCGACGATGCGGTAATCGATCTCGTCGGCACTGCCGCCTGCACCGGTCGGCATCGGTGGCGGCGCCAGCGTCGCACCAAGGTTCGTGCCCGCGGCGGACAGCTCGGAAGCATCGCGAATCGGGATCCATTCGGCGAAGCCCTCGCGCCAGCAGTAGCCGCCGGGCTGGCGCTGCGCCTGCGCGCGGGCGGCCGCGTCGTCGAGCGGGCCGATGCGTGGGGTGTTCTTGCCGTAACTGAAGTACCACTGCGCCATGACGTGTGTCCCGTGCCTGGAAAAGCCCGAGTCTAGGCCGGTGCCCGGCACGCCGCGAGTGACCGTTGTCATGTGCCTATCGGCTATCCTTGGCCCATGCGCGCCTATCTCGACCTGTTACGCCACGTCCTCGACCACGGCACCGAAAAATCCGATCGCACCGGCACTGGCACGAAGAGCGTGTTCGGCTGGCAGATGCGTTTCGACCTCAACGATGGCTTCCCGCTGGTCACCACCAAGAAGCTGCACCTGAAGTCGATCGTGCACGAGCTGATCTGGTTCCTGCGTGGCGATACCAACATCGCGTATCTGAAGGAACACGGCGTCAGCATCTGGGACGAATGGGCCGACGCGAACGGCGACCTCGGGCCGGTCTACGGCAAGCAATGGCGCAGCTGGCCGACCGCCGATGGCGGCGCGGTGGACCAGATCCGCTGGGTGGTCGACGAGATCCGTCGCAACCCCGATTCGCGCCGCCTGATCGTCAGCGCCTGGAACGTGGGCGAGCTGCCGAAGATGGCGCTGATGCCGTGCCACACGATGTTCCAGTTCTACGTCGCTGATGGAAAATTGAGCTGCCAGCTCTACCAGCGTTCCGGCGACATTTTCCTCGGCGTGCCGTTCAACATCGCCAGCTATGCGCTGCTCACCCACATGGTGGCGCAGGTGTGCGGACTGGGCGTGGGCGATTTCGTGCACACGCTGGGCGATGCGCACCTGTACAACAACCACGTCGAGCAGGCGCGCTTGCAACTGACGCGTGAGCCGCGACCGTTGCCGCGGCTGGTGCTGAACCCGGACGTGCGCGCGTTGGAAGATTTCCGCTACGAGGACATCGCCATCGAAGGCTACGATCCGTACCCGGCGATCAAGGCGCCGGTGGCGGTGTAGCGACGGCCTTGCAGCCGCGCACGCAGCGGAAATACGCGGTGGTGTGCGGGTAGTCGATGCTCATCACGAAGTGCTGGAAGATGTTGCCGCCGGCGGCGCCTTCGACACGCTTGTCCATCATGCTCGACATGAAATCGTGGAAGGCCGTATCGGGGCGCTCGGTGAACCACACCGGGCCCACTGTCCAGCCGGCGATATCCACCTTCGGCACTTCGATCAACCTTGCCGCGTACCTGGCACCGGCCAAATCGTCACCCTTCGCCACCACGCGCCAGCCCGGGTGCGCCTTGTGCCAGCGATTCATCACACTGGTGGTGATGTAGCTGGCGACGCCAATGCCGTTGACCGTCGGTGTGCCACTGGCTTTTTCTCCAGCGGCCGAAGGATGCGCCGTGGCGCCGGTATCCAGCAGCATCTCCAGCGGCTGGCCGTCGACGTGGAGGGTAATGCGGGCAAAACCGTCGGTCATTTCGCCTTTGTCGTCGCGCTGGAACCCCAGTGGTGTGGCGTGTGCGCGGGCATCGGGACGCCATGCCGAACCTTCTGCAATCAGTCGTTTCGCCGGGTAGTCGAAAGTCCAGGCGAGACCACCCGAAAGATACGCGCCGCCCAGTTGCCCATCTGCATCGCCGGTTCCCTTGGGTGCTACCAGCAGCGCGTTTCCGCACGGGTTGGGTGCCGGCGGAGGCAGGCCGTGTCCGGGGCGGTAATCGGGTAGTGGCGCCACCGGGGTCGGCTGCTTGTCCAGCAGGCAATTGGCGGTTTTCAGGCCGAGCCGTTTTGCCGCCGCAGCGCTGATCCAGTACATCGTCGCGTTGCCACCACCGCCGGTATCGACCTGCAGTCTGAGTCGATGCCCATCGGCCGTTTCCGGCGTGGCATAGAAATGGCCCGCCTCATAGGTGGTAGGCACCACCTGGGCGGACGCCAGCGGTGTGGCGGATGGACCGGCGGCCAGCGCCGCCGCGACAAGGAATCCCGTTACCATGGCCATGCTCGTTCGTCCTCCTGACTCGCTATACAATACCCGGTCAGGATGAGGTGGCTGTGCTGCCGCCACATGTGCCGTTCGATCTACCCCACTTTCAGGTTTTACTGGAGCACCGATGGCCATTTCGTTGATCGCAGCGCTGGATGAGAATCTGGCCATAGGCCGCAAGGGCGAGCTGCCCTGGCATTTGCCGGATGACTTGCGTTGGTTCAAGCAGCTCACCACCGGCAAGTACGTCTTGATGGGTTACAACACGGCCGTGTCGATCGGCAAGGCGCTGCCCGACCGCACCAACCTGGTGTTGTCGCGCAAGCACGAGGCGCCGTTCCCCGGCCAGATCACCGTGCGTTCGATCGACGAGGCGCAGGCCCGCTGCGGCGGCACCGGCCTGATGGTGATCGGCGGCGGCCAGGTGTTCCGCGAAGCGCTGCCGTTCGCTCGCCGGCTGTACCTGACCTGGGTGAACGCCGCGATCGATGGCGCGGACACCTTCTTCCCGGGCGTGCATTTCAGCGAGTGGACCGAGGTTTCGCGTACGCATCACAAGAAGGATGCCGAGCACGCCTACGATTTCGACATGGTCGAATACGTCCACGGCTCCTGAGCCTTCATCGCATGACGCCGCGCCTGCCGCCGATGCACGTGATGGCCGGCGCGCTGCGCGATACGGATGGCCGCGTGCTGTTGGCACAGCGGCCGCCCGGCAAGCATCTGGCCGGGTTGTGGGAATTTCCCGGCGGCAAACTCGAGCCCGGTGAAACCCCGCTGATTGCCTTGGCGCGTGAACTGCGCGAGGAGCTGGGCATCGAGATCGACCCGCTCAGTTGCACACCGCTGACCCGGGTGCCGTGGGCTTACGGCGAACGTGGCCTGCACCTCGATGTCTGGCAGGTCACCCGCTGGCAGGGAGCGCCGGCCTCACTGGACAACCAGGCCTTGCAGTGGTGTGAGCCGCGGCAGGTGGATCCGACAATGCTGGCGCCCGCCGACCGCGCCATCCTGCAGACGCTACGCCTGCCGTCGCGCTACCCGATCACGCCGGCCGACCTGCCATCAACGGCTGCCGAATCCCTTTTCTGCCGGGTCAGTGAAGCTATCGAGCAAGGTGCCCGCTTGCTGCAACTGCGCTTGCCGGCATGGCCGGTAGCAGCGGTACGCGAACTGGCCGCCCGGTTGCTGCCGACGGCGCGTGCGCACGACGCGCAACTGCTGCTCAATGCCGATATCGAGGGCGCCCGCCAGCTGGGGCCGGGCGTGGGCGTACATCTGAAGACCGCCCAACTGTCGACGCTGGCCGAACGTCCGTTGCCGTGGAGTCAGCCGGTGGGCGCCAGTTGCCACGATGCGCCACAACTGGCGCAGGCGGTGCGGATTGGTGCCGACTTCGCCACCTTGTCGCCGCTGGCGGCCACGCGCAGTCATCCGCAGGCTTCACCGTTGGGCTGGGCACGCTTTGGCGAACTGGTCGAGGCGGCGGCATTGCCGGTCTACGCGCTGGGCGGTGTCGCGCCGGCTCAGATGGAGATCGCGCGGCAGGCTGGCGGACAGGGCGTGGCGGGGATTCGTGCGTTCTGGACCGGCTTGCTTGCGGAGCCCGGGTGGCCGGGGTAGCGTGCAGTCATGCGCATTGCCTATCGAGCCGAAAACCTGTTCGACGCCCATCTGGTGAAGGATGCACTGGAACGGGCGGAGATTCCGGCCTTCATCGGCGGCGAATACCTGATGGGTGCGGTTGGCCAGTTGCCGGCGCGCGACTACATGACGGTGCTGGTGCCCGAATCGAGCCTGCCTGCGGCCGAGGGCATCGTGCGCGAGATCGAGGCGATGCTGGTCGAGGCGCGCCAGGCGCTGGACGAGGCCGGCGACGCCCCGGACGACCTGCAGCCCGCCCCCTGCTGACCTGTCGATGACGATGACTTCCACGAGCGCGCCATCGCGCGCCGAGGCCTTGTCGGTGCCCGCTGCCGTGGTGCGCATGGGGCTGGGCGCGATGCTGCTGTCCACCACCAGCATCTTCGTGGTGCTGGCGCAGGTGGCGCCGACGGTGTCGGCGTTCTACCGCATGCTGTTCGGCGGCGTGATCCTGCTGGGCTGGGTGGTCTTGCGCGGGCAATGGCAGCGAGTCAGCCGGCGCGATTGGCTGCTGGCCCTGCTGCCGGCCGTGTGCTTTGCCGCCGACCTGGCGCAGTGGCACCACAGCATCCTGTGGGTGGGGCCGGGTGTGGCAACCCTGTTGACCAATGTGCAGGTATTCCTGCTGGCGCTGGTCGGCGTGGTTTTCTATCGGGAAAAATTGGCGCGCGGTTTTGTACCGGGCATGTTGCTGGCCGTGCTGGGGTTATGGCTGCTGGTGGGCGCGCACTGGTCGATGTTCGATGCCCGGCATCGACTCGGCGTGTGGCTGGGCCTGGGCAGCGCGTTGGCCTATACCGCTTATCTGCTCAGTTTCCGTCGCGCCCTGTCCGGACATACGCAGCTGTCGGCGGCACAGCTTCTGGGCCTGATGAGTTTGCTGGCTGCGCTGCTGTTATGGCTGTGGGGCTGGCTGGAAGGCGACAGCTTTGCATTGCATGGCCTGCGTAACTGGAGTGCGCTGCTGGGCCTGGGTTTCTTTGGCCAGGTCGTGGCGTGGTTGCTGATGGTGCGTGCAATGCCGCGGCTGCCGGCGTCACTGGTGGGTTTGCTGCTGCTGTTGCAGCCGGCGCTGGCTTTCGTGCTGGATGTGTTGCTGTTCCATCGGGTCACCTCGGCGAGCGACTGGCTGGGCCTGCTGCTGGCACTGGCGGGTATCCTGCTGGGAACGTTGCGGCCGCGTCGTCGCGTGGTCTGATATTCCGCTGGAGGTTCCATGTCGCCCTTTGAACACCTGGTCACCGCCGTGCCCGATTTCCCCCGGCCCGGCGTGCTGTTCCGCGATGTGTCGCCCTTGTTGGCCGATGCCGAGGGGTTTGCCCGCTGCATCGACGCGCTGGCCGAGCCGTGGCAGGGGCAGGGGCAGGGGCAGTGCGTACAAGCTGTCTGCGGGATCGAGTCGCGCGGTTTCATTTTCGGTGCCGCCCTGGCGCTGAAGCTGGGCGCCGGCTTCGTGCCGATCCGCAAGGCAGGCAAGCTGCCGCCGCCGGTACTGGGGACGGATTACCAGCTCGAATACGGCAGCGACCGTCTGGAAGTGGGAAGCAAGGCACTGTGCGCGGGCGAAAGAACGCTGATCATCGACGATGTACTGGCCACCGGCGGCACGCTGGTGGCGGCCCGGGAACTGGTGGCGCAACTGGGCGGCGAACTGATCGGTGCAGCCGTGGTTATCGAACTGGCCGCCCTGCACGGACGCGACCGCTGGCTGGGCGGTACACCGCTGCACGCCCTGCTGCGTTACTGACGGCGAGCGCACGATTGCGCAGGACTCAAGGAGATGTCCATGTTGGGAGTGGGAGCCTGGAAACAGCGGATGCCACGCCGCGATGACGCGCTGCCGGGGCGCGAACAAGCCATCTTGCCAAGGGAAGGCCACCATGTGCACGGCCGATCGTTGCTGTCCGAAGCATTTCCGGACAGCGAATCGGTGCTGTTCGGCATGGGCTGTTTCTGGGGCGCGGAACACCGGTTCTGGGATTTTCCCGGCGTGCTGACCACGGCGGCAGGTTATGCCGGCGGCTACACGCCCAATCCCACGTATCGCGAAGTCTGCACCGGCATGACCGGCCATGCGGAAGTGGTACGGGTGGTCTATGACCCGAAAGTGACCAGTCTGCCGGCGCTGTTGCGCGTGTTCTGGGAAAGCCATGACCCGACCCAGGGCATGCGCCAGGGCAATGACATGGGCACGCAGTACCGTTCGGCCATCTATACGTCCACCGTTGCGCAACTGGCGATGGCCGAGGATTCGGCGCGGCTCTATCAGTCGGAACTGCAGCGCGCGGGTTTCGACACCGTGACCACCGAGATTGCGCTGGCCGGCCCGTTCTATTTCGCCGAGGACGAACACCAGCAGTATCTGTCCGTGCATCCGCATGGCTATTGCGGGCTGGAAGGCACTGGCGTGACGTGCATGCCGACGCCGGACCGGCTGAGCGCCTGACATCGCAGGCAGGCGCGACTCAGGCGAAGTCGGCGGCCAGCATGCAGCGCTGTTCGGGCGTGAGCGCGGCTTCCACCGGTAACGCCGGCAGCGTCGAGGCGACAGTGACGGGGGCGCCGCCATTCCATGCCGCAATCATCGCGTCGTCCAGCTCGAAGCGCAGGAAGTGCACGGCGGAGGTCTTCTCGTCGTTGCTGCGTTCCATGTCCTCGTCGGCAATCGCGATGGAGGGAGCATGGCCTTGCACGGTCAATACGATGGCGTGTTCGATGCCGCGCAGGCGCACCAGCTCGCGCTTGCGTTCCTCCGCGTCGGCGTATTCCACCATCAGGGTGGCCTTGAGGTTGCGGCCATCCGGGATCAGCGGGTTGTAGGCTCCTAGTTCGTCGTCGATGCCCGCCGCTTCGAAGATGCGTTCGATACGCAGCATCTCCTGCACCTGGTACTGGATGCTCAGGCGGTCTTCGAAGATCAGGGTGAGGTGCTCGCCCATGTGTACGGTGCGCTGCTTCTTGTGCGCCATCACGCGGATGCGGAAGTCGGCACGTTGCGCGGCGTAGGCTTCGAGGGAGAGCAGGTCGGTGCGGGTCAGTTTGTCCATGAGGCGAGGAGTGAGTGGAGAAGGGCAGGAAGCGAGGAGTGAGTGGAGAGGAGTGAGGAGTGAGATAGAGCCGGAAGCGGAGCGTGGCGTGGTGGGTGGCGAGGGTTTTCTCTCACTCCTCTCCACTCACTCCTCAAATACCATAGGCCTTGCGCAACAAGCTCAGCGGATGCTCCGCCGCCGGCTGGTCGTCCATCCCGTGCGCGATATGGCCGCCGGCCATCGGGCAGTCGCTGGTGAAGTGCGCGGGCTCGGCCTGGGCCACGCGACTTTCCACCGGCTTGGCCAGCTTGCGCGACAGCGCGTAGGTCTTGTGCTTCACGCCATAGGTGCCATCGTGGCCGGAACAGCGCTCGATGGTGACGATCTCGGTCTCCGGTACCAGTTGCAGGATGTCGCGCGTCTTCGGGCCGATCTTCTGCACGCGCTGATGGCACGGTACCTGCCAGGCCACCTTGCCCAGTGAGGTCTTGAAGTCGGTGTGCAGCAGACCGGCCTTGTGCCGTTCGGCGAGGTATTCGAACGGGTCGAAGAAGCGGTCGCGCACCAGCGCCACGTCGGCATCGTCGGGAAACATCAGCGGCAGTTCCTGCTTGAACATCAGCACGCAGGAGGGAATGGCCGCCGTGAAATCCCAGCCTTCGCGAGCCATCTTCGCCAGCACGGGAATGTTGCGATCCTTGTATTTCCGCACCGTGTCGAGGTCACCCAGCTCCAGCTTGGGCATGCCGCAGCAGCTTTCCTGTTCGACCAGCTTGTTCGGGATCGCGTTGTGCGCGAGCACGGCGGCCAGGTCCTCGACTACGCCGGGCGCGGAGTGGTCGCAGTAGCAGGTGGCGAAGATCGCCAGCTTGCCGCGCGTGCGGCCGGCCGGTTGTGCCTCGCCGGCGCCGTCCAGTGCCTTCAGCCGCTTGCGCGCCGTGGGCGAGTGATAGGCCGGAACGCGCGCCTTGGCATCCACGCCCATGGTCTTTTCCAGCAGTTTGCGCGCAGTCGTGTTGCGGTTGGCGGCGTTGATGGTCTGCACCACCACCGGGATCGAAGCCAGCTTGCCGACGCCACGCGTGTTGGACAGGATCTTCGCCGACAGCGGCGCGCCGTGTTCACGGAAGTCGACTGCCTTGGCCCGTAGCATCAGGTGCGGAAAATCCACGTTCCACGGATGCGGCGGCGTGTACGGGCACTTGGTCTGGTAGCACAGGTCGCACAGATAGCACTGCTCGGTGACCTTGGGGTAGTCGGCCTTGTCGACCCCGTCGATCTCCATCGTCTTCGACTCGTCGATCAGGTCGAACAGGGTAGGAAACGCATGGCACAGACTGACGCAGCGTCGGCAGCCGTGGCAGATGTTGAACACGCGCTCCATTTCCGCTTCCAGCGCGGAAGCATCCCAGAAGGCGGGGTCGTCCTGGCCCAGCGGGTGCCGTGTGGGCGCTTCGAGATTGCCTTCGCGCGTTTCGTCGATGGGGTCGGCCATCATCGTCTCTCCGTGGCGAACCACGGGCAACGGCATCCCCACATCGGCGGGAACCCCGTGCCCGAACGATTTCCCCTGCGGCAGGAGCGCACCCTGTGCGCGATGCTCCGGGAACGGATCGAAGCAAGACCATCGCGCACAGGGTGCGCTCCTACCCGGTGATCCGGGGAAGTCAGCCCATTTCGCCCAATGCCTTGGTGAAACGGTTGGCGTGCGAGCGCTCGGCCTTGGCGAGGGTTTCGAACCAGTCGGCGATCTCGTCGAAACCTTCCTCGCGTGCGGCCTTGGCCATGCCCGGGTACATGTCGGTGTACTCGTGCGTTTCGCCAGCCACGGCGCTTTTCAGGTTCAGGTGGGTTTCGCCGAACGGCAGGCCGGTGGCGGGGTCGCCGACGGTTTCCAGATATTCCAGGTGGCCGTGGGCATGGCCGGTCTCACCTTCGGCGGTGGAGCGGAACACGGCGGAAACGTCGTTGTAGCCTTCCACGTCGGCCTTGGCGGCGAAGTAGAGGTAGCGACGGTTGGCCATCGATTCGCCGGCGAACGCGTCTTTCAGATTCTGCTCGGTCTTCGAGCCTTTCAGGTTGCTCATGACATCACCTCGTGGCGTTGGGCTGGGAGGGCAATGCTTGAGAGGGCGCGAAGCCCCGACTAACCGAGCGTAGCCATGCGCGAAGGCATAATGAAATTGATTGTCTCGATCATGACGATTGACTGCGACTATGGCCGGAAGCTTTGCTGGCGGACCGTTTGGCCGGTTTGGCCGATACCGGCGTTGACGCGGCACTGTGTGCGTCGAGCAGGTTTTTCGGCAGTTCCTTGAACACGTCGGCGAGCTGTTTGAGAAAGCCCGCCATGGCCGAACTCTTGCGCCACAGCATGGCGATGCGCCGACTCGGCGGATGCCCGCGGAACTCGATCAGGTGCACGTTCGGCGCCTGCGCCACCGGCGGCTTGACCGCCAGCGTGGGCAGCAGGGTGATGCCCACGTCGGCGGCCACCATTTGCCGCAACGTCTCCAGGCTGGTGGCGCGGAAACCGGTGCGTTCGCCGGCGCCGGCCAGGTGGCAGACCTCCAGCGCCTGGTCGCGCAGGCAGTGGCCATCCTCCAGCAGCAACAGGCTTTGCGTGCTGAGGTCGGACAACTTCAGCGACGGCAGCTTCGCCAGCGCATGCGATTGCGGCACGGCCAGCAGGAACGGTTCCTCGAACAGGAATTCCGCGTGCAGGCTGTCCTCGTGCACGGGCAGCGCGACGATGCCGGCGTCGAGCCGACCCTCGTGCAGGCGGTGCAGCACTTCCTCGGTCTTTTCCTCCACCAGCAGCAGTTCCAGTCGCGGGAAGCGCTTGCGCACCAGCGGCACCACGTGCGGCAGCAGGTAGGGCGCCAGGGTGGGAAAGATGCCCAGTCGCACGGTGCCCGATTCCGGGTCGAGCGTGCGTCGGGCGATGCCCTTGATCTGCTCCACGTCGTTCAATACGTCGCGCGCGCGGGCGGCGATCTCGCGGCCCACGTCGGTCAGCAGCACCTTGCGTGGCGTGCGCTCGACCAGCGACACGCCCAGCTCGTCTTCCAGCTTGCGGATCTGCGTGGACAAGGTGGGCTGGCTGACGAAGCAGGCCTCGGCCGCATGGCCGAAATGGCGATGTTCGGCCAGGGCTACGAGGTAATGCAGATCGCGCAGGTTCATCGTCGGCTCCGGCCAGTGAATGGAATAGTTCCTATCTATGGCTTTTGCCTGAAATAATCAATCATGACAATGCATGGGCGATCCCCGGTACGCGCACCGGCTCCCATCTTCCACAGGCAAGGGAAAAGGTCGCAAGCGGGTTCCGGCCCTTGCAAGTGGCTTGGCACCGGATGGGGTAGCCATCGCTTGCATGGTGGGTCGTCTGCTGTCGGCGCCGGGGCGGGCATGCCTTTTGGCACTGTGTCCATAGTCATGCCCGATCTAGCGTGCAAGGTTCTTCTTCGTTGCTGGAAATCCGCCATGCGTCACCTTGTCCGTCCCCTCCTGCTTACTGCGTTGGCCGCCTGTTGCGGTTCGGCGCTTGCTGCCTCTGCCGACCAGGCACCGAATGGGCGACTGCCGCGCTGGGCGATGCCCGAGTCGTACAACATCGCGTTCAAGGTCGATCCGTCGCAGGCGAATTTCTCCGGCGTCACCACCATCAAGCTGAACCTGAAGAAGGCCTCCGACCACCTTTGGCTGGATGGCGCCGACCTGAAGGTGAGCAAGGTGACGATCACCGATGCCGCCGGCAAGCTGCACACCGGCAAGTACATCGCGTCGCTGCCGAAGGCGGGCGTGGCGCGGGTCGATTTCGGCACCACGCTGAAGCCGCAGCAGCTCACCCTGACGTTCGACTACACCGCGCCGCTCAACCAGCAGTTGCAAGGCCTGTACAAGGTCAACTACGCCGGCAACGCGTACGCGATGACGCAGATGGAGCCGATCAGCGCGCGCTTCGCCTTCCCCAGTTTCGACGAGCCCTCGTTCAAGACGCCGTTCGACATCAGCCTGACCATTCCCGACAACCTGGTCGGCGTGGCCAACACCAAGCAGGTGAAGCAGGTCGCCGCCGGCAAGGGCTGGAAGACGCTGACCTTCTCCGAAACCAAGCCGCTGCCGACCTACCTGGTGGCTTTCGCGGTGGGTCCGTGGGACGTGGTGAAGGCCCCGGACATTTCGCCCGACAAGTACCGCAGCGAGCCGCTGCAGTTGCGCGGCATCGCCGCCAAGGGCGAGGGCCATCGCATGAAGCACGTGCTCGACGAGACGCCGAGCATCATCCACGCGCTGGAGAACTATTACGGCTTCGGCTATCCGTGGGACAAGCTCGACCTGCTCGCCGCACCGGATTTCTCCGCCGGCGCGATGGAGAACGCCGGCCTGGTCACCTTCCGCGACTGGCTGCTATTGCTCGACCCGGATTCCCCGGCGCGCAACGTGCGCGGTTCCTTCAACGTCACCGCGCATGAGCTGGCCCACCAGTGGACCGGCGACACCGTCACCATGCCGTGGTGGAACGACATCTGGCTCAACGAGGCGTTCGCCACCTGGATGCAGCAGAAGGTGACGATGGAAGTGCATCCGGAATACCGCGCCGATCTGGATCGCGTGCGCGGCGCCGAGGGTGCGATGAACAACGACAGCCTGGTCAGCGCGCGCGAGATCCGCCAGCCGATCACCGGCAACGGCGACATCATGACCGCGTTCGACGGCATTACCTACCAGAAGGGTGCCGCGGTCATCGGCATGTTCGAAGGCTACGTCGGCGAGAAGACCTTCCAGAAGGGCATGCGCGCCTATATCCAAGCGCACAAGTTCGGCAACGCCACCGCCAGCGACCTGGTGAATTCGATCGCCACGGCGGCGGGCAAGGGCGATGCCTTCAAGCACGCGTTCAAGAGCTTCCTCAACCAGTCCGGCGTGCCGTACGTGCAGACCCGGCTGGAGCACAAGGACGGCAAGACCGTGCTGGAACTCAAGCAGAGCCGTTACCTGCCACTGGGCAGCACCGGCGACAGCCAGCGCATCTGGGGCATCCCGGTGTGCGTGCGCTACGGCGTGGCCGGCGGTAGCAAGGTGGCTTGCGACATGCTCGACAAGGCCACCGGTTCGATGGTGCTGACCGATGCCAGCAAGCCGACCTGGGTGATGCCGAATGCCGACGGTCGCGGCTATTACCGCTTCAGCCTCGACAAGCACGCACTGGCCGCGCTCAGCAAGCAGGCGGACAAGCTCAGCGACACCGAGCAATTGGCCTATGCCGACGCGATCAGCGCCAGCTTCAAGCGTGGCGATCTGAATGCCGGCGACATGCTGATGGCGCTGAAGCCGCTGACCCATTCCAAGACCAGCGAAGTGGCCACCGCGCCGATCGGCCAGGTCGCGTGGATCTATCGCCACGAGGCCACCACCGACGCCCAGCGTGCGCATATCCGTTCGTGGATCGAATCGGCCTACCTGCCGCGGCTGGAGCAGCTCGGCTACGTGCGCAAAGCGGGCGAGTCCGATGGGGATGCGTTGCTGCGCAGTACGCTGGCTGGTGCGTTGGCGTTCGATTTCGATGTGCCGCAGGTGCGTGCGGCCTTGCTCAAGCAGGGTGACGCGGCGCTGCAGAAGAAAGCCGATGGTCGCCTGAACCTGGCCGCGGCCGATCCGGACCTGCTCGGCGATGCGCTGGGCGTGGCGGTGCAGACGAATGGCAAGAGCGCCGTCGATGCCTTGATCGCCGAACTGCCCAAGACCACCGACCCGGCCTTGCGCAACGGCATCCTCGCCGGACTCAGCGCCGCACAGACACCGGAATTAGCGAACGAGGCACGTGACTTCGCGCTGGACAAGTCGGTGAAGGTGGGCGAGATGGCATCGATCCTGCGCGGTGGTCGCGACACCCGTGCCCAGCGTGACGCGTTGTGGAGCTGGTTCACCGGCCACTACCCGCAGATCCTGGCGCGTACCGGCAGCTTCGCAGGGGGTCGCCTGCCGATGCTGGCCGCCGGCGGCAGCTGCTCGAAGGAAGAGGTTGATCGCCTGCAGGCGTTCTTCAAGACCCGCGTGAACGATGCCGCCGGTGCGGCACGCGGTCTGGCCCAGACCAGCGAGTCGAGCCTGCTCTGCGCGGCACTGAAGGCCAAGCAGGACCCGAACACGATCATGCACTGATCGTTTCCGGTTGAGCTGAAAACGAACGCCGGGCGGCGCGAACCGCCCGGCGTTTTTCGTGTGGAGTCATGAAGGATCGCGGTGCAACGGGATCGCGCCAACCGGCCCAGGAGCGTGGGCGGTAGAAACTTTCGAGGCGAAAAAGTGGCTGCGTGAGGACAGATTTTCGACGATTCGCCGGC